>JAIPIO010000012.1 GCA_021734595.1 Kiritimatiellales bacterium | reverse complement strand
GGTTCAGCCGTCGACGGAGGATATGCTGGAGCGGTTTTGGGAAAATGTTCCGAAAGCGAATCCTGATGCGGCGATCCTGACCTGGCTGGACGACAGCATTGGCGCCCTGCTGGGCAAGCTGCGCGAGCTGGGGCTGGAGGAAAACACGCTGGTCTTTTTCCTGAGCGACCACCAGAGCATCGACAAGTTTTCGCCGTTCGAGCGCGGCGCGCATGTGCCGATGGCGGTGAGCTGGAAAGGTCGCATCCGACCGCGGCAGGTGAGTAGCAGTCTCGTTGCGAGTCTGGACATCACGGCCACGATGGTGGATGTGGGCGGGGCGGCGGTTCCGGCGGATTGCGTACTGGATGGTTTCAGCATGGTTCCAATGTTTGGAAACCCAAAAGCGGAGATTCGCGACAGTGTGTTGATCGAGTTCGGCTATGCCCGCGCGGTGGTGACGAAGGAGTGGCAGTATGTAGCGCTTCGGTTCCCGGAAGGGCATGAACTGCCGACAAGGGAAAAACCGCAGCTGCACACGGGCGGTGATCGCAAGGGAAAATCCAAGATCATGCTGGAGCGGCATCCGGCCGCGTTCGATCCCGACCAGCTCTACGACCTTCGCCGCGACCCCGGCCAGGAAAAGAACGAGTGGGACAATCCTGAATACAAAGCGATCCGCGAAAAACACAAGGAGTTGCTGGGGAAACAGGTGAAACAGTTTCCGCATACGTTTGGCGAGTTTGCCCAAAGGTAACGGGTTTGATTTACCGAGGCTTCCGGTCTTTCACCTGCTTGTCGGCGGAGGGGATATTGATGTCCATTGGGTGGCCCATGTGCGATAGGACGAGCAGGCGGGGTTCATCCTTGATTCGGACGGAGTAGGGCAGGATGTGCGACTGGAGCAGGGTGCGGACCTGGGTTTCGGACAGGGAGAGCCCGCTGTGGTTCGGGTTCAGGACAAACGTGCAGCCTTCTTTCCAGCCGGAACAGCCGTAGGCGCGCTTGCCTTTGATGATCTCTTTGCCGCAGAGGGGGCACGTACCCCAGCGGGCGGGGTCGATGCTGGTGGCGGAGCTGGTGTGGATGAGGTTGCGGGTGTAGTCGACGATGTCTTCCATGAATTCGGCGGCCTTGGTTTCGGAGCGCTCGATCTTCTTGAGCTTCTCCTCCCACATCCCGGTCATTTCCGGCGACTTGAGCATCGGATCCTGGATGAGGGCGATCAGGCAGCGTCCCATGTCGGTGGCGAGGATCTGTTTTTTGTTCCGTTCGATGTAGTTGCGCCGCAGCAGGGTTTCGATGATGGCGGCGCGGGTGGCGGGGGTTCCGATGCCGCGTTCCTTCAACGCTTCGCGCAGGGCGTCGTCGTCGACCTGTTTGCCGGCGGCTTCCATGGCTCCGAGCAGGGAGTTTTCGGTGAAGTGATTTGGCGGCTTGGTAGTTCCTTCGCGCAGCATGGGTTCGTGCGGGCCGCTTTCGCCTTTTTCGAAGGCGGGCATTTGTTGGTCGTCTTCTTCCTCGGTGTTTTTTTTCTGGGGCTTGGGGAAAAGGATGGTCCAGCCGGGTTCCAGTATCTGTGTGCCTTTGGCCTGGAATTCAACTTGGTTGCTTTCGCCCTTCACGGTGGTGATTTTTTTGAGGCAGACGGGATAGAAGGCGGCGATGAACTGGGTGGTGATCAGATCGTAGATCAACTGTTCGTTTTTCCCGAGCTGCCGGGGCTGGATACCGGTGGGAATGATGGCGTGGTGGTCGGTCACCTTCTTGTCGTCGATGATCCGCTTGGTGAATGGAAGCTTGGCGAGGTTGAGCGGTTGGATCTGTTCCGCCCGCAGCGGTCGGAGCTGCTCCATGATTTTCGGGATGCGCGGCTTCATGTCGTTGTTAAGATAGCGCGAGTCCGTTCTCGGATAGGTCACGAGTTTGGTTTCATACAGGGTTTGCGTCGCCGCCAAGGTGTCGGCGGCGGAGAGCCCATGCTGCTTGTTGGCTTCGCGCTGCAGGGTGGTGAGGTCGAACAGCTGGGGCGGTTGCTCCTTTTTATCCTTCCCGTCGATAGACATGATTTCGAAGGGTTGCCCCTGTATTTTTTCGAGCAGTTCCTGTGCCTTGTCGGGTTTTTCGAAGCGCTTACCGGTGTATTTGAATGCAATCTCGCGGTAGAGCGTGGTCAGTTCCCAGAAGGGCTGGGGAGTAAACTGGAGAATCTCGTCGTCGCGGTGGACGATCATGGCCAGCACCGGGGTCTGCACGCGGCCGATGCTCCAGAGCACACGGTCGGAGGTGCCGCCGGTGCGGCCGTGACGGACGGTAAAGTAGCGCGTGGCATTCAGCCCGACAATCCAGTCGGCTTCGCTGCGGCAGCGGGCGGCGTCGTAGAGCGAATCGTATTCGTGACCGTCCTTCAGGTTCTTGAACGCCTCCTTGATGGCGTCCGGTGTCAGCGAATTGAGCCACAGGCGGCGGATCGGCTTGTCCTCGCAATGGCTGAGCGCGAGGATGTAGCGGAAGATGAGTTCCCCTTCGCGTCCGGCGTCCGTGGCGCATACAATCTCCTCGGCCTGCTCGCAAAGGGTCTTGATGGTGTCAAACTGCTTGGCCACGCCCTGGTTGTCGATGAGCTTGAGCCGGAACTCGTCGGGGATGAAGGGGAGGTATTCGGTTCGCCATTTTTTCATGGCGGGGTCGTATTCACCCGGCTCCAACAAGGTGACCAGATGCCCAAACGCCCACGTAATGGCGCAGCCGCGGCCTTCGATGTAGCCGGACTTCTTATTCTGTATCTGCAGCACCGAGGCGATATCGCGTGCGACAGACGGCTTTTCGGTTATGACGACTTTCATTGGAATTGCACTCTTCCCGTACCGTTAAACGCCCCACTATGAAGAACTGGGTTTTCAGATTAAAGAATAAAGCACTTTTGGATGGTTGTGGCTACAAAGCTGTTTGTAATCGCGGCCGAATTATGGTCTAAATGCAATAAATGATTTTATATGCGTAGTTGGAGAATCAAACTGTAAAGGGAAGGAAACATCATGAACCGGCGAAGTTTTTCAAAAATGGCACTGGCGGGGGCGGCGGTTGCGCCGCTGATGGCGAAAGCGGCGAAAAAAATGCCGAACATTCTTTTTGCGATTGCGGACGACTGGGGTGCGCACGCGGGCGCATATGGCGACAAGGTCGTCAAGACGCCGACGTTCGATCGATTGGCAAAGGAAGGCATTCTGTTTGAGCACGCCTATATTTCATCGCCCTCCTGCGCGCCATCGCGCGCAGCGATCCTGACGGGGCAGTGGCACTGGCGGCTGGACGAGGCGGCCAACCTGTACGGCCCGATTCCGGTGAAGAACCCGGTCTATCCCGACCTGCTGGAGGCGGCGGGCTATTGCGTGGGCTACACCCGCAAGGGGTGGGCGCCCGGGAATCTCGGTGAACGGTCGCGCAACCCGGCCGGTGACCAGTTCAAGAACTTTGCGGAGTTCCTTGAAAAGCGTCCGAAGGACAAGCCGTTCTGTTTCTGGTTCGGGTCGATCGATCCGCACCGTCCGTACACCAAGGATTCCGGGGCGCAGGATGGTATCCCGCTGGATAAGATCGATGTGCCGGGCTGCTTTCCCGACGTACCGGAGGTGCGTGGCGACGTGGCGGACTATTATTTCGAAGTCCAGCGCTTTGACCGCGAAACCGGCGAACACATCGAGCAGATCCGTGCGCTGGGCGAACTGGACAATACCATTGTGGTGATGACAAGCGACCATGGCATGCCATTCCCCCGTTGCAAGAGCAATGTGTACGACGACGGTGCGCACGTGCCGCTGGCAATCCATTGGCCGGGACATTACGAGGGCGGGCACCGCATCACGGACTATGTCAGTTCCACCGACTATGCGCCGACGTTTCTGGAGTCGGCCGGGTTGCCGATTCCCGGAATCATGACGGGGCGCAGCCTGGTTCCGCAGCTGACCGCCGGAAAGAGCGGACGCATCCAAAAGTCGCGCAGCCACATTCTGTTTGGCAAGGAACGGCACTGCCCGGCCCAGGCCGCGCCGGATTCCGGTGGTTATCCCTGCCGTGCCATCCGCACCGACGGATTCCTGTTGGTCCGCAACTTCAGCACCGACCGCTGGCCGGCCGGCACGGAGGATTTCAAGAACGCCTTTTTCCCCGGCGCCTGGTTTGGCGACTGCGACAACGGGCCGACCAAGACCTACATGGTGGAAAACCGCGACAAGGATGCGGAACACCGGCGGCTATTCGACCTGTCGTTCGCCAAGCGTCCCGAATACGAGCTGTTCGATGTGCGCAAGGATCCGGACGAACAGATCAATCTAGCGGCCAATCCCGAGTTCGCCGATGTCCTCAAAAAGCTTGCGAAGCAGCTCAATGACGAGTTGGAGGCCACCGGTGATCCGCGCGTGGTCGGCGGCGGGGAAAAGTTCGATGCCTATGAATATACCGGCGGTTCGCCGCTTCATCCGAGCATTCCGCCGAAGAAACGGAAGCCGAAAGGCAAGGGGAAGAAAAAGTAGGTGCCATGTGTGTTTTCCAGTCCTTGGAATCGCGGGACGTGCTTTTTCCAGGGTCTGGAAGTTTTTAAACAACGGTTTTCCAATGGTTGGAAAACGTAATGGGAGGAATGGTTATGAAGAAGATGTTGGTACTCGGTTTGGTGGCGGTTGTTTCGGGTTGCGGTTCGATGAAGTCCGGTGTTGCGGATAATGGCTTTGTTGCGCTGTTTGGCGGTACGAGCTTCAACGGTTGGACCCAGAAGGGCGGCGAGGCGAAGTACACTATTGAAAACGGCGAGATTGTCGGTACGACGGTGCCGAAAGCACAGAACAGCTTTATGTGCACCAAAAAGTGCTACGGCGATTTTATCCTGGAACTGGATTTCAAGGTGGATCCAAAACTCAACTCCGGCATCCAGATCAGAAGTGCGGCATACGAGAAGGACGAGACGGTCAAAATCGGCGAGAAAACCAAAAAGTTTGAAGCCGGACGCGTGCATGGCTACCAGGTGGAGATCGATCCTTCGGAGCGCGCCTATTCAGGCGGCATTTACGACGAGGCGCGACGCGGTTGGCTCAACGACCTGAAGGAGAACGAAGCGGCCCGCAAAGCATTCAAGCAGAGCGAATGGAATCACTTCAAAGTCGAGTGCCGCGGCAGTTCCATCAAAACCTGGATCAACGGCGTGCCCGCTGCAGACCTCCAGGATGATATGACGGCGACCGGCTTCATCGCCCTGCAGGTGCACGGCGTTGGCAAGAGTGTCGAAAAAATCGGAGCGCAGGTGCGCTGGAGAAACATCAAAATAAAAGAACTGTAATCTAAAATTGGGGTGGTTCATGAATCGGCGCGAGTATCTGAAGACGAAGGGGTTGGCAGCGGGTTCGGCGCTGGTAGCTGTGCGCGGGGTATGTTCCGACACGTCCGATAAGCTGATGTATACCCACGGGATGCACAGTTTTTCGCCGCCCGCCAAAAACAAGAAAAAGTGGATGGAGGGTTTTGTTACCGGCAACGGTACGATGGGTGTGATGGTGACGGGCTACACGGATCGGGAACTGCTCTTCTTCAACCATGAAAAACTCTACCTGCCGAAAACGAAGCGTGAAACCACGCCGCCGCCGGACATTGGAAAATATGTCCCCGAAATGCAGCAAATGATGCTGGAAGGCCGTTATGACGAGGCCTACCAGTGGTGGTGGAAAAAGGCCAACGAGGATGGTTGGGACAAGGTGCTCGACGGGAACAAGATTGTCTGGACCGACGGCTATCATCAGGGTTTCGCACTGGAAATCGCCTATCCCGAGTCCGCGGAACCGGTAGCGGGCTATATCCGCCAGACCGATTTCGAGACCGGTGAAATTTCGGTGGGATGGAACCGGGGTTGCCGGCGGTTTCAAACGCGCACCTTTGTTTCGCGGCCCGACCGGGTGGCGGTACACATGGTGGAGGCCGCCACCGCTTCGATCAAACTGATCCCTCCACTCCCAGAGAATGTGGTCAACAGCGTGGACGTTTCCGAGGATTGGATTGTTTTCCGTTCAAAGTATGACGAGCTGCACACCCGCGGGTATATCGGGGTTGTCCGCAAGCTCCGGCAAAAAAACGGAATGCTTTTGCTTTCCGCCATTGAATCGGTGGAGCAGTTTGATCGCGACGCGGACAAGACCGAAGGATTGATGAAAGCCGATCTTTCGTCGCTGAAACCCGATTACGATTACCTGCTGGCGCGGCACGCCGATATGCACGGCGAAATGTTCCGGCGCTGCCTGGTCAACCTGAAGCCGGGTAGTGACTATTTCCTGGATAACGAAGCGCTGCTGGCAAAGCAGAAGGAAATGGTTGCCGACAACCGGTTGAGTGCGGCATTGACGCAGAAGCTTTTCGAGATGAGCCGCTTTACCTATATCGGCAGCTGCGGCGGCCTGCCGCCCAACCTGCCGGGCGTTTGGAACCCGTACACGACCGCCGCATGGTCGGGCGACTACACGACGGATACCAATATCAACCTACAGATGGCGGGGGGCAACATCGGCAATCTGCCCGAGACGGTGGTGTATTCCTACTGGAACCTGATCCGCGACCAGATCGACGACTGGGAAACGAATGCACGCAGCCTGTACAACTGCCGCGGAGTGATGGCCCCGAGCCGCACGGACGGGCGCAGCGGATACATGCACCATTCGAGTGTGCGCTGGTACGGCTGGTTCTGGACGGCTGGCGCGGGCTGGCTGGCTTATCCGCTGTATGAATACTGCGAGGTCACGGGCGACGAAAAATTCCTGCGCGAGGATGTGTTGCCGCTCTACGAAAAGATTGCGCTCTTCTACGAGGATTTCCTGACGCACCGCGATGAAAACGGGAACTATGTGTATGTTCCCTCCTTCTCGCCGGAAAACCGTGCTTTTGTTACCAAGGGCGGGAAGGAAATGTCCACATTAAGCACTGTCAACGCTGTGATGGATCTCGCCGTCTGCCGGCAGGTGCTGGAAATTCTGGTGCGCGAAAGCAAGCGGCTCGGGCTCTACCGCAACCGGGTTGGGAAATGGAAGCAGATGCTGAAGGATCTGCCGCCCTACTTGAACGACGAAGACGGCGCGCTCAAGGAGTGGGCCCATCCGGATATCCGCGACAACCATGCCCACCGACACGCGGCGCAGACCTACCCGGCGTGGCCGTCGCACGAGATGGGTGTCCCGGAGGATAATCCAGCACTGCATGCCGCCATGGTTAAAATGCTGCGCAAACGCAAGAACGGTTTCGATTTCGAGATGAAGAGCGCACACGGTTTGTTGGTGCGCGCCTTTGCCGCCGCGCGGCTGCGCGAAACGGAAATCTACAAACAGAATTGCCTGGCGCTGTTCACCAACCGCTACATCCTTCCAAGCCTGTTTACTTTGCATAATCCCGGCAGTGCATTCAACGCCGACTTCATCAACTCGTGGCACGGTTTGTTGCTGGAAGGGCTCGTCTATTCACGAGAAGGCGTTGTGGAATTGCTGCCGAGCCTGCCGGACGATTATGTCAAAGGCAGCGCATACGGCATCCTGTGCCGCGGCCAGATCAAAATCGAGTCGCTGAAGTGGGATTTGGATCAAAAGGTGCTGACGGCGATGCTGGTTTCGAAAAAGGATCAGAAGATCCAGCTACTGTGCCGCCGAACACCCGCTGCGCTGATGGTGAACGGCAAAGACAGGAAGGTGAAACTCGGAACCTTTGGCATTCCGCTAAAATTGAAAAAGGGCAAAATGTGTGAAGTGATAATCAATATCGAGTAAGGAGAAACATGAAACGACGCGGTTTTTTGGCAACAGCGGGAAGCGCTGTTGCGCTGACAGTGACAGGGGCGGGGGCGGCAACGCGCAAGCCCAACTTTCTATTCATTCTGGCGGACGACCTGACCTACAGCATGCTTAGCATGTATGGCGGCAGGGATGTAAAGACACCGAATATTGAGCGGATTGCGCGGGAGGGGATGAAGTTCAACCGCGCCTATTCCTCGATGGCGATGTGCGCCCCGTTCCGGGCAGAATTGTACACGGGTCTCTATCCCGTCCGCAACGGTGTGGCGTGGAACCATTCCTCCGCCAAGCCGGGCACGAAGAGCGTTTGCCAGCATCTGGGCGGGCTCGGCTATCGCGTGGGCATTTCCGGCAAGGTACACGCGAGTCCGAAAGCGGTTTTCCCGTTCGAGGTGCTAAAGAACTTTCCGGCGGGCAATGATGTCCGCGAATTCATGGCCAAGGGCAAGGATCAGCCGTTCTGCCTGTATATCTGTTCGCACAACAGCCATGCGCCGTGGACGACGGGTGACGCCTCGCAGTTCGATCCCGGCAAGCTTCACTTGGCGCCGATCCAGCACGACAGTCCGGAGATCCGCGAGGTGATGACCCGCTATCTTGCCGAGGTGACCGACCTCGACCGCGAGGTGGGCGAAGTTTTCCAGGCATTGGAAACGTCGGGTCAGGCGGACAACACGCTGGTGATGTTCAGTTCGGAGCAGGGCTGGGCGTTGGGCTTTGCCAAGTGGAGCAACTGGAACCTAGGTGTGCATACCGGTCTGCTGGCGGGCTGGCCGGGGCGGATCAGGCCGGGCGGCCAGACGGACGCGATGGTGCAGATGGCGGATGTGTTGCCGACCTTTATTGATGCCGCCGGCGGCAACCCGGCGGAATACAACCTTGACGGACGCAGTTTCTTGCCGGTGCTGGAAGGTAAGAAAAGCAGCCACCGGAAATATGTCTACGGCGTCCATAACAATGTGCCAGAGGGCGAGCCGTACCCGATCCGCTCCATCCGCGACGAGGAATTCCATTATCTGTGGAACCTGACGCCGGATGCCTCATACCACGAGAAGCATGCCGTGACGAAGGATTCGCGGTTGACGTTTTGGCCTGCGCTGAAAAAGGCCGAAGCGGCGGGCGACGAACGTGCGAAAGAGCTGCTGAAGAAATTCCACAACCGCCCGGCGGAGGAACTCTATCGCGTGGATGCCGATCCGTATGAACTCGAAAACCTCGCCGACAATCCCGAATACGCCGCAGTTAAAAAACGGCTGCGCGCCGAGCTGGATCGCTGGATGGCGGAGCAGGGCGATACCGGCGTGGCGATGGATACCCCGAAAGCACAGTCGGCCAACAAGGGCGACAAGAAGAAAAAGGCTGGCGGAAAAAAGAAGAAGGGAAAGAAAAAATAAAGCAGCTGACAGGGATTGGAAAACAAGAGGGAGTGATGTTCAAAAAACTGGTTGGACTTTTGTTTGTCGCAGCCGTGGCATTGTGCGTGGATGCAGAACCGCTGGCCTGGATGCGGTTTGGTGAAGTGGGTGGCCAGAAATATGCCGACACTCCCTATCACTTCCTCGGCGACAGTTCCTTGTTTCTTGCAATCGAAGTCCCGCTCACAGGGCAGCCGGCATCCTTGCTCGATCAGTGGGCGACTGGGCTTCAGGAGGAGGGTTTGACGGCAGTCGACCGCGCCCGGATACACGGACTGCAGGCGAATGAGGCGCTGCGCAGATGCCGGAAATATATCGATGGCTGGGCGCCGCACTGCGACCCGAAAACGGGGTTGGTGCCGCGGAATCTCAACAAGAGTAAAGACCTTTGGAACGGCAAGGATTCGGCGGCCGACAACTATGCCTTCATGGTGCTGGTTTCGGCGCTGACGGATCGGGATCTCTACCACGGGCGGATGCTCAGGATTCTGGAAACCGAGGAAAGGGTGGCGACGTTGCGGAATGGGCTGCCGGTCGATTATGATTTTGAAAAAGGTGCGGTAAAGGACGGGAACCAGAAACTGCCGATCGACTATCCGCGCATCAACCAATTCCCCGAATGGTTTGCTGTTAAAGCGGACGGAAAATACAAAGTTGACGCGGAAACGGTTAAAGGCGGTGAATTGCTCGATGGATTCGGCTGGGCAGGAACGATGATTGGTTGTGAGTAGCTTGGATCAATAGCGGTACTTTGGGTTGAATTTCAAGATTGTAGGGCGGGAATGGCTGAAAGCCTTCCCGCCGCGGCTGGAAGGTCTGCAACCGTTCCAGCCCTACAAAAGTCGCTGATGTTGCATGAGCGAAAGGAAGAATCGGAATGGAAGCACGCACTACACCGTATTGGGTTTTGCAAAAAGCCTTGTTGATGGTTTTCGTGGTTGTTGCCTGTTTTGGGGCAGATAAACCGAACATCCTGTGGATCACCTGCGAGGACATCAGTCCCTATCTCGGTTGCTACGGTTGCAAGGAGGCGCAGACGCCGAATCTGGACAAGCTGGCGTTGGATGGCATCCGCTATACTCGCGCCTATGCCAACGCGCCCGTTTGCGCGGTGGCCCGTTCTACGCTGCTGACCGGCATGTATGCGTCGACCATCGGCACCCACCAGATGCGCTCCAACGTGCAGCTTCCCAAGTGCATTTCCGCCTACCCGAAAATTTTCCGCGAGGCCGGGTACTACTGCACCAACAACAGCAAGAAGGACTACAACTCCAACTACGGTAGCGATAAATCACTTTGGGATGAATCCAGCAACAAGGCGCACTTTAAAAACCGGCAGCCGGGGCAGCCCTTTTTTGCCGTGTTCAACTTCACCACCACCCACGAAAGCAAGCTCAGTTCCAAAAACATCGCAAACGTCGTGAAGCGGAAGGAAATTCCCGCGACGCCGCGAATCAATCCTTCGGACATCGAGCTGCCGCCTTACCATCCCGACCTGCCGGAAATCCGGCAGGACTGGGCGCGGCTCCACGACCTTATCACCTGGATGGACGAGCAGGTGGGCGGGGTGCTGGCCGATCTGGCGGAAGCTGGATTGGCCGATGACACGATTGTGTTTTTCTACTCCGACCACGGAGGGATGCTCTGCCGCTCCAAGCGCTATATCTACAGCGTCGGCACCCAGGTTCCGTTCATTGTTCGTTTCCCGGGAAAGTGGCAGCACCTGGCTCCGTCCAAGCCCGGCAGTGCTTCTGACCGGCTGGTGAGTTTCATCGATTTTCCGAAGACGGCGCTGTCGTTGGCGGGATTGCCGGTGCCGGAATTGATGCAGGGGAATATTTTCCTGGGACCCAACGCGGAGCCTGAAGAGGAATCGGTTCATTTCTACCGCGACAGCATGGCGGAACGCTTTGACTTTAGCCGCGCGGTGACCGACGGACGCTACTATTTTATCCGCAACTTTATGCCGCACCGTCCCTGCGGGCGCGACACCCGCTACGGTCCGACGGTACAGGCCAACTGGGTGGCGTGGGAAAACCATTACGATGCGGGCAAGTGCGATCCTGTCCAGTCGCAGTTCTTCCAGCCCAAGCCGTTGGTTGAGTTTTTCGATACGCAGAACGATCCATGGCACGTGGCCAACCTCGCAGAACAAAAACAACACCACGAACGCATGAAGAGGTTGGAAAAGGATCTCGACCAGTGGATGATTGAAACCCGTGACCTCGGATTGATCCCCGAACCGCTGTTCTACGATCTTGTCGGACCGGACAAGGAAATCAAAACCCTCTATGAATATGCGCAGAGCGACCGGTATCCGGTGGAACGTTTGTTGCAAATCGCCAAGGACACCAGTGCAGGCGATCCGAAGAAGATGAAGGAATATCTCAAGCTCATGCAGGATGAAAACCCGGTTGTCCGCCACTGGGGCGCCTACGGCGTGTTCCTGGTGCGCCCGCAAGAGGCGAAGGTGCAAAAGACGCTAAGGAAAATGATGAATGATGATCCCATGGACGGGAACCGGATCATGGCCGCGCAGGCACTGGGATTGTGCGGCGATCCCGAGGCCGCGTTCAAGGCCATCTACAACGAGGCGGAGGAAACGCAGCACGGCTATGTCTTCATGCAGGCGATGGATGCTTTCCAGCACAGCCACACCGATGACCGCCTGACGCTGGACGACTGGAAAAAGTTTGCGAAGAAAACGAAGGGTGCTCCGGGACTGGACTCCACCGGCTTCGGCTATGGTCAGCGCATCGTGAAGGACGCCATCGCCATCTGGCCGGAAAGGCGGAAGGTCGATTAGCGGTGTTCCGATGGTTGGAAAATTTATTCCAGCCATTGGACACGAGTATGCGAAGCGGCAAAATGAAAGGAATGATGAAAAAAAAACTGTCTGGGACTGTTTTAATTTCAATTGCGGCGGATGCGGTGCTGGCTTGTCTCAGCGCTGGGATCGTTAGCATTGTGCTGACGGCGGTATTCTTCCGTTATGTGTTGAACCACTCGTTGTCCTGGAGCGATGAGCTGGTCCGCTATCTCTTTGTCTGGTTTACCCTGTTGGGTGCGGCGGTGACCTTGCGCGAGCGCGAACACATCCGCGTCGAGTATTTCGTCGAGAAGCTGCCTGCGCCGATTCGCCGCAGGGTCGATGCGGCGATGCTGGTGGGGATCTGTCTTTTTCAGGCGGGAATGGTGGTTTTGGGTGCCGCCTGGGTCTGGTCCACTCGCGGCTCGTTCACTTCCGCACTCCAGTGGCCGTTGAACCTCTTGTTCTACGCGGCGTTGCCCTGTTCGGCCGCACTGGGCCTGTGGTATGCCATTAGACGACTCATGCGCGGCGAGTTCTCCGAACGCGATGCGCTTGAAGATGCATTGCCTCCGGCCGATGGAGGTGACGCATGGAAGTCTTGATTGGTGTCATGCTGCTGCTGTTGGTGCTGGGGATGCCGATCGCCTATGCACTTGGCCTTAGTTCCCTCGTTTACGTGCTGACGTGCACGGATATGTCGCCGATGATTGTCGCCCAGCGGGTTTGCGTGGGGGCCGATTCCCTGGTGCTGCTGGCATTGCCGTTTTTCCTTCTGGCGGGCGAGATCATGAACGCGTCGGGGATCACCCGGCGGTTGACGCGGTTGGCGTTGGCGATCATCGGGCCGCCGCGCGGGGGTCTTTCCTATGTGGTGGTGGCGGTCAATATGCTGGTGGCTATGGTGTCGGGCGCTGCGATTGCCAGTGCGGCGGCGGTCGGCTCGACCATGATTCCCATGATGGAACGGAAGGGTTATCCGCGCGGGTATGCAGCTGCATTGAATGCGGCGGCGGCGACGATGGGTCCGATTATTCCACCCAGCGTGGGATTTATCATTTACGCATCCGTATCGGGTGCATCGGTCGGCAAGTTGTTCCTGGCCGGTACCGTGCCCGGCATGCTGCTGGCCGCGGGAACACTCGCGGTGTGCGCGTGGATCGCGTATCGTCACGGCTATCCGGGAGGGGAACGGCACAGCCGGTGCGAGCTGTGGGCAAGCCTGCGCAGCGCGGTGCCGGCGCTGCTGATGCCGGTGATCATCCTAGGCGGAATTTTCGGTGGGCTGGTCACACCGACCGAGGCAGGCGCCTTAGCGGTGGGCTATGGATTGCTGGCGGGGTTCTGCTTCTACCGATCGCTCCATCTGCGGGATCTGCCCGGGATTCTGCTCGTCACCGCCCGGCGGACGGCGTCGATCATGCTCATTATAGCCTGTGCCTCCTGCTTCGGTTTTCTGATCACCCGCGAAGTGGACGCCGGCCAGTTCATCGGCCTGTTCCAGTCGCTGACCCAAAGCCGCTCGCTGCTGCTGCTGATGTTGCTCGGTCTGATTCTTGTGCTGGGTATGGTCATGGAGGGCGGCAGTATCATGATTATTCTGACACCGCTGCTGCTGCCGGTCCTGAACGCCTATCAGATTAATGTGGTGCACTTTGGTGTCGTTTTCCAACTCGGCATCATGATCGGGCTTCTGACGCCGCCGGTGGGTATGCTGTTGTTTGTGATCTCGGGGATCAGCCGGGTGTCGGTCCGGACGATCGTGCATAATCTCCGGCCCTTCTATGTGATGCTGGTCATCCTGCTCCTGCTGATAACATTTTTCCCTGACATTTCGCTTTGGCTGGTGGAAGGCGCCGCCGGGAGGTTGAAATGAGAAGGTTCGGACTTAGTGCGGTTCGATGGGGGGCCGTTGCCGTATTGACAGCCTTGTGCGGTTGCGGGCCGGCGCCGTCACATCCGAAAATCGTCCGTGTGGCCTATGCACCCGGTCCGTCGGAGTTGCTGCATGAGGCGGCAAGCCGGTTGGCGGGCCGCGTGAATGAAGCCTCCGGGGGACGGCTGGAAGTCCGGTTGTACCCCAGCAGCCAGCTGGGCAATGAGCGTGAACTGACCGAGGGATTGAAGCTGGGCAGTGTGGATATGATTGTGACCGGGCTCGCGATTGTCGGCTGGTACGCACCGGAATACGGCGCATTTGAGGCGCCCTTTGTCTGGCGCGACTACGAGCATGTCGAGACGGTTTGGAACGGGGATATCGGAACGGAGCTGCGGCGGGTTATGCAGGCGCGGGCAGGTATCCGTTTGATGCAGCCGTGGTTTCGCGGTCCCCGCTATCTGACCACCACCTCCCGGAAGGTTCTCAGTCCCGAGGATCTGAAAGGGCTGAAGCTGCGCGTGCCTGAGCTGGAGGTCTATATCAAGGCGTGGCAGACCTTTGGCGCGAACGTTACACCCATTCCTTTTACGGACATGTTCATGGCGCTCAAGCTGGGGGTTGTTGAAGGGCAGGAAAACCCGCTGGCCACGATCTACGCCAACCATCTTCAGGAGGTCCAGAAGTACATTATGGAAACGCGCCATCTGATCGGTTTTTACGTGCCATCCATCGGGCCGTCGTTCGATGGGCGGTTCGATAAACAGGAACGGGAATGGCTGTTGCAGGCGCTGGACGAGGCTACCCGCTGGCATAATCAGGAGGTGGCGCGCGCCGAGTCGGAGTACCGTCGAGAACTCGAGGCATCCGGCGTTGAGTTTGTGCCGATTGATGTTGAACCGTTCCGCAAACTGGCGCGCGAACGACTGCCGAGCCAGTTTGGAAGCGTTTGGAAAAGCGGTCTTTATGAGCGAATCAGTGAAGAGCAGTAAATGGTCACTGTTCCAGAATCTTCAACCGCAGATATTTTTTTTTATCATTCAGTGGCGTATGATTGGTGACCGATTCAAAACCGCTGTCGATGGGGCCAATGCCTGCAACTTCAATACCGTCCATGTTCCAAAGACCGGAAATCAGATTGGTGCTTTGTTCGATCCGGTATTCGAGCCGGCGCGCGGCATAATCGCTGCGGCGGCGGTAGACATATTTGAACCAATTAATTGAGTCCGCGTGCTCGGTGAAGAAGAATGGCCGGATGGTTGCCGCATCATCAACCGAGGGAATGCCTCCCAGTGCATACTCCGCAAGGTTATTCAATCCGTCATTGTCGCTATCCGCAAACCGGTTCACGACACCATTGGTCGCCGCCCATTGGCTGAACAGGGTGGGTGTGGAGATTTTAACGTGCGGTGCGTCCCAGACTTCGACATTGTCGATGTGCCAGTCGGCGGTGTCAGGCTGATTGATCTGCCAACCGAAACTGTCCATCGGTGTCGTATCCGTCTGGGCGCTGGTGTTGGGCTTTGACGTACCGTCATCCTCCACAATTATTCCATTGCGCCACAGGTCGGCACTGCCGGGAGAGACGACGTAGGGAGAACCTTCGACTAAGTAGGAAGCGGACATTCCGCTCTGGTTTACAATCCAATCGAAATGTTGCCATCTGTTGGTTGTAGCGTAGCTGTCAATGTCCACCTTGCGCACAATGTTGACACCGGCATTCACCCCTGCCGCGCCCGCCGCCACCACCAGCGGACCGTCAACCGGCACGGCATCGTCCACATAGCTGTCGAAACTGACGGTCATCAATCCGAGCGAGATGCTCAGATCGGCGGCACCAAAAACCGTGCGGGAACCGGCATTGGTATTGAACAACCGGACGGTCTGGTTGGTACCCGTATCGAATACGGTGATGGTTCCGTCTCCCACCTCAATCTGGGTAGTCCAGACATCGCCGGTCGGGCCGCTGCCGGCAGTATAGGACTCGAAGTCGTCCGACAGAACAAGTCCTGGTGGAGTAGTCACGTAATTCGCGGTGGAATAGCTCCACACCTCTCCGGGTACGACGGAGCCGTTTCCAAGCACGGTGTCGACGCGCCAGTAGCAGGTGGTGCTGCCAGGCGGATAGACGCTGTAGTCGCGCGGGTCGATCACGTTTTTCGGATTAGGCCGGTTGACCAGAAACTGCAGGCTGCCCGGATCGGTTCCGAACCAGATGTTGGCGCTCACCCCTTTGTAGCCGAGCAGGAAGATCAGTGCGCGGCCTTCGGGCTGGTCGGAACTTCCAATGTTTGGAATCGGGAAACTGGCCTGTGCGAGCTTGCGTCCGGGAATCCAGTATTCATCGGAGCCGTATTCATAGGCCCCGATATCGGGTGCGGCACCGACGTAGCCGTCGGTGATGCCGTTGGTGTATTCCAGCACGTTGCCGGTGGGCAGTCCGCCGGCAAAGAGTTCCGGTGCCAGGAAATTGGTAAAGTGCTCCATGGTATAGCCGTGTTCCACCGCGCCGCCATCCACCAGCGGGGATCCAGCCTTCGGACGGAAATCAAACTGGTCGGTATCGACCAGTAGGGTCTTCACGTCCGTGCCCTCGATGCCGCCGATATAGTTGCTAATCGATTCTCCCGGAAAAACCCCGTTCGGACCGGTGAAGTCATAACTGATGGTGTTGCAGGCATTGTTCCCGGTCTTGCTGCGCGTGTTGAAGGCGTTGAAACGCGGATTGTTGCCGCCGATATAGATATCCTGCTGGCTAGCATCGAAACAGGTATTGTTGAAGCAGTACTCGCGGTCGCCCTTGACGGACTGCTTGCGCGTGCCGAAGACCACGTTGTGATGCTGCGTACCCTCGACGCCCGGGGGCGCGTTATCCCAGCCGCCACCGCCGTCAAAGCGCAGTCCGTTCTTGTCCGAGACATAGGCCCAGTTATAGCGGTACATCAGCCCCGGAATTTGCTGGGAGCCGGCTTGGATGTGCGCGCCATCGCTCTGTACCGTGCCCATCTCGGAGAGGTGGTTGAGTTCAAGCAGCGTTGGATACAGGTCTTCGTACGTAACGTACGGCGCGATCAGCCACGGCTCGACGTCCTGATAGTCGCCGTTGCGGGTCAGCGTCTTGACGCTCTTCGGGCAGCCCACGCCTTCCGAGGCGCCGGTCGTTTTCACCGTGTTGCGGCGGAAGCGTAGCCCCGGCGACTTGCCGGTTCCAAAAGTGAAACCCCCGCCGTGCGCCCCGGTCCAGTCAATCCATTCAAAGGCGCAGTTATCAACCGTGTTGCCATAGCCGGACATGACAAATGCCGGGCCGTCGGTCTCCCGCATCGTGCAGTTGCGCAGCGTCGCGCGGCTGGGCGACCACTGGTCGATGTCCGCGTTGATCGAAGTAACGTTGATGGCCTCCGGCTCGCCCAGCATGCGGCGGCTGGTGATCGGGAAGTCCAGATTGCAGTCCTCGACCAGCATGTCGGTGCTGTTGTCGATCCTGAAGGTGGTGGCAAAGAAACCGATTCCGCGTAGCTCGACCGCTGAGCAGTTGTCGAAAGTGAATGCATAGGACTGCACCTTGCCTTCGATCAAACCGGTCGGCTCGCCGCCTCCCTTCATCCAGAGGTAGACCGTTTTGTTGGTCATGTCGTAAAACCACTCGGTCTGGGCATCGAGAAAGTCCAACTTGCCTTCCAGGAAGAAGACCTGTTCGCGCGCGTTGAGTTGATGATGCTGAATCTGCGGTTGGAACACAAACGCGTTGTTGGTCGGTTGCTCCGTGATGGTGCGCGCCCACGAGGTCCAGCTGCCGATGTTCATCACGGCGACGGCCCCCGTCACACTGCTGCCCGGCAGATCGACATCGCTGCGAACGACTACATTGCTGTTTACATCCAGCAGGACGTCTCCGGGATTCAGGATCACGTCGCCGTCGCCACCGACAACCGGCTCGCCGCTATCGGAAAAGGTGGTGCAGCCCTCAAACCCGTCGTGGCTGTATACCGTTGGGCTGAAGTCGTCGTCGAGAAAGGCGTTCGGCCAGCGCGCCGGTACCATTTCCGCACCATCAACGAACAACTGCCAGATATCGTTGGAAACCGTGGTTTTGTAAATGCTGCCGGCATGGAGGGTCCAATTGTTGGTGAGCGGTTCCGTGCCAATAAAGAGGGCGGTTTCACCGGGATAGCTTGCGATGATCATGGGCGTGGCCGGGCCGTCAAAATTGTCCGAAGCCTCCGTTCCGCCATCAGAAACCAGAATATCATCGACAAAAAGATAGTCGCCCGTTTTGGTGTTGGGTGTCAGGGCAAAACGAACCTGCGATACCGCGCCATAGGCCGTCAGTGAAATATTGGTGCCCAGTAGCGCATCGGGCTCATTTTCGACATCACCGCCGTTGCCGTTGGTATTCACCTCCCAGACCGTATGCCATGTGCCGTCGTACACTTCCGCCAGTCCCTTTTCATTGACGCTGTCCAGGCTGTCGGCATCCCAAGTGAATGAAAGCGTGCCTCCTGTTATGGGTGTGGCCAGCGCACGCGTTACGGAGTGTTTATCGCGCAGCCGGAGGGTGTTGCTTTCATTAAAGCTGACCAGTACCGGAGGGGAGGTGCCGTCCGTCACTTCCCAGCGTCCGTCCCATCCGGTGCCGAGTGTCCAGACCCCGATGCCGCTAATCGCGGTCTCCTGATGGTAGGTTCCGCCGCGCAGGTAGAGGGTGTCGCCTCCGCTGAGCTGGTCGATCGCATGCTGAACCGTGGCAAAAGGAGTCGCAAAACTGCCGTCAGCGCCATCGCTTCCGTTGGTGGCCACATAATATTCGGCAGCATCCGCCGTCAGGCCGGTGGCGCAGAGCACGGTAGACAGAATGAATAAGCCCCGCTTCATCATATTTATATCAGACAAAACCCAACTCCGATTTGAACAAGGTAATCTACTGTAAAAACAGACGGTGTCAAAGTTCCAACGATTGGAAAAACCCGGACCTGATTCTCCAATGGTTGGAAACCTGTGACCTAAAAGTTCCAACCATTGGAAGCCGGGAATTAATGTTTATAACTGAGCCGGCTTGTGTATATTGCTAGGTGGCTGTTGTTTAAGGATGGGCTGTCAACTTGTGTGGTCCGCCTGCACATCGGAATTGATTAGTTAAATGAAGAAGTTTTTTACAACTTTGATGCTACTGTTGCTCGTGGCGTTCCCGGGCCGTGCAACTGACCGGCATGTGGGTTCAGGACAATCGTATACAACCATCAACGCTGCACTGGATGCCGCGAATGACGGTGATACCATCATCATTCACGAAGGGATCTATCGCGAAACGTGTGTGGCGCAGTGTGATAATCTGACGATCAAGGCCGCAGACGAAGAGCATGTCGTCATTTCCGGCCTCGATCCGGTCAGCGGCTGGACGCAGGATGCGGGCGAAGTTTATTGGGCCGGCGTCAACATCTCGACCAATCTGGATTTTCCGCAGGTCTTCGTGAACAACCGACGCATCAACCCGGCGGCTTATCCCGACTTCGCCGAAGACCCCACCAACTATGAACTGTGGGGGCAGGATGATATCTGGACGGACACAAATGGGGTTGTCAACTTTTCAACCGGGAAGCCGGATAACTATTGGGTGGGTGGACTTTGCCTGAATATTGCAGGAACAAGCTGGCAGGCGAACCAGGGTGTCATTGAGAGTTCAACGGCCGATACGCTGCTCTGCGGTTCGCTGGAACGTTGGCAGGATAAGAATACTGGAGAAGGCCGGGGATACATTCTCTTTCATCGCAACGCACTGGATCATTCAAACGAATTTCATTACGACCCTAGTGAAGGCCGGGTCTACCTCTGGCAGCCGGGCGGCGGCGATCCGGACAACAGTTCGGTGGAAGTGCGGACGCGCCACTTGGGATTGGACTTTAATGAAAAAAGCGGGGTAAGGGTTGAGGGAATTACCTTCTTGGCCGCTGCCGTTGATATGGAGTTTACAGCAGATTGCACGCTTTCGGAATGCAATGTCCTGTATGGAACAGCCTACTACCACGGTTTCGGCGAAAAACGCGCGCCCCGGCAGTTTGCTGTCGATTGCTATGAAGCCAGACGCAGTTTGGTTGAGCGTTGCTATATTGCGCATGGATGGGGGGGAGGGGTAACCTTCCGCTGCGACCGGAGCAATCCTTGGGGTACAGACAATGTACTGCGGGATAGTGTGCTGGAAGATTTGGGTTGGAGTGCGATCACCTGGGGCTCCGTGCTGGTCTGGGGGAAAGACAAGGACACGCAGGTGGTCGGAAATACACTGCGTAATATCGGATCCGAGGCGATCACCGGGTATCCCCGCCGTGCCGAGATTAATTCCAACTATATCGCCTCTGCGATGAATATCAGTCGTGACGGTGGAGCTATTTATGTTTATGGGACCGGAGAGGATACATCGCGGAGCTACAATTGGATTGAGCAGTGCTTTGACTATATTGCGATGGGTCGCGGATACGATCATAACAATGTGCGTGGTATTTATACAGATGGCGGGGCCGATGGCCACCTCATCCACCACAATGTGATCTGGCGCTGCTCCGATGGCGTGAACTCGAACAGTGAAGGGGGCAAGGGCGACGGAATGATACATCACATCGTCGTTCACAATAACACGTTCTGGGACATCGAAGACACCATGATGAGTGGCTGGTGGAATCCGAATGGCCACGGCAATGCCGAGGATATGACGACGTATAACAATCTCGGGAACGGTGTGAGCGCTAAGTATTATAGCGATCCTCCGACGATCTATGTGCCGTTCATCGGTACAGAGGACTGGACCAAGACAACCTCTGATCCTGACGTCATCGCCGCTTTCACAAACGGGACAATCGACAATTATGAGTCCTACTGGTTCGAGGGTAGTACGTTGCATGTCACTTTCACCAATCAGATTTTCAATAACTACTCGACCCCTGAGGAAGGAACCACAGCCGCGGATCTGTTTGTGGATTCAACACCCGATTCATTTGCGGATTTTCAGCTCAAGGCCGGTTCTGCTGCCATTGATTATGGCGTGGTTCATGATGATGCTCCGGGAACCTTTTCCGGTAGCAGCCCGGATGCGGGTGCATACGAGTACGGCGAAAACTGGACAGCAGGTGCATCGGAGTTCGGTTTGCTGGCGTTTGATGATTTTGAGTCCGGTGACGTGTCGGGCGGAACCGGCTGGATGGGCGACTGGGTGTTCCAAGGGGATGCTTCGGTCGGTGCCACGCCTCTTCACGGTGAGGTTGGCGTGCGGCTGCGCGGCTCCGCCGGTTCCGATTATGTGGAGCGCCGAGTCAATCTCCGTGGCACGAAAACCGGGACGCTCTCATACTGGTGGCGCGGCTACAGTTTTGACGACAGCAACGAATGCGTGCGCGTTTCGATTGTCGACGGCGCTGGGGAATATGTGCTTCGCATTATCGCCGACGGTGAAGATGCAGCCACTGACGGGGTGAGCTGGAGCGAGTGGCGGCTCGATACCATCGATATCTCCGGCTACACGTTCACCGCCGACGTGCAAAAGATCCGGTTCGATGCCTCCGCGCTGAGCGGTTCCGGGGATTATTTCCACCTCGATGATGTGCGGATCGATGATTATGACTCCATTCCGCAATCGCTTCCGGTTCCGGACGCCGGGCTCGAACTCTGGCTGGACGGAAATGATGTGGACGGGGACGGAACGGTCGAGGGCACCGCCGGCGAGAGCGGATTGGGCGCCGGCGACCAGGTGGTGTTCTGGGCGGACAAATCGGGCAACTCCCGGAATGCAACCGCATCCGATCCAGACGTGGTACTGACTGATAGCGTGCTGAACGGGCACGCCCTGGTGCAGTTTCACGGCGATGCAAAACTTCCCGTGGGTGGCAGCGCTTTCGCGGTGCAGACCGTGATCGCCGTCCTCAATTCGTCCGAAGATCCCTGGACCAAGTACCGCCGGGTTTTTAGATCCCTAACGGCGGGGAATCCGGGCGGTGGAGCGGTTAACGCCATGATCGTCAATGGTGGCAACGGCGTGAACATTTACAGCACCCTGCCGGCCACCGGTAGCGATGATGTCAATACCTTCGTCAATGGCCACGACAATAAGCCCGGCAACAATTTCGAGATATACGGTTCGCCGCATTCGGAACATAAGATTGTCGTGGCTTTAGCCAACGTTCCAACGCTTGGAACAAACGACTGGTTCATCAGCGATGTCAGCGGCGTCGGGTGGCGCGGCGATATCGCCGAACTGATTGTCTACAGCCGGAAGCTTGACGATCGGGAACTCAACGATGTGGGTCACTATCTGGAAGACAAATGGGACCTTGACTCCACCTATCTGGATAGCGAGTTCTGTGGCTGGCTGGCCGATTACGGCTGGAGCAGCAACTTTGCAGTTGCCGCCACGCTTGATGCAGACGAAGACCGGCTCAGCAATCTTTATGAATACGGGCTGGGCGGAGTTCCAACCAATGGAAACGATATTGGAATTCTTCCAACCCTTGGAAATCCGGCGGACGCAGGTTTCCAAACATTGGAATATATCTACCGCCGCCGGCGCGACGCAGCCAAGCGTGGCCTGGACTATCACCTGGAACTCACCGAAGACCTGATGTCCAATGTATGGACCAACGACGGATATACTGAAACCGGTACAGCCGTGATCGACGCCGCTTTCGAATACGTCACCAACGAAATTCCCACCGTGCTGGACAGCCGAATGGGCCGCCTGCACATCGGGATCGATTAGTCAGCTTTAAACCGTTGGAATGGATGTTTAAGGGTTCACAATTTGCCCGTCAGGTGTATATTGCGTACCGACTGTCTTTGTGTGGAAAGCCGGAAATGAAAGTGCGTGATAAACATATAGCGGTAGCGTTTGTGATGCTCATGATGCTGGCCTCATCCTTTGCGGTCCTGCCCGAATATGAGGACTGGAAAGCGTTTCACGGGGTGGGGGACGATCAGGAGAATACCGACGGAGACCGCTGGCCTGCCATGGCTGAATACTTGCTGGGGCTCGATCCCGGCATAGCGGACGGCGATAACGCCGCACCCTGGATGCTTTCCAACACGAACCACGCCATACTGATGAACTATGCAGCCGAGCTGCAGCCCGCCGCCGGTTTTGAGCACCGCGTCGAATGGTCCGAAGATCTACAGCACTGGAGTTCCGAAGCGGTGGCGCATACCGTGCCGCCGCAGGAACAAAACGGTCGGATGCAATATTTCAGGCGCGTGCCCACCGGCGGTCGGGACCGGATGTTTGCGCGCATGCGGGTGCACACCGGGAAACAACGCTTTTCGTTCTGCCGCGAAGCGGAGGTGCTGGATCGGACCGGGGTTGGCGCGGCCCTAACCAGAGTTCCGGTGGAGGGAGAGGAAATCCTTGAGCTGGCGGCGGATGATATCGGCGACGCGCTCGAAGTCACCCTGCCGGACGTGCCTGCCGGACGCTACACGCTTTCGATCCGGTACCGCTCCGGGAGCAACAACGGAATTGCGCAGGCTTCCATCGACGGTTCCGATATCGGCACTCCTTTAGACCAGTATGCAGCAACCGTTGCGTGGCAGGAGGCGGGTCTCGGCACGATTCGGATCGATACCAACGGCGCGCATAGAGTCGCCCTGATGGTAACCGGTCAAAACGCCGCCAGCGGCGGATATACCCTTACCCTCGATAAAATCTGCCTCAAAGCCCGCCCGAATGTGATCATCTTCTACTCCGACGACCACAATCCCGAGCACCTCGGGGTGTATGGCGGCAACACCCTGACGCCCCGGCTCGATCAGCTTGCCGCGGAAGGGATGCGCTTTACCCGCTTCCACATAGCTTCGCCTGTGTGTGCCCCCAGTCGCTATACCGTTATGACGGGGCGTTATGCTTCGCGCAGCCACATTTTCCAGCGAACATGTGCCCCGGGGAGCTATCCCAACATCGGCTGGAACACCGGCATCTACAATGCGGATGAAGTCGGCACGCTGCCGCTGCTCATGCAGGCGGCTGGCTATAAAACCGGTTTTGTCGGCAAATGGCACATGGGAGCGCCTGCCATGCCTTACCAGCGCGGCACCGATTTTTCCGAGGACGCTGCGCCCTCCGATCCCGACTGGGCGGATACCGAGGCCATGCTGGAAAGCAACCAGGTTGCCCTGATTGAAGCCATCCATACCTGCGGTTTCGACTATGCCGCCAGTGTTTACAAGGGCAATCCGATAGACGGAAGCGTACCCACGGTGCTCGAGGTCCATAACCAGGAGTGGGTCACCGAGGGTGCGCTGGACTTTATCGATCAGAACCAGGATGATCCTTTCTTCCTTTACATGCCCTGCACGCTGACCCACGGGCCGAACAATCTCACCTCCCTGAACACCGATCCGAGTTATTCAGCCATCGGCACGCTGGATTCCGTGCCCGACGTCCAGCCCACACGCCAGAGCGTTATCGACCGCGTCAGCGGCGGTGGCTACTCCACGGCCATGCAGTCCTACGGCAGCACCTGGCTCGATGACGGGGTGGATGCCGTGCTGGATAAAATCGACGCCCTGGGTTTGACCAACGACACGGTTGTATTCTTTGCGGCCGACCACGGCATCAGTCCCGGCAAGTTTACCTGCTATGAACACGGGGCACTCTCGCCCCTGATTGTGCGCTGGCCCGGAAAAATCCGCGCCGGAACCGTCTGCCATGACCTGGCCAGCAATATCGACCTGTCGGCCACCATCTACGACATCTGCGGCATTGAGTTTCCCTATGACCAGATCGAACTGGATGGCCGCAGTCTTCGCGGCGCGCTGACGGAGGACGGCACCTACAGCCGTCCCTCGCTTTATCTGGAAATCACGTCCACGCGGGCCGTGGTCACCGACGCAGGCCACAAATATATTGCGGTGCGCTTTCCGCCGGAGATTCAGGCCGAAGTGGATGCCGGGAATCCCTATACCCATTGGCAGCTTCCGTGGGATGAACGGCACCACACCTACAACGCGGAAAACGACTATCCCCACTACCTTGATCAGGACCAGCTTTATGATCTGAATATAGATTCCGATGAACAGACCAATGTTTGCGACAACGCCGCCTATCCTGAATCTCGCGGCGCGCTGCGCGCATTGCTTACCCGCTATTGCGCCAACCTGGAACACGCTTTCGCGGAATTTACCCCGCAGTTTTTCGTCCCGGATCCCGCCGATGCACTCGTCAATATCACTTTTGATGACGGAACCGATTTCCTGAATCCGGGAGATATCGCCAGCAACGCCAACCTGACCGTTTCGGCCTGGACCGACAACGATGGAACCATCGGCAACTGGTCGGGCCAGCCCAGCACGGGCCGGGCCATTGTCGCCAAGAGCTGGGTCGACGGCAATGCCTACACCTTTACCGTCGAGGTGGCCGGCGGGTATCAGATGCACATCAACTCGATTCAGTTTGATGAGCGTCCCCAGGACGGCGACAGCATGAACTTTGACCTGTTGCTGAACGGCTCCAGTATCGGTGCCGGAGCCTTGTCCGACGGGTGGGGTACCGTCACCTTGTCCGACCTCGGCCTGACCGGTCTCACGGGCGTGA
>JAIPIO010000011.1 GCA_021734595.1 Kiritimatiellales bacterium | reverse complement strand
GGCAATCGGCCAGGAATCGGTTAACGTGGCCGAGGCCTTCCGCGAAGCGGTCGGATTGACAGGCATGATCCTTACGAAGCTAGATGGCGACGCGCGGGGCGGGGCGGCCCTGTCGGTTCATGCGGTGACCGGGTGCCCGATCCTGATGACGGGCAGCGGCGAAAAGCTGGATGATCTGGAGCCGTTTTATCCCGAACGCATGGCATCGCGTATTCTCGGAATGGGGGACGTGGTCAGTTTTGTGGAGAAGGCGCAGGGGCTGGTGGACGAGGAAGACGCGCTGAAGATGAAGGACAAGCTCCTTAAAAACCAACTCAACCTGGAGGATTTCCTTAAACAGATCAGACAGATGAAGAAGCTGGGTTCGATGGAGAGCCTGTTCGACATGATGCCCGGCAGCGGGAATATATCGGCCGATCAGAAGCGTGTGGCGGCGGCGAATTCCGAAACGGAAATGAAGAAGTATGAATCGATCATCCAGAGCATGACGCCGTACGAACGCCGCCACCCGGATCAGATCGACCGCAGCCGGCGGTTGCGGATTGCGGCGGGTTCCGGGCGTAAACTGGCGGCGGTGAACCAGCTGCTCAAGCGGTTTGACCAGACAAAGAAAATGTCGAAGCAGTTTAAAAAGATGGAAAAAAGATTGCTACGGAGGGGGAAGTTGACTAAAAAGTAGCGCTTTTACCAGATGAATAGCAGTATTTCACTATTACGGAGAGAATAGAACATGGCAGTAAAACTAAGATTACGCAGAATGGGTGCCCGGAATAAACCTTTCTTTAGAGTTACCGTTTCAGATTCCCGCCGCCCGCCTACCGGCAAGTTTATTGAAACCCTGGGCTGGTATGATCCGAAGCAGGAAGGAAGCAACTTCTCGCTCAATCTTGAGCGCATTGATTATTGGCTGGGAAACGGTGCCCAGATGTCCGATACCGTAAAAAGCCTTGTCAAAAAAGCCCGCACCATGCCGGTTGAAGCGGTGGTGGGTGAAGTGAAGGAAGAAGAAGTTCCGATGGCAGCAATGGAAGCGGTTGAAGTGGCCGAAGAGGTTGAAGTGGAAGTAGCCGAAGAGGTTGAAGAACCAGCGGTTGCTGTCGAAGACGTCCCGGAAACTGAGCCGGTGGCCGAAGAACCTGCCGCTGACGAAGAAGTAAAAGAGCAGGCGTAATGAAAGCTGTAATCGAACTTATAGCAAAATCCCTGGTTGATAAACCGCAGGATGTAAAGATCACGGAAATCGATGGAGAGAAAACCATCATTTATGAACTGCGTTGCAATCCCAAGGATATTGGGAAAATCATCGGCAAAAGCGGAAAGACCGTTGGCGCCATGCGCACGATCCTGAATTCGATGGCCGCCAAACAAGGCCGTAAAGCCCTGCTCGAAATTGTGGAATAGTTTTCCAATGACTGGAAACACCGAAAGAGCGCGTCGCAAGACCGCTCTTTTTGTTTATTGAGCCCATGAGTGCACCGCTGAAAATTGACGTAATTACCATCTTCCCGCAGATGCTGAACGGCTTTCTGAACGAAAGCATGATGAAGCGCGCATCCACTGCCGGATTGGTCGATTTCCGTGCGGTCAACCTGCGCGACTTCACAACCGACAAGCACAACACCACCGACGACCGTCCGTTTGGCGGCGGCCCCGGCATGGTGATGAAGCCCGAGCCGATATTTGCGGCCGTGGAGTCCATCAAAACGCCCGACAGCAGGGTGATCCTCATGACCCCGCAGGGCAAACCCTTTGTGCAGGCGGATGCCCGCCGGTTGGCCGATGACAGCGCACACCTGATTTTTATCTGTGGACATTATGAAGGCGTTGATGAGCGGGTGCGCGAATCGTTGGTCGACGAAGAGTTGTCGATCGGCGACTATGTGCTCACCAATGGGGTTCTGCCCGCCGCGGTAGTGATTGATGCAGTGGTACGGCTCCTGCCGGGCGCGCTCGGGGGTGAAGGCGCCACGGAGGATGAGTCGTTTACCACGGGTCTGCTGGAATACCCGCAGTACACCCGTCCACCTGAATTCCGGGGCATGAAAGTGCCGGATATCCTGTCATCGGGCGATCATGGGCGTATTGCCGCATGGCGGGGCGAACAGGCACTGAAAAGGACGGCGGAACGCCGGTCGGATATGCTGGGACAGAATGGTAATTTTGAAGAAAACAACCCTTGACCGCTATCCAAACTTAGCTATTATCAGGCGCTTCTCACATCAAAGAAAGAAAAGAGAGATCTATGAATGCAGTTGAAAAGATAAGTCAGGAACAGGCTAATCAGGATAAACTACCCGGTTTTGTTATCGGTGACACGATTCGTGTGCACTACAAAATTAAAGAAGGCGAAAAGGAACGTATCCAGGTGTTTACCGGCACCGTGATAGCGCGCAAAGGAAAAGGCGTTTCCGAAGCCATTACCGTTCGTCGTATTTCATACGGTGAAGGCGTTGAGCGTGTATTTCCGCTGAACAGCCCGAACATCGATAAAATTGAAATAGAACGCCATGGTAAAGTGCGCCGCGCGAAGCTCTACTACCTCCGCGATCTGGCAGGTAAAAAGGCACGCATTAAAGAACGTCGCGTATAAAACAGTAGCGAGGCAGTTCGCATGCCCGATGTCCTGTTCTACGAAAAAGAAGCATGGACGTCGGGTTTTTTGCGTCTAGCCGGAATCGATGAAGCGGGCAGGGGACCCCTTGCCGGGCCCGTCGTGGCAGCGGCGGTTGTTTTTGACTCCGTTTTTTTAAATGAAGAACTAAACGGTGTTCTCGAAGGTCTGACCGACTCAAAAGCTACAACCGAAAACCGGCGCGAGGAATTCTTTGAGTTGCTCACCAATTCAGATTTCGTCGAAATCGGATTGGGTATCGTAGAGGCACCTGAGATCGACCGCATAAATATCCTCAAAGCCACTCACAAGGCCATGGGGGCTGCCGCCGAAGAAGTCGGTCCTGATTACATCCTGGTTGACGGATTGGCCGTACACGGCCTTCCTTGCGCTTCAAGGAATATAATCAAGGGTGATGCCCTCAGCATTTCTATCTCGGCTGCCAGCATCATCGCCAAAGTGACTCGCGACCGGATCATGGTGAAGATGGATGCCGTATATCCCGGATATGGATTTTCCGATCATAAAGGCTATGGTACGAAAGCGCATCTCGCTGCGTTGAACGAGCTGGGGCCTTCGGCTTTGCATCGCCAGTCGTTCAAACCTGTTTATGAACTCGATCAACTTAAGCTCGATATCTAAGTTCTGGACCCTTTTAAAAAACACCATTATAGGCCGACTTATTATAGTGCCTGTTAATTGATGAAAATTCATTTACCCACCAGATGTAGGCCAACCATATCGATAGTAATAGACATAAGATATATTATGCGACGCAAAATATGTTAGTAACTACTGTTAATAAGTTTACGCATTTCACGGCCGTTTTTTGGCGGTTTTCCATAGCGCTACTTTATACGGAATCTCAAAAAGAAAAAGCGGGTAAAAACCCGCTCTTTGGCTATTTCCGGCGCTTTGGGCGCTTGCGGACGTAGGCTTTCACCTTGACGCAGGTCTTGCCCTTGCAGGCCGGTTTCCGGGTCTTGGAAGCGGTTTTCTTTTTGGCAGTGGTTTTCTTCCGGGTGCTGGAAGTTTTTTTCCGGCGCTTGGAAGTTTTCTTTTTTCCCGGCTTATGCGGGAACAGGTCTAGCTGTGGCATTATCTTACCTCCGTTGGTTCGTATATTAAAAAGGTGCCGGGAATTACAAACATGCGTCCTTGCTTTTTTCCGGTTGCGTCGTCTATCAGGTCTTGCGTCCACATGCCGGCGGATGGGACTCGGTAGACGGCCTCAGGGTTGAACGTCGTTTCCAGCCTGTTTGTCGCGCAACCGCTTAAGCAGCCGGTAGCGCTTGACATCAGCATCAGCAGCAGGATCGGCTTCAATTCGGTTTTCCTTTCGCTTTTTGTCCAGGCGGTCAAACGCAAATTTCAGGATCGCACCCACCACGGCGGCGGCTACGATCCCGAGTCCCGCATAGACAGCCGGGTTCATTCGTCGGTGGTCGTCTCTTCGTCGGTGGCCGTCTCTTCGTCGTTGTCCGGGATGTTCAGCCCGGCGCGGATCGTGTTGCATAGCGGCAAGACGATTGCATCGTCTATCTTGTTGTCGGTCCGGGACACGAGGTCTTCGATCTTATCCAGGATAAAGTCGAGCAGCTCGGCTACGTGTTCGGGTTTAAGCATCGCAATAACAATGCCGATCAACTGAATTAACGCTCTCTGCATGGTGTTCCTCCTATTGGGTTGCTGTTTTCAAATGGTGCGCGGCCTTCTCCGGGCTGCAATGCTTTGAATCGTTTTCCACATGGGCTGTCACGCGGTCATTAAGTGCTTTTAGCCATCCTTTCAGGTCCGCCAGGATGTAGGCAATACAGGCGTTTAACCCGGCCAGAATGGCGCCGAGTATCAAAATTCCGATTTCGAAGCCGAGACTCATTTAAACACCTTCGGAAAAAGAATTTTTACGATTAGTGCCGACACTACCGATACGGCGATTAAAACGACTATGCGTGATCCGGATGTTGCTACGGTCTTGACCTGTTCGGCGGCGGCGGTTCCCATATCGGAAATGAAGGTTTTGATATTGTTAGGCTCCAGACCGCCCTTGAACTCAACCAGCAGTTCGGTGCGCTGCCAGGCGTCCAGCCCATTGTATGTTTCCGGATTCCAGCCTTGGGCGGCCAACCATGATCTTTGTGCCGCCGTTATTGATTCCCACGGTGTCATATGTCGGCCCCCCACCCTCTTAGTTTTTTTACGGTGTCGGCAATCATCTTTTCGGCGGCGGACCGGTCTGTTTTGGCGGTTTCCTCGATCTTTTTAATCCGGACGTATAGCCAACTATGGTTATTCGGAGCGTACTTCGATAGCGCGCGAAGCTCCAGCGCCCAATCAACGCTTTCCCGGAGATCGCGCGCAACGTCCCCGGTGTCCAGGAGGGAAACCTTTACCGGGGCAAGCTGGATATAGTCGAGCTGGACGGCGGGCGGCGCGTCGTTGGTCGATACGGCTGCGCCGGCGCACACCGCCAGCCCCAGGAGCAACAAAATGAAGAGAAACGGCTTCATCATTTCACCGATTCATATTCACCACGGACAAAGGAGAGAAAAGCCCGCGTATCCTCGGTTAGCTCCACATTTTTCAAGACAGATCGGCAGAACTCGGCGTATTCCGGGGAGGTCATCAATGAACGGTCAACCGAAAGGAATTGCTTTTTAAGTCGCCCGGAATTTTTAGCCCCGTCTTTTTTTGTCGGTTTTATGTTGCCCTTCATCGTAAACGCTTCGATCACCAAGTCGTTAATTTCGGCTTTATTGGCCCCCGCCCGCTTGCCGGTCAGTGTTTGCAGCGCCCGTATTGCCTCCATGCCGGACGCGTCCTTGAACGCCTTCCTTGCCTCCTTTTTGGCGTTCTCATAATCACCGGCGCGATTGTAGGCCGCGGCCTTGGCCGTTGTTCCATCCGGCAGCAGCGCCAGCGCCTCGGCATGGCGTCCGAGTTTGCCGAGGTTAACTGCCTTGATGATTACCGCCTGTGCAGAATTGGTGTAAGCAAGGATGCGCTCTGCTGCCGCCAGTTTTTCAGTTGGCCCAGCCAGCGCCGATATTGCCGCAATATCGTTTGTGTAACTCGCACGGTCGGCAAAAGCACCGAATGCCAGCAGCCCAAAACACAGAACCATAAACATATTCTTTTTCATTTTTTTTCTCCCATTATTCGTAATCCGGCGGTTTTTCCCGCCATTCAACATTGACTGCAAACCACATCTTGTTTCCCGCCGAGTCGTTAAAGGTGTCAACTCCGTTGAGCAGCAGGCACGTCCATTCAATATTTCGGCTCGTTGCCTTTATCCCGGCAGAGGCCAGCGCGGTCCGGCTCGGCCAAATCTCGATATTGGACGCGGCGTTGCCGGTTGCATCCTGAATAGAGTCACCATCGTAAAGATAGTCGTATTGTTTTTTAAGCACGTTGTCCGGCCAAGCTGCCGCAACGTCTTGATAATAGACCAGCGCTGCCCCATCAATCGGCGCGTCAAGCGGAGGAGCCCAAAGAACGGTTGAGGAGTAGATATAGACCAGCGGCTTGCCGCCCGGGGAATCGTGGTTGATCGCCTTTAAAACAAAATCGCAATATTTCAGGGTTCGGAAAGCGCTGAGCTTCGGCACGGCGACGGCGGGCCGGTGGGTGGTAATCACGCTGGAAGCGGTCAGGGTTGAATTGGTCACGTATCCGCTTCCGTTTTTTAGATTTGCGATGGTGTAGGTTGTGTTCGTGGAATAGAAGGTCAGGGTTTTTGATTCGGTTCCATCGGTTTCCAATGCCTGGACGTTCGGAATTTGTATCCGCACATACGGCAGATAGGGCGGATTGTAGACGGAGCTTTGGGCCTTGGCAAGCTGCCCGGCCACCAGCGCGGAAAAAATCGCAATCGCCTTTTTCATCAGGTTACTTTCAAAATGTTGTTTACCGACACAACCGTTGCCCCATCCTCGGCCTTGAGGTAGACCGATCCCCAGCAGTTGACGACGGCCATTCCGCCCGGATTGATCTTGATTCCCTTCATTGTCGCCGGGTTGGTGTCTTCATCGCCCCACCATACTGGATAATCGCCGTTGTTCTGTAGCACCCTTTCCTTAATCCGGGCATCGGATTGCAAAACGGTATGCGCGGCGGTCTGGACGGTGACGGCGGCGGCGGTGGAAATCTCCGGCGCGGAAAGGTCAACCTGGATATATCCCTGGACGACGGAGCGGGTATCGGTTGGCGTTCCGAGTGCAAGGATGATTTCAACGGTCATTTCCTCCCCGGACGGGTTGGAGAGTTCAACATACTGGAAAGTGGATGGGATCAGCGTTGAACGGTCGTTTGACAGCCGCATGACCGGAAAGCCGGTTCCGGCCCGTAGCGCGGTTGTGTTGCCGCCATTAATCGACACCAAAACATCGTAGCTTGCGCTGGAATTGGTCAGGCAGGAAATGAACGATCCAAAAAAGCGGATTCGCCTGTCCGTCTCGCCAGCGGCAAGAACGATGGTCCTTTGCGTCTGCGTGTTGCAGATCGGGTATTCGTTTTTATCAATCATTTCCGTTTTCTCCTTGTCCAGAGCCACCACAGAACCAAAATCCCTATCCCGGCAATTTTCCAACCCCTGGAAATTCCTGCTGCTGAAGTTCCGGAGTCTGGAGAAACCGTTACAACCGTTGGAATCGTGGTAGCGGTTGGATCGGTGACGGCTGGGCTTGCCCCTGCCGATTCCAGAAACTGCGTGGTGTTCTCGTTTACGATTGCAAAGGCGGTATCAATGATCGCCTTCGTGTTTTCGTCCATGGAGTCGATGAACAAGGAAGAGTTGTTCCCGATGCTCATGCCGGAATTGTAGTCGCCCCCGGTCTTGATTCCGGTAACAACTTCGCCGGTATCGGAAAAAACCATGTCGGCAAGCGCGGCCTCAATGTTCTTCCCCGAAATGATTTTCGCCTGGTCTGAAAGAAGGGTCGACTCCTCTTTTACAAAGGTATTCCCGTCCGCATTCTGCCCAAAGGCAACCTCTCCGGCGGCTGCTGATCCGCCCGAGTGCAACAATCCGATTTCCCCCTCTATGGCGTTGCTGCTTTGTAGATTTCCGGACATGTCATTTCCTCTTTGGTTTGGGAAGCTTGAATCTGATTTTTACTGCAACAAGGATCAGCGCGGCGGCTATAGCCAACGGCCACAGGTTTGCCCCGGTTCCCGAATTCAGTATTTTCGGGGCGAACTGGTTCCGTGAAATACTGCCCTTGTTTCCTCCGGCGGCAATCGCGTCGTCGGTAGCCATTGAACGATTGTCGTAGGATTCGGATTTCTTAGAACTCTGATTGTTTGCCCACATCGCTATTCAACCTTTCCCGTGTATCTGACCGCAACCCAGACGATGAACCCAAACAGCAGGGCGGCAATGGCCGTTACCGGGACCTTCGACTTGTCCGGCAGCTCCATTCCGCTGTTTGCCATGAAATCGGAGCCTCCGACGTATGATCCGCTTTTTTGGTTTGCGCTTAGTGAAAAGGCCATCACTTCTTTTTCCCTTTTCTTAATCCGGCCAGACGGAATAGAACAACCAGCGCAACGGTTGCGGCGGTGGCAAGGGCGAAGATCCTAACCAGCTCGCTTGAGCTGGAATCAACGCCCATGGAGCCGTTGCCCATGCCATCGTTGCCGCCTACCCCGCTGCTGCTGCTCTGTCCGAAGCCAAACATTGAGCGCTCCCTATTTTTTCATGAAGAGAGCGACACCGAGAAGAAACAGGCAACCAATGCCAACCGGCAGCGCCCAGCCCGGCAGGGCTGAGGGCGCGGCGGCGGCGGGAGTCTGGACAACAACGGTCGGCGCGGTCTGGTCGTTTATCTCTTTTTCAAGAGCCGCGTAACCAAGGCTTGCCGCCTGTTGCCCGATCGGGGAGTTGACGATTCCGCCAACGGTGTTTCCAATCCATTCCCACACAGGAAACCCCCTTTATGCGTTGGATTTGGCAGCCAGCGGATGCAGCTTGCAAAGCTCAACCCAGGCGCTGACTTTCAGCGGCACGGCTCCACCTGGCGCGGTGGTGATGTTGAGTTCGAACTCCATCTTGCGCTGTCCCGCACGTTGGAATGAAAGCGGCGTGTCCTCGTGTGCGAAGTCCAGCGAGAAGTAGCTAGCCTGTGCCCGGCGCTGGGACCGTTTCAGAATCCGGTCAAGAATCTGTTTCGGAATTGAGCGCAAACGGTCGTCATCCGTGTTAAGCGTCATGGTGACATCACCCACAACCGTATTTCCGGGAAGCTGGAAATGGATCGCGGCAATACCGTAATCTTCGCCCGACTTCGGCAGATTGTCGATTTTCAGCAGTCCGGTATGGTCGCATTCAATCGTTGTGTCTTTCCGCATGATGTAGGTATGCGCTCCCAGCGCATCGGCGCGGGTGGTTTTGTCATACTCAGCATAAAGCTCGACACTCGTAACGCCGGTTACATCGCTCGAAAACTCGATCCGGCTTTTAAGGTCGGTAAGATCGGCGGTGCCCAGGGCATACAAGCGGCGGTTGTCGGCATTGCGGCCGGCAATCGCGGACGGATCGTATTCGATCATTCCGGCTTCGTTGGTAACGCCGAAATGCGAACCATAGTACAACTCTCGGAAAAAGAGCTGTGCCGGCGTCAGGTCTTGCAGGATCGGGAAGCTGCCCATTTGGTCAGTTGCTTCCAGGCGGATATAGTTGATAGCCGTTTTAATGGCCGCAACCGTCGCCAGCGCCGAACTGTTTTTGAACACATAGAACAGGCGGCGGTAGGTCCCGTTCACGGGAAGTTCAAAGTCCGGGTTGTCGTTGTTGACGGCATTAACCGAACCGAGTTTAAGAATAGGAGTCCACATTATGCGCCTCCTCCGATTACGCCAGCTTTGCCGCGACGGTAAAGCGGGATACCTTCTTCGATGGCGAGCACTACCGCAAGCAGCATCACGATAAAGTATGGTGCCCATTCCCTCAGCATTTTCATTTTGTTTCCTCCATTAAGCTGGAACCATTCCGGCTTTCAATTCATGTGACCAAATTATGGCATGGAAATAGGCCTACTGACCTGAAGGGCCGTTTTTTTTGAATAAAAAAAAAACAACCCGCTGGATTCCAACGGGTTGAGAACGAAAAAAGTTTTTTTTTCTACTGACCTAAACAGCGGTTTTTTCCTTTTTCCGGCTGATAAAGCGGCCGTTTTTACCACGGACGGGAGGCTTCGCCCTTCCGGTTATTTCCAGCCATTGCTTTTCGGTCGGGCTCGTCCGATACTGCTCTGGATGCTGAATTGAATCCAACCCAAGTGATATTTCCGCAAGAGGCCAATCAACACCGGTACCGGACACGTCCACGGTTCTTATCTCTTTTTCCGTGCAATGTTTAAACCACGGGAAATGGAAATATTCCAGCAGGTAGATTTTACCATAAAGGCGAATCGTTACCCCTACCCCATCAATGCTTAAAACCTTAACGCCTCTCATGATTAATCCTCCAATTCAATTTTCTTGTCTTGATGGTACTTGTTCCAGTGCTCCCGGCACTCATATTTAAGCGATTGAACCCACTTCCTTAATTCCTCTGCTTCGGTGGAATTTACACCACGCTTCCTTTTGATTGTCAAGTCGTCCAACCAAACAAGAACCTCCCTCCCTCCGAGGGTAACGTGAACATGCGCCCGCCGCCCTTCATTGAAATTTACATAGATATGAAATCCTCTCCTGCTGTATCCCTTCAATCTCGGCATGATTTCACTCCCCTCATAAGTTTCTTCCAGGCTCGATTCGCGTAACTCTCAGAACATCCCACCACCGAGGCAACCTGGCACATCTTCACATCGGCCATGCCGTGCGGATCGGCGACAACCAACAGATTCCAGAGCGAGACAATCCGGTTCCATTTTCGCGCACACCTGCCACAGCTACACTTCATCCCTTTTCCACTCCCTGATCTTGTTGGAAATTGTCGCCTGGGAAACACGATATCCATGCTCTATTAAATATTTATGGATTTCCCGTCCCCTCATTCGCTTCGACGCCTCGAGAATGAACGGGTTAAGATCCTTCCAGTTTGGTAGCAGGCCCAGGGCTTTGGAATATTCTACCAAAGCCTCCCCAGCCTCTTTTGTATATTTATTCACACCCTCACCCGGATAAAATTTCCGTTGGCATCGAAGTAAAAGGAGCGCCCGGCCACGACCGGCGCATAGGCGCTTTCCCGATAGAGGAAATATCCAGGCTTCACCACCGGCAGCGAGATTTGCAGGAATTCCGTTCCGTAGCTTTCAGCCAAGAATTTCGCGTCGTCTGGAAATTGCTTGAACGCAATGCAGCTCTCGCAGGAATTGCGGATGTTCGGCGGAACCATTTTTGCCCGCTGCACCACAACGAAAATCCGGCACCCGTATACGCCCCACTTGTTCAGCATTTCCCTCAGCGCGTTCGGTAGCTCCTGCTGGAAGTCGGCGGCCTCGTCTATCATCAGGATGCACGGCGTCTGCCTAACGATTTTTTCCGATGTCTGGAAGAAGGATTCCGCGTTCGTTTCCACGAAATCGACATGCTTCTTAACGTCCAGCGCTTCGACTTCCTTTGACGTGAAATAGAGAGTCGGCACACCCTGCTTCTTATAGCTCTCGGCTATGGATCGCATCAACTGGCCTTTCCCGGATCGCGTCATTCCTGGAACTAGCGCATGGCGGATTTGATTATCCATTATTCCCCTGCCCTTTCCGGTTCCAGTTCCGTTTCCAACGACTGGACTTTCCGGGCAAGGCTTTCCGCGCGCCTGTCCCAGCCCCGGCGACCGATGAAGCCAAGGATGCCGCCCTTGCGCTCGAAAAGAGCCTCGCCCTCCACGGTCAGCAGATCGGTTCCAAATGCGTGAATAAGAATCCACTCGGCCTTGATCGGGATAACGATGTTTTTAATCCGCTGGTAGCGGACCAACGAATTGACCAGCTTTCCACGGCGGTACTTTTCCCAATTCTTACGGAAAGGAGCACCGCGCAGGACGTATCCGGCACCGCCGTACATATCAACGACGATTTCGGCGGACTCTTTCCGTTCCAGCTCAACGGATTGGGCCACCGCCTGGGCAACGCATTCCTCTTGCGGCCTGTCCGGTTCTGGCGGTGAGATCATGTTCAGCAGATTGTTGTAAACCAGCTTTACCGGATTCCGGGCACCATCCGGCAACACCTTAACCTTTCCACGGGCATTGAATACCGGGTTTCCCTTGGCATCAACCTCGTGCATTTCTGGATCGAACGGGCGGCCCTTATGATCCTCCACATAAGTATATATCTTCGGATCGACCTCAAGAACCGGCGTTTCCGGTCGATTATCCAGCGTTTCCGCCGTGGAATGCGTTCCAGTTCCAGCGGCTGGAACCTTTCCGCTTCCTTCGTTTCCGGCCTCTGTACGCAGTTCGCGCACAGCCGGATCAGCAGCCGGAACAACGGCAACGATATTTCCAAGAACGCCGCCGCCGCCTTGATTTGCGATAGAATCAAACAAGGTCTTTTCCGGTCCAGCTCCTCCAACATCTTCCATAGTTGCATTTTCTTCACTCATTCACTTTCCCTTTCCGTTTCAAACAATGCTAATTATTTTCCGGACTGCTAGACGGACACGACTGTTCGGCAGATTTATTCCGAGTTGCGAAAGCGCATCCGCGAAATCATCACGAAGCCGCTCGGCCTGTTGTTTGTCTGTGCATTCTGCGCCGATGGCAAATTTCAGCATCCCCACATTGAACATTACCCTCCATCGGTCAGCCGTCCATCGCTCATGCTGAACGAATAATTCTGCCGAACCAGTCGTTTGAGATTTACGGGAAACTCGCCCGTCGATCATCCCGAAATCTTTTGATCTTTCAATGCTCCCGTCGATATAGCGCATGTCATTCTCCTTCGTTTGGTTTCCCGTAACTCAACTCAGCGTTGGGGCTACTCAAATTCTGCACGCTTTGCATTCCGTATCCCTATCCCTGTTTCGCTGCTTCGGTTCGCCGCGTTCCTCGAACGCCTTGGCCAGTTCCCGAAGACTGGCCGGCCATGTGTCCCGCTGTTCCGAGCGGTAGGTGTGTCGGGTTCGCTCCTCGTCTTCCACGGCAGACGCCCACCGCTCCGGGTACTCGCGCCACAGCACCCACCATTCGTGTAGGGTCTGGTGATAGCATCGGTCGCAGTCCGTCCGGTCGGGCACGGTCACGCCGCGCTTGTCCAGGTAGCCCAGCACCTCGCAGATTCCCCAACCCCATTCCCGCAACGGAAATCTGGTCTGCAACAGCAAGCCAAGGTCGTCTGTCTCCATGCCAGTTCGCCCTTCCTCGTCGGCCCGAAGGCCGACGTAGGACACGGCGGGAAACTGGTTTTGCAGCCATGCCAGATACGGGATGATTTTCAGCATCCGCGTGCAGAACCGCGCCCGGAAATTCGGGATCATCTTCTGCTTGCGGCACAGGTCCATCAGCGAGTACCCCGGAGAAACCACGGTCAGAGGTTTGCCGAGCAATCCTTCCAGCTTGCGCCAGTGCGCTTCCATCGGCGGCAACTCCGCCCCGGTTGGAGTGATGACAAACCGGAAATCCGTGTCGGGCTCGATCTCCCGCAGCCGCAACGCCATTGCCGTGCTGTCCTTCCCGCCGCTCAATGCAACGATGTGGTTCATTCGCCACCACCAGAACCCGGAAGCCCCAACAAAGGGCTGGTGACTACGTCGCTACCGCGCCGAGGCACAGCCCCGGCGTTTTTCCCTCCAGCATATCGCATAGATGTTTTTTTCACGCCGCCACCGCCCGTTTTTCCAGTAGCTGGACATATTCGGTGTTTGGATAGATTTTCTTAAAAATCCGGAAAGCTTCATCCTGTGAATCGGTGACGATTTTTAGCTGAATATCGCTTTTGCCGTTCATGAGGTTGGCCCGGCCCTTCACGGTGTATTCGAAAAAAACGCTCATGCCAGGGCCTCCACGAAAAACGCCTTTTTGATCTCATTGTTGAAAGCTGCCGCTGGATTTTTCAACTCCCCGGCGGTTTTTTGGCCGTGGATGATCTCGACGCACCTGCGGAAAACCCTGACAGCCATGTCAACCTCCAGACCGTTTGCACAAACTCGGTTCAATGTTCTAATCCAGAATCCGAAACCTCCAGGCTTTCGGTCCCCGGTCACGGCCATTGCCGCAATTATCGGGTCTAAAACCGCCTCCAGCTCCTCGTATGTTTTAACCCTCGGAACCTTAGCCCTGCCGTACTTTTTGCCATTCCAGGGCGCATTGCGTGGCGTTTTCGTAGGCTTTCGGCAATTTCCATTACCCCCCGATTCCGCACCGTCATTCAAATCCGCATCCGTCGCTTGTACCGCTTCTGGTGGCTTTTCTTTCGTCCCATCGGCACCAACGAGCGGCGCGGAATCGCCGTCAGGCGGTTCTCGCCCTTCTTGTTTTTCACAAACGAGCGGCGCGGAATCCGGCTCCGGCGGATTCTCGCCCTTTTCTACGTTCTCCGAAGGAGAACGCTCTACTTCTATCTTCTCCTTTTCTACTTGGGTGCAATTTATTGCATGGTAACCATGAAATTTATTGCATGGTAAGCATGCAATTTTTTGCATGGTAGACTCACGATCAAAGGCCGCGATCGCCACCGGATCAGCCCACATATGGCGGAACGGACCGCTAACTTCACGGGCCACCAGTCCCAGGCGAATCAGCTTGGCAATGATCTGCTGTATGCGGCGTGGCTCTAGGTCGAGATGGTCAGCCAGGAACTGGTTGCTGGCGGTGCATGGCCGCCCCTGCGAGAGGGCGCTGATCTCCATTAAAACGAGGATTTCATTCCGCTTAACCCTTTTCGACATCCAAATATTGGGCGGGATGTGGACCCCTGTAAACCCGTAATCAATCACCGCTTGCGGCTTCATATCCCTGTCCCCTCTTGGTAAGTCGTGGTTGTGGCTGGCTGGATGCCCTTGCAGAGCTTCCGCTTTGTTTGGACGGCAAGCTCGCCATCCATCGTTTTAAGGAAAAGGATATTGTCCTGGTAGACCTCGAAAACGACGCCGGGAGATCCCGCCGGAATGCGCTTAACAATGCGCGGACGGCCCGTCTGCTTGTCGATGTAATCACATTCAGCCGTTATCATTCCCCTACCGCCTTATATTGGTGGCATGGTTCGGCTTTATGGATTTTGACGGCAAAGCCGTTGACGTTGCAGTGCAGGTCTTGAAAAATTACCGTCGAGAACTTGCAGGAAAAGCAGCTTGTTTCCTGCTCTATCTTTTTCGGGGTGGTCGTGTTTCCCATATTGCTCCTTTCGTGGTTCCATTACGGTTACGTAACCAAAGACAACGAAAAGCCGCAATCCGATGTATAAATCAGATCACGGCTGTATGTGCTTAGGTTCTTTCAACTCTCGGAGCAACACCGCACCGGCCCAAGATGAAAACGATGGAAAGCCGCAGGATTTAGCGTGATCTTCCAATTTTTCGTAATCATCTTTTTTTACCAGAACCTGAGCATATTTTTTACCATCTGAAATGCTCATGCGTTTCACGTTGCACCCTCTTCCATCCTTTGTCCATCTCATAAGTATCACCTATTTGTTACGTGACTGCGTTTTCTCATTGTTTCCGCAAACAGGTCAAGTGTAGGTTTTATAACGGTTACGTGACGCTTGATATATTATGCGACGTAAGAGTTGTTTACGGAATTGTTAATAACTGAGGGGTTTATGTTAATAGCTCCGCATTGGGTTTCTTTGCTGGCTTGATGATAATGGTCGGCTGCTACACGTAACGGTCTGCTGTTAATTCTTTTTAGCATGTGTGTTAACAGTGATTTACAATGGTCACCCGCATTTGAATCCTTGCAACAATCTTTCGGTCTGCCGATTTGTCGGCAGCTAAATATCGCGTCCAACCTGTAGCCAGTAAATTGAAATCATGGGATTTGATTAATCGATTTTTAAAATGCCTGGATTAGCATCTGCGCCGTTCTCCATTGCCCGAAAAAGAAATTCCATAATTCGTCCAATGGCACACTCGATTTCCAACCGTTGGATTCTCAGGGGGTTATTTTTCCCGATGTTTGGAAGAATGACTGCGTTTGCCTTCCAATGATTGAAAACAGGCTTTCTGCAGCGAGCGGAGTCCGGACCCAGACTATGAACTAGATTCGGTCCGGCGTTTCGATGCCCAGCAGATTGAGGCCTTGTTTTAAAACCGATGCTGTAATTCTGCAAATACGGATCCGGCTCTCCCGCGTTCCTTCCTCGGCCTTGAGGAATGGAACGTTCTGATAAAAGCTGCTGTAGATCTGTGAAAGCTCATAGAGATAGTCGGCCAGAATATTGGGCCGGTAATTTGACGCTGCCGCGATGACGGCAGCTGAAAACCGCCCCAGCTTGATGGCAAGACGCCGTTCGATTTCGTGTTCAATATTTATTGAACAATCTGAAAGATCCGTTTCCGGATACAGCACATGGTATTTGTCGTAGACCGATGAAATCCGGGCAAAGGCATACTGCAGATACGGCGCGGAATTCCCCTCCATGTTGAGGGCTTTTTCCCACGTGAAGGTTACCAGACTCTGCGGATTCTGGCTGAGGTCAGTATACTTGATTGCGCCGATGCCGATCGCCCGTGCCAATTCTTTCTGCTCTTCGGCGGGCATTTCGGGGCTGCTGGCTTTCACCATTTCAAGTGCGCGTTCCTCCGCGTCGTCAAGGAGCTGGGCCAACTTGATGACATTTCCTTCGCGCGTTGAGAACGTTGCTTCGGGCAGACGCATTAGGCCAAACCAGACATGTACCAGATTGGCATTCATTCCCAATTTCCCGGCAATGGTGAAGAACTGCTTGAAGTGCAGCTGCTGCCGTTCGTCCGTGACATAAACGATTCGCTCAGGCTGGAATTCCGCCATGCGCGACTGAACGGTGGCCAGATCGGTGGTGGCATAGTTATATCCCCCATCGCTCTTGCGTACGATGCAGATCGGCATGCCGTCCTCTTCAAGATCGACGATCAACGCCCCGTCGCTTTCTTTTGCCAGCCCCTTTTCTTCCAATGCCTGGATAATTCCGGGGAGTTGCTTGTTGTAGAAGCTCTCACCGCGGTAGAGGTCGAACTTAACGCCAAGGCGGTCGTAGATGATGTTGAACTCTTCGATGGAAAGTTCGATAAACTGTTTCCAGAGCGCAAGGTTTTCCTCGTCGCCCTGCTGGAGCTTGACGAGTTCCTTTTTGGCCTCTTCCCGCCATGATTCGTCTTCCTTGGATTTATTGTAGCTCGCGACGTATACGCGCTCCAGTTCTTCGACCGGGGCCTCCGCGAGGGCGTGTTTATCCACGAAACTGCGAAAGCCGACCATCATCAGGCCAAACTGGGTTCCCCAGTCGCCGAGATGGTTGTCGGCAATTACATGATAGCCGAGAAAACGGTAGATGCGGTCGATGGCGTTGCCGATAACCGTCGAGCGGATATGGCCGATGTGCATGGGTTTGGCGACGTTCGGGCTGGAATAGTCGATGATAACCGTCTTCCCCTCCCCTGCCTGCGGCACACCCAGATGTTCGTCCTGCTCGATCGATTCAAGGTATTCCGCCAGCGCAGCGTTGCGGATAAATATATTGATAAACCCCGGCCCGGCAATTTCCATCTTTTCGATGAACTCGGGGACAATGGCTTTATCAATAAAATCCTGGGCAATCTGCCGGGGTGCTGTTTTCAGTGTGCGGGCAAGTTCCATGGCAGCATTGCACTGGTAGTCGCCGAACTTTTCATTGTTCGTGGGCGTGACACCCAGGTTGCCCGCCGTTTCGTCCAGTGAAAAGAGCTCAGCCATCGTTTCCGTGGTCCAGGCCGACAGTCGCTCTTCGAATGTTGCAAGTTCCCGCATTTTTTAATCTCCGTAAAATTTCTCCCGCCCATTGCGGGAATCGGCGCGCTTATTTCCAGTCATTGGGAAAAACCGACGCCGTGCTTCCAAGCATTGGAAACAGTCATTCCGCATTGTCCGCAGACTTGTTTTCCTGCGTTTTAAAAACCAGCGACTCTTTGTTGGCACGAACGGAAATAGTTGAATTATTCGGTATCCCGCCGCGCAGAATCTCCTCGGCCAGCGGATCTTCCAGGAAGCGCTCGACCGTTCGCCGCAACTGGCGGGCGCCATAGGTTTTGTCGTATCCCTTAACGAGCAGGAACTCACGGGCGGTTTTGGTGATTTTAAGTTCGATGTCCCGTCCCAAGACCCGGTTCTGCACCTGACTTAATTCCAGTTCCAGAATCAACTCAAGGTCGGCATGCGTCAATTCGCGGAAAACGATCATGTCGTCCACGCGGTTCAACAGTTCCGGCCGGAAGGTTTTCTTGGCCGTCTGCATCATCATCTCCTTGAGTTTCTGGTAATCCACTTCATTGCTGGACGGCGAGAAACCCAGCGAACCGGCCTTCTTGATCTCGCTGGCACCAAGATTGGAGGTCATGATGACCACGGTGTTCCTAAAGTCGACGCTGCGGCCGAGACTGTCGGTCAACCGGCCCTCCTCCAGAATCTGGAGCAGCATGTGCATGACGTCCGGATGGGCTTTTTCCACTTCGTCAAAAAGGACGACGGAATACGGACGCCGGCGGACACGCTCGGTCAGTTGTCCCCCCTCTTCGTGGCCGACATAGCCGGGCGGAGAACCGACCAGACGGGACGCATTGAATTTCTCCATATATTCAGACATATCGATCTGAATGAAAGATTCCGGATCGTCGAACATGAATTGCGCCAGCGTTTTCGCCAGCAGGGTCTTGCCGACGCCGGTCGGCCCCAGGAAAATAAACGAGCCGATGGGCCGTTTGGGATCCTTGAGGTCGGCACGTGATCGGCGCAACGCACGTGCGATAGCGCTAACGGCCTCTTTCTGACCGATCACCTGCTGGCCTACCACCTCTTCAATACGCAGCAACCGCTCCATTTCCTTCTCGCCCATTTTCATCAGCGGGATGCCGGTCCACTTCGAGACGATCACCATGACATCTTCGTCGGTGACAACGGTTTTGTTTTCATCGCGCGTTTTGCGCCAATCTTTGAGCATCGTATCGAGTTCTTCTTTCGATTGACGTTCCTGATCGCGGTAGTTCGCCGCGTTTTCAAAGTCCTGTTCGTGAATCGCTTCGTTTTTCTTCTTCTCAAAGTGCTCTATTTTTTCTTCCAGCTCCTTGATTGATGGAGGACGGCTCATGCTGCCGATACGCGCACGTGCGCCGGCTTCATCAATCAGGTCGATGGCTTTGTCGGGCAGGAACCGGTCCGGGAGGTAACGGGCGGAAAGATCCACGGAGGCCTGCAAGGCCCCATCGGTAAACTGGGCGTGGTGATGCTCCTCGTATTTCCCGCGCAGGCCGCGCATGATTTCAACGGCATCTTCCACCGATGGTTCTTTCACCATCACGGTCTGGAAGCGCCGTTCAAGGGCTGCATCCTTTTCAATATACTTCCGGTATTCCTTGAGCGTGGTTGCCCCGATGCACTGCAGCTCTCCCCGCGAAAGCGCCGGCTTGATGATGTTGGCCGCATCCATGGTTCCTTCCGCGGAGCCGGCACCCACAATCGTGTGCATTTCGTCGAGGAACAGGATCACGTTTTTTGCGTGGCGGATTTCATCCATTACCGCCTTTATCCGCTCTTCAAACTGCCCGCGGTACTTCGTTCCCGCCACCATCAACGCCAGATCGAGGGTGATCAGTTTCTTATCGATCAGCAGGTCCGGCACGCTGCCGTTGCAGATCGCCTGCGCAAGCCCCTCCACAATGGCTGTTTTCCCAACGCCTGCCTCCCCGAGCAACACCGGGTTGTTCTTGGTGCGGCGGCACAGAATCTGGATAACCCGTTCGATTTCATCCTGGCGGCCGATAACGGGGTCCAGTTCATCATTCTTCGCCAACTTCGTCAGGTCGCGGCCGAATGTATTCAGTGCCGGGGTTTTCGATTTGTCCTTTCCCCGGGACCGGGGCATTTGCGGAGCACCCACATCTTCCTCATCTTCCTGGTACTCCGACGCGGCGGCGGGATCATAATCCGGATCGAGGGTTTTCATGATTTCATAGCGGGCTTCCTCAAGGTCTACGCCGAGATTTTCAAGGACGCGCGCCGCAATTCCCTCTCCTTCGCGAAGCAAACCGAGCAGGATATGTTCGGTGCCAACATAACTGTGTCCGAGTGCGCGGGCTTCGCTCGCCGATAAAGCCAACACCTTTTTAGCGCGCGGCGTGAAAGGGATATTGCCAATGGTCTTGGTTTCCGGTCCCGTACCGACGGCCTTCTCCACTTCCATCCTGACGGACGCCAGTTCGATGCCCAGCGATTGCAGCGCATTTACGGCGACCCCCTGACCGAGGGCAATGAGCCCGAGCAGAATATGCTCCGTGCCAACATAACCGTGATTAAAGCGGTCGGCTTCCTTGCGCGCCAACTGCAAAACCTGCTGTGCTCTTGGTGTAAAATTATCCATATCCTATCCTGCCTCTGATTCGTTGCTGTTCTTGTCTTTGCCGCCCATAAAATTCCTGAGCATGTCGGCGCGCACGGCGTCGCGTTCTTCGGGCGTCAGTTCCTTGTTTTCCAGTTTCTGGAGATGGGCCGGCTGGCTGGCGATGAAAAGCATGTCGATTTGGCGCCGCGTATAGTCCTTAAGTATCCCCAGATCGATTCCAAGCCGTATGCTGGACAGAAGGTTCAACGCTTCCCCGGAAGTAATCAGCCGGGCATTGGAGAGAATGCCGTAGGCACGCGCAATATGATCCTGCACGGTCATGGACTGCTGTTCCATCAACCGGGTGCGCGCATTGTTCTCGTGCTCAATGATTTCCAGCACGATCTGTTCAAGGTGGGCAATGATTTCGTCTTCCCGGCGGCCGAGCGTACTCTGGTTAGAAATCTGGAACATGTTTCCTGCCGCTTCGGTGCCTTCTCCCCACATGCCGCGCACGGCCAGTCCGATTTTTGAGATTCCGTTGATCACCGGATCCATTTCATCCATCAAAACCAGTCCCGGCAGGTGAAGCATTACGGATGCGCGCAATCCTGTTCCGACATTGGATGGGCAGGAGGTCAAATAGCCCAGTTTGGACGAAAATGCGTAACTGATCCGGGCTTCAAGAATGTCGTCCAGCTTGTCGGCAACTTGCCATGCACCCACGAGGTCCAAACCGGGCTGCAACGACTGCACACGCAGGTGATCCTCCTCGTTGATCATGACAGCCAGGCATTCATCGGGAGTTGCATAGACGCCGCATCCGCGGTCTTTTACCGCCAGCTCCTGGCTGATGAGATGGCGTTCAAAAAGAACTTCCTTGTTCAGCGCGGTTGTTTCACCCATGTCCCAGCAGACAAAGCCGTAGTCCAGCGAATCGAAAATCGCGCTGAGCTGTTTCCAGATGGCCACCCGCTCTTCTTCGTTGGCCCAACCGGGAAACGAATAGTCCTGAAGGTTGCGTGCCAGGCGAATGCGGCTGCTGATCACAGGTCCGTTGTCCAGCCCGGCTTCGAGCCAGCCACCGTGTCCTCGGACCATATCATCGAGAGTCATCGCCTGCCCCTTTCTCTTGAGCATTCATACTCCCCTTCAGCGCCTTTATTTTATCCCGCAGGTTGGCGGCCACCTCGTACTGTTCCTTGGCAATCGCTGTTTCCAGATCTTTCTGCAGGGCGGCGACCTGTGCGGCGATGCGCGCGCGATTCCCCTGCCGGGCGGGAATCTTACCCACATGCTGCCCGCCGTGATGCATGGCCTTTGTCAGCACGCTTAATTCGCCCATAAACGTCCGATAACAGTCGGGACAGCCCAGCCGTCCGGTTTTTTTGAACTCGGCCCGGGTCATATGGCAACGCGCGCAGCTCAAGTCATACTCCGGGCTCAGCTCCATGGCCTGGTTCTTGGATCCAAGGCCCAGCAGAACATCCGTGATCGAAATGGGTGACTTCAGGTCAATGCCGCTCTTTTGGGCGCAACTCTGGCATAGATTGAGTTTCTTCATCTCTCCGTCGATCACCTGGGTCAGGTGCACGGTCGCTTCATGTTTATGGCAACATTCGCATTTCATGGTATATTTCCAAATTCCACTCTGTCTGACACGGATGGTATCAAACCGTTGCCTAAAAAAGCTAACGAGTAATTCGTAATCCTTAAATGGGTATTTCGCACTGCGTACTTTCCTTTTCCAACCATTGGAAATTCCCGGTCTGGTTTTTCCAATGCCTGGAACTACGCATTGTTCGCTACGCATTACGCAATAGGAGTTCCTTCCGAACGCGCTGCTTCGGCATAGATCCGGCTAAGTTCCATCGTAATCGCACCAGGTGTTCCATCACCAATGATCCGCCGGTCGATGTTTATAACCGATATGATTTCGGCCGCGGTTCCGGTAAGGAAAACCTCATCTGCCGTGTACAGGTCATAACGGGTCAATACATCTTCTTTCACCGTGTATCCAGCCGCTGCGGCAAGTTCCATCACTTTGTTGCGGGTAATGCCTTCCAGCGATCCACACCAACTGGGCGGTGTGGTCAGGACGCCCTTCCGAACGGAAAAGACATTGTCGCCGGACGCTTCCGCAACATAACCCTGCGGGTTCAGCAGCAGGCATTCCATGCATCCGGAGTTGATGGCTTCGATCTTGGCCATGATATTGTTCAGATAATTCAGGCTCTTGATGCGGGGGTTTACGGCCTCCACATGGTTCCGCACGGAACCGGCAGTAATGATTTTCAGCCCGGTATCATAAAGCTCTTGGGGGTAAAGCTGTATAACAGCAGCGATAATTATCACTTCCGCACGCTTACAGAGATACGGATTCAGCCCGAGCGTGCCCTTGCCGCGCGTCACAATCAGGCGAATATATCCATCCTCAATGTCGTTGGCCTTGCAGGTTTCAACCGTGGCCCGGATCATCTCCTCCTGACTCATGGGTATTTCAAGCGCAATGGCCTTGGCGGAATCGTACAGCCGCTCAATATGCTCATCCAGCAGATAAACCCGCCCATTGTAGGCGCGAATGCCTTCAAAAACGCCGTCGCCATAAAGAAGCCCATGATCAAAAACCGACACTTTTGCGTCCTGCTCATCAACCAACTCGCCACTCATATAAATCTTCATAGTCAATCCTCGAAAAACTTCTATCGGCCCAGCAGGCCGTCTTCCAGAACCAGACGGCGCTCGCACCGCTCGGCCACGCTTTTATTATGCGTTACAAGGACAAGAGTATGCCCTCTGGACAGAACCAGTTGAAACAAATAATGCAAAACTTTATCACCGGTCTTGGAGTCCAGGTTCCCCGTCGGTTCGTCCGCAAAAATAATGTCGGGTTCATTGATCAGTGCGCGCGCAAGCGCCACCCGCTGCTGTTCGCCGCCGGAAAGTTCCTGTGGGCGGTGGTCGATACGTTCACCCAGCCCGACTTCCTCCAGCAGCTGCACCGCCTGTTGGCTCACATCTTCTCTGCCCGGCAGCGCCATGGCCGGCAGACAGACATTTTCCAGGATATCCAGCTCAGGCAGCAGATGGTAGGCTTGGAAAACAAAACCGACATTCTGCGCGCGGAAGCGCGCCCGCCGCATACCGCTCATTTCATAAACGCTTTGGGACTGGAAATAAACCTTTCCCGAAGCTGGATTGTCCAAACCGCCCAGCACATGCAGCAAGGTGCTCTTGCCGGATCCGCTGGCGCCCATGATCGAAACGCTCTCGCCGCTCCGCACCTCCAGCGATACGCCCTTGAGTACCTCCAGCGGTTTCTTGCCGATATAATAGGAGCGTTTCAGCTCCTCTGCTTTCAAAATGGTTTCCTGTTCCTGCATCATTTCCCTTTCCAATGGTTGGAAAACATACTTCCAATGGCTGGAAAAACAATTCCAATAGTTGGAAAATCAGCCGAGGCAGCTCTTCACCACATCGACCAACCGCTGCGCAATCGCGTTGGTTATCTCTTCGGTTGGTCCTTCGACCATCACCCGGCACATCGGCTGTGTGCCGGAATAGCGGATCAGCACGCGTCCTTGATCGCCCAGCTCGGCCTCGGCCGCCTTGATCGCCTTTTGGAGCTCGGCAATATCCTCCACCGGCGGCTTTTCCTTCACATCCACATTAATCAGTTTCTGGGGAAACACCTTCATCACCAGTGCAAGCTCCGATAGCGGCTTGCCGGATTCCATCACGATACTCAGCAACTGGAGCGCCGACACGATCCCGTCGCCGGTTGTATGGTAGTTATGGAAAATGACATGCCCGGAGGCTTCGCCACCGAGGACGGCGCCGTTTTCAATCATCATTTCCAGCACATAGCGGTCGCCCACCGCAGCCACGTCCACTTCAATATCAAGTTGCTTCATCGCGGCGTGGAATCCCACGTTGCTCATCACCGTGCCCACCACCCGGTTGTTGGCAAGCAGTCCGCGTTCCTTGTAGGTCTTGGTGCAGATGGCGATAATCTGATCGCCGGAAAGCTCTCGGCCGTTCTCGTCCACGGCAATCAGCCGGTCGCCGTCACCGTCGAAGGCAAGCCCTACATCCGCCCCGGCCGCCTTCACTTCCCGAACCAGGTCGGCCGTGAACTGCGATCCGCATTCGTCGTTGATATTCATCCCGTTGGGTTTGGCATGAATGGTCGTCACGTCGGCGCCCAGTTCGGAGAAAATCAGCGGCGCGCATTTGTAGGTGGCACCGTTGGAGCAGTCGAGCACCACTTTCATGCCGTCCAGCGTCATGCCGTCCGGAAAGGTGTTCTTGCAGAATTCAATGTAGCGCCCCATCGCGTCATCGATGCGCCTGGCCTTGCCCACCTCGTTGGCGGTCGGTCGGATATTGTTTATCCGGCCGCTCAGAACCAGTTCCTCGATTTCCCCTTCCTCAAAATCAGGCAGCTTATATCCCGTGCGGGAGAAAATCTTGATGCCGTTGTCGTAGTAGGGATTGTGCGAGGCGGAAATCACAATCCCTGCGTCCGCGCGCATGCTCTGCGTGATGAATGCCACCGCGGGGGTCGGCAGCGGGCCGAGCAGCAGCACATCCACCCCCATGGAGCAGATACCCGCCGTCAGTGCGTTTTCCATCATATACCCGCTCAGACGGGTATCCTTGCCGATGACAATGCGCGGCCGCGTCCCTTTTTCCTTATGGTATTCCTTGCAGACATACGCCGTCGCACGGCCGATCTGCAGCACCATCTCCGCCGTCATGTTCCCCTCGTTCGCCATTCCGCGAACACCGTCTGTTCCAAATAGTTTTCCCATTAAATCATTCTCCAGTGCATTGTATCTCAAAGGATTTCTTTATCGTCCTCGCCGCTATCCCGCTCCATGCGGTTTTCCGGAAATCCAAGCATGCCGACTTCCGCAACCATTGGTTCAATCTTGCTCCGGACAAATCAGCGGGATGACTTGGCGGCCATTCCGCCGATAGATTTTAAAGTCGCCATCCAGCGTGAAGATTTTGCTCCCGTCGTATATTTCGCTCATTCGCACGAGGCAGGCGTCGGCCAGCGACATGGGAACATCCGCATATTTCCTGATGAGTTTTTGCACGGGAACCCAATCGTTTTGCAACGAAAACCCAATCTGCATGAATTCGCTTTCCAATAGCTCAAAAACCATATGTTGCCGCCGACCCAGCAAAAAGCAAGCCTCCGTCAAGACAGCTTCACACGTCAGGATAGGCACATCCAAATGTTTCAATTGGCCAAAAGCCCATGTGTGGTGCCTTTCCATTGCGTTGGCAATCGCCACCAGAGGACCGGTGTCCATGATGACAGGCTTAGTCACGTCCAAAGCCTTCCATATGTTTTTTGTTGGTCGCCAAATCCGCGGGGCCGTCTTTAATGCACCCAATAAAGCCCAGCGCCTTGGCCACGTCGTATGCAGATTGGCCTTTTCCATGTTCTGGGTTGTGCAGATAGTCGGCCAAGGCAGACCGTGCCACAGCCGATTTGGAAACGGATCGCCTTTTGGCTTCCGCCTCCAGTTCCGCCGCCAGCGTGTCGGGAATCTTTAGCGTTAAAGCAGTCATGAAAACCTCTGGTATTACCTGTTTGCCAAGACCATAATACCGCAGGAAAGGATGTCAATCTATTTGAGAGCTGTGCGACTGGGATTATACCACTCTTCCCGGCAGTTAAGTCTCTCCAGTAATTCCTAATCGGTTTCAGGCCATAAACCCACTACATCATCCACCAGCGACTGTAGCCAACTGCGGCCTTTGCTGCGCGTTTCTTCATCAAGCGATCGAATCATTTCGGTGTAGGAACCGCCAGAGGGCAAACACTCCAGCGCCTTGAGGAAGTCGTATTTATTTTCCGCGTCGATGTTCCGTGTATTCGTTTTCAGTGCCTTCTCGATAGTTGGCCATCGAGTCTGGAATGTTCGCTGGATCCGGATTGTATCGACCGGAG
>JAIPIO010000010.1 GCA_021734595.1 Kiritimatiellales bacterium | reverse complement strand
GAATGTCGACGCGGTCCTCCAATTGCATGTGGTTGGCGATGAGCCCCTGCTGCCACGGCCAGCGGCCCGTCATCAGGATGGCGCGGTACGGGGTGCAGATCGGCAGGTTGCTGTAGCAACGGTCCATGCACACGCCCCGTTCCAGCATCCGTTCCATGTTCGGGGTTTTCAACGAAGGCGTCTGCGTGAAGGGCAGCGCCCCCCACCGGTGCGTGTCGCTGAAAAGATAGACGATGTTGGGCGGCTTTTTGCCTGTTGCCGCGCGGGCGGAAAGCAGTCCCGATGAAAATGCCGCGCCAGCGGCGGATGCCTGCACAAAACCCCGTCTCGTTAATTCCGTCATAGTACCTCCTAAGATAAACGCTTTATGTGACCACAAGTCTGCCGAAAAACCAAGTACAGATGCATTGCATGCAATGGTTTTTCTTCTATAGTTGCCGCCATGAAAACCTGTAGACTTATCTTGCTGGCTACCTTGTGCGCATGGTGCGGAAACCTGCATGCGGTGGCCGCCCCGGATACCTTGCGGTCATTTTCAACCGGCGGGCATACCATCTATCACCTGCATTGCGGCCAATTGTCGTCCGGCGGAGAGACCGTGCTGATTGGCGCCGCGTTTGACGGAACGGTGATGTGCTTTTCCAAGGAAGGCAAACTGATTTGGAAAAACAGTGCCAGCACCGCGTTTCCCTTTGATCTGGAGGTGGCCGACATTGATGGCGACGGACAGGACGAAACCTTGGTTGCGGCGGCGGATGGCGCCTTGTACGCATTCAGCCACACGGGAAAACTGCTGTGGAAATTTGCCAAGGAGCCGCCGCTGCTGCAGGTATGCGCCGTAAAGAAACCGGACGGCAAAACCGTTATCCTGACCGGCGGGGTCGAAAGAAAACTCTATGCGCTCTCCCCGAGAGGCAACGTGCTCAACACTATGGAATGCAAGTATGTTGTACGCCATATCCGGGCGGGCGATATCCTTGGCGACGGCAAACAGATCGCCGCGGTGATTACCGCGAAAAACGACCGCAGCAAGTTTATGATGCGGTTGATCGACCCCGACGGGCTGAAGGAGGTGTGGGACAAACCTCTGGGCCTCACCACCAAAAACCCCACCGAGGGCACGAAATATGCCGTCGCGTGGGCCGGCAACAAGGTTCCCGTTGTCAGCATGCTCATCACCGATTTTGATGGGGACGGGAAAGACGACATCGGCCTGAGCAACTATTATGAAAAGAAGGGCGGGCTATTGGTCTACAACCACAAAGGCGAAAAGATCCTGACCGGATCCGGCAAGGGGCCCAAGAACAAGCCGTACCGCATGAACCTGATCACCCAGGTCCGCACAAAGGGCGACCGGGTGCTGGGGCTTTATGGACACGAGATCATTCTTTACCGCATGAACGGGGTGATCGAGAAATTCCTTGCCGGTCCCTACGCACTTTCCTGCTGCGCATTCGACGACCGGTCGAACACGGCCTGGTTCGGCAGCAGCATCTCCGGCGGCGACGGCATCTATGCGCTAAAGCTGGATCAGCCGGAATGGGAGAATGCCTTTAAACAACTGAAGCCGGTCGGTCGGATGGCGCAGATCGAAACGAACCTGAAAACGATGGAGCAACAGGTTGAAAAATTTGAAATTCCACCTTATCAGCGCCCGCCCCGAAAGACCGAGGTGGTTACCGGGAAATCGGCCGATGACCTGCGCGAGAATTTTCTCGACCACCATGATTACCGGAATGTGGCCTTCACCCAGTTCAACCTGTTTACGGAAGACTTCGACCGCGAAACCCTCGAGGGTGTGTGGAAAACCAAACGCGAGACACGGCATAAATACAATTATACAGCAAAGGAGATTATTGCCTTCGCGGCCGAGCGGGAGAAAGAGAAGGAGCCCTTTGCGCTATGGGCGGGACATGGCAACGACCCGTTCTACATGCAGCTCAGCACCATCAAAGGAATCCTGAAGGCGGCCCCCACCACCTGCAAGGCGTTGGTCTACCCCGAAATGACCCATGTGAGCGACGACATGGCTTATGCCATCCGCTCGCACATTATCCCGGTTATTGAACTGTGCCGAAAACACGGCACGGCCAAGGTGGTCCTGCGCAACAAGGCTGGCTTCTGGAATGCCAACTGCTACCTCGACCTGTGGCGCGACATTCTGATCGGCGGCAAATACAAGGACGTCATTATCCCCAGCATGGAGGAGACCAACGGACGCAACCAGGCCGTCACCCTCTCCGCCCGCATGGGACTTTGGCTTACCGGGAATTTTGACCGGTTCGCCGGACGGGCGGTCACCGACAACGCCAACTTCAGCCGCTTCTGGGAGTGGGGCGCCCAACAGAAGCAGAGCCACCTGCTGCGGTCCATGGCGCTGCGCGCCGCGCTAGGTTCGGACATGTTCCTGATTAATATCTACCAGGGCGATGAAAGGGACATGACGCCGTTCTACCGAATGATCGAAAAAGGAGTGATCGCAATCCCCGACCGTGAAGAGCTGCTCTCCCTGTCTGATTTCTGTCTGGGAATGAAACAGCCGGCCGAATCCTATGTAGAGTCGGGAAACAATGGACATGACATGAGCCGGTATGAGCCCGACCGGCAACCCGCTGTGTTTGACCGATTGGACTGCTTTTGGGGCGGCGCACCGACCGCACCGCATGACTTCAGCAACTATGCCATGGGCAGCGCCCGGCGGATGCTCAACTTTATGCCCCGCAACCCGTACGGCATGATTGCGCTGGTTCCGGCCGAGACCGACCTCAAATCGTTCCCGTGGTTTAAATCCATGATCGCAACCGACGGTGTTTACTTCTATGACAAAGCCGGGAGGAAGATTTCTGCGCCGGATGCCAAAACCCAATTGGAAAAACAGCTCCGCGCCGCCGCCGACCGACTGCCGGTGCTGGTGCGCGGGGATGTGGCATGGACCGTGGTCCGGTTGGATCCAACGCATGTGCGGGTGATGCTCGTTGATTCCGGCTACACCGACCCGGCAGACCGCAAAGCCGAAATCATCCTCCAGCATCTCAAGGGGACGCAGTGCCGCGATATCCTCAGCGGCGAAAAACTTCTGTTAACCGGGCAGTCAACGACGCTGACCGTACCTGCAGGCACCTTGCGCGTTGTGGATATCACGCATCATTAAGCACCCGCGCCAACACAATCAAAACAATACGCTAACAGTTTGCTAACAAATCAAACCAGCGGTATGTTGTCTTGTTTTTTATTAAGGAGGAAGAATGGATACCAAGTATGGAATTGTCGCAATCGCTTTACTTATCGTTACGGCTGGATGCAGTACTGTCAGGGTAAAATCCGAGCAAAATGCGGATTATCACTTTAAGTCAGCTAAAACGTATCAATGGGTTGCTGCATCTGAAAACGGACAGGATGGAACCCCGGTTTTAAACGGTTTCTATGACCAAGTCACCCGTAATGCCATCTCTGACGAACTGAAAAAGAAAGGCCTCACACCTGCCCCGGAAGGTACAACGCCTGATCTAAAGTTGTCTTATTCACTAAAATTTGAAGAGCGAATGGATATCGATATTACCGATGGTGAAGGCGATCCCCGGTACAGTGGTGGATTTTACTACAACAAAGACGGCGGGATAGCCTATCAGGATAATGGACCGGAACATGTTAACTATGCCTATGACAAGGGCACTGCGACTATTCTTCTGCTTGATGCCAACACCAATGACCGCGTCTGGCGCGGCGTTACGGAAACCAAAGTCTACCGCATGCGATCCCCTGAGAAGAAAGAACAAAAAATCAGAGCCGCCGTTGAAGAACTGTTTGTACTCTGCCCGGTTTCATCACGCACCAGCTCGTAAGCCACGGTTTCCAAACATTGGAAATAATCTTCCAGTGACTGGAAAGCCGGCGGATGAGACACAATAGACAGTTGCGGGAAAGCCTATCAGCACTTATTGTCCTCTAATAATGAGGAGGTTGATATGAATTTAAAAGTAATCTTCGCATTGTCTGCTTTATTGCTCCTCGTGGCCGGTTGCACATCCAAGCCAAGCTCACCAACTCCCTCGATAGCAGCAGCTGAATGTACAGGTAGGCGAAGAGGATATGATTTAGCCAAATTTAATGAACCAATTGTAAAGTATATGAACTGGGATGGCGAGAAGGGTTGGATGGTTACATTCATAGGGGAAAAGGAATTCCCAGAAGATCAGTTCTCGGTTTGGTTTGGGGAAGAATACCGATGTAGATTTATGATTCACGGGAACTATAAATTCCTACCAGCAGAAGATAATACCTGAACCTGGCACAAGGAAATTAAATGAAAATAAAAACAATCCATGCGTTTTTTGCTTTACTGATTCTCGTGGCCGGGTGCAGTACGGTGCGGGTGACATCTGAGCACGATGAAGCATACAGCTTCGCGTCGACCAAAACTTATCAGTGGGTTGAGGGTCCCCAGGGTGGCCTCGGTGATTTCCGTATCCCGGATAAGTTTTTTGACCCCATCATCCGCAATGCCGCCGATGACGAACTGAAGAAAAAAGGCCTTTCACCGGTTGCAGAGAACTCCGCACCCGACCTGCATGTGTCCTACTTTCTGAAACTTGAAGAACGGCTGGATATTGATGTCCCCAGGCCCGATGAGGATACCCAATTCAGCGGCGGGTTTGTTTACAAGCAAGGTCGGGGTTGGTCTTATGAGGAACGCGAACCCGACATCATTTACTATGGATATGACAAGGGGATCCTTACGGTTGTTATCTTCGACGCCAAAACCGGTGACCGCGTATGGCGCGGCATCCTGAAGACAAAGGTCTATCGTTCTCGGCCCGCCGAGGAAAAAGAGGAAAAAATCAGGGCTGCTGTCGAAAAACTGCTTGCCCGCTACCCGGCCAAATAACTCCTGCTTTCCAGCGATTAAAAGCGCTACCCTGCGTATTTCACTGGCTATAAACATCGATTAGCTGGAACCATATTTATCACACCCGTTGGAATATGATTAGATAATATACTTGTATTGTTTGGTTTTTTTATTCTAATTATCACACTCGTTAGAGTGTGATGGAGAGGATTTCATGGGAAGATTGCGACCAACCCTATGGCGAACCTGCCGCGCCTTAGCCAATCCAATGCGGCTGACTTTGCTTCGCCACTTATTTGAGGCACACGAATTGAGAGTGTGCGATCTAGCCAACAAGGCGGGTATCAGCGAAAAACTGGCCAGCAACTATTTGCGGATATTGAATGCCCGAGGGCTTATTGGCTCAAGAACGGAGGGTCGATGGGTATTCTACTCCGCCGAAGCCAATCCGGAAGTCGATAATGCCGCACTGATTCTGCAAACCGTGCGGAACTGTTGCCATAGTGGCATGACCAACACAGAAATTTTCCGCTGCGCAACGGCGTTTACCCACACACGACGGATCGGGATTATCTCCCAGCTACATGGACAATCACTAAGGATAGACGAGCTATCCATTAAGACGCAGATTCCCTATCCTTCCCTGATCCGACATTTGCGAAAACTGGAGAAGCGCGGAATGGTTAGGCAGCAGAATGATCGCTATGAGATGTCGCTTCCCGAAAATATGCTGGGGCTGACACTCGTGCAGATTGTATTGCAATCAAGGGATTGAGTATGCAGGCGATTATCATTTCTACAATATTTGGGATTCCTGCATTGTTTTTCTACCTGCGGGCCAAGGCAAGGACGGCGCGGCGTGAAAAGCTGTTTGCCACACCGCCGCCAGAACGCTGGTTTCCAATCATTGAAAAAAATCTTCCAGTGTATGGAAAGTTGTCGGTCGACCTGAAACGTCAGCTCCACGGCTATATGCAGGTGTTCCTCGGCGAAAAAAAGTTCGAGGGCTGTGGCGGACTGGAAATGACGGAGGAGATCATGCTGGCCGTTGCGGCACAGGCCTGCATGCTGCTTCTCAACCGCAAGGTTCCCTGCTACCCGAATCTTAAAACAATCCTGATGTATCCGCATACCTATGTTTCGGGGCGGAAAGGAATGTTCGGCGGCGACAATGGAGAAGGCGCCCGGCTCGGGGAATCGTGGGGGCTCGGCGTGGTGGTGCTTTCATGGGACAGTGTGAAGGGCGGCGCGATCAACTTCCGGGATGGCCACAACGTCACCTTCCATGAATTCGCACACCAGCTCGACCAGGCCGACGGCGCGGCCGACGGCGCACCCATCCTGCCGGAGCGATCGGCCTATTCCGCATGGGCGCGCGTTTTCAGCAAGGAATATGAACAGCTCTGCGCAAAAACCAGCAAGGGAAAGAAAAGCACCATGGACCGCTATGGCGCCACCAACCCGGCGGAGTTTTTTGCAGTCGCCACCGAAACCTTTTTTGAAAAACCCCAACAGCTCAAGGAAAAGCATCCCGAACTCTACAAAGAGCTGCGGTATTACTATCGGGTCGATCCCATTGAATGGGTCGAACCTTGATTTTTAAATGGCAGGAACCGATTTTCCAACCATTGGAAACCTGCAACAAGCTTTTTCCAATGATTGGAACTTTTGTTCCAATGGCTGGAACCGGTCAGCTTCTTTTTTCTATCTGCTTGATGAGGTCATCAAAAATAAAGTGATGGAACGGGACAAGAATGTACCAGTAGATCCGCCCCCACAAACCCCGCGCCTGATAGTAGGCGTTTACGGTTAACCTGGTTTTCCGCTCCTGTTCCGGATCAATCCTGAATTCGAGCCAAGCGCGGCCGGGCAGCTTCATTTCGGCACGCAGCAGGAGTTTTCGGTTGTACTCGATCTCCTCGACACGCCAGAAATCAAGTACATCGTTGACCCGCAGAGTGGAAGCGCTCCGCCGTCCACGCGAGGTGCCGACCCCCAGCAGCAGCCGATCCAGCAGTCCGCGGAGCCGCCACAGGAAATTGCTGTTGAACCAGCCCTCCTTTCCGCCGATCCTACCAACGGAGCGGAAAAGCGCAGCGGCATCCTTATTGGAAAGTATTGAATACGAACAGGTGAAATCTAGTTCTTCGGAAAGCTCCCGAAGTTTGATGGCCAGTTCGCAATCGAGTGGATAGCTGTCGGACCAGCGGGTGTGCACCTTGTCCTGCTCCTCCCGCGAAATGGCTCGGAGCAGTGCTACTTCGCAGGAAACCAACGGGAATGCAAGATACTCCCTGATTTCAGCGTGCTGGCAGATCACATCGTTTTTCACGCCCTCCATCAGGCACCAGTTGATCGGCGCCGGAACCGGTGTGAGCAGGCCGGTGAGGTAGGAGTAGAACCGCACCGACTCAATCGGCGACGGCAGGAATAGCTTTCGTTTGCCGAGCACCTTTGAGAAGACCTTCAGGATATCGGCATAGGTGAGTATATCCGGACCGCCGATATCAAATGTTTTCCCCGCGGTCTCGGGCAGCTCCAAGGTACCGACCAAATATTTGATTACATCCCGCACACTGATGGGTTGGCATTTTGTCCTGGCCCACCTCGGAATCAGGAAGACCGGAAGTTTGCGCACCAGATGATAAATCATTTCGTACGACGCACTGCCGGACCCGATGATAATCGCGGCCCGCAGAATCGTGGCAGGCACCGCCCCTGCCATCAGTTCCTGCGCCACGCGGATGCGGCTGCCGAGATGGCTCGACAATTCAGTGCGTGTGTCGCCCAGTCCGCCGAGATATATGATGCGCTGCACCTTTTTTTCCTCTGCGGCTTTTCTAAAGTTGGTAGCGGCCCGGATATCGACATTTTCGAATTTATCCAGCCCGTACAGCAGAGAATGGATCAGATAGTAGGCTGTGTGAACACCCTCCAAGGCGGCACCGAGACTGTCGGCATCCAGGGCATCGGCCACCACCACTTCCGCCTCGGGCCAGCGATCCCGGTGCTCGGGAGAGGCCGCACGCACCATTACCCGCACACGGTAGCCGCGCGCCAGCAGCTCGGAAACCAGTCGCCCGCCGATATAGCCGGTGGCGCCCGCCACCAGCACAATGCCAACGTCCGCCCGGGGGCTGGTGGACAGATCCTTGCAAAGAAGATCGATATTGTCCGGACTCATGGGTGCCTGTCCCGTAATGTTTCCACACGCATAGTGTTGATATGTCGGAAGTTTACGGAAAAACCGGCAAACCTCAAGTCCGCATCACGGACCGTCCTTCGCTTGACTCCCTGATCGCAACCGGTTAATTATGTCTACTCAAATTTTTTGCGAATGGAGCATACGATGGCGTTTAGGCTTAAAGTACTGATGTTGGTTCTTCCCCTGCTGGTTTCCCTTTCGACGATAGCGGCGGAGCGGGAAAAGCTACACATTTTCTACATCACCACCCGCGACCGCGACCCGCAGCCGGAATACAGGGAGCGCATCCACCGGATCATGGAGGATGTGCAGGATTTCTACCGTACGGAAATGAAGCGCAACGGGTATGGCCCAAAAACCTTCCAACTGGACCGGGATGGAAGCAGCAAGGTGGTCGTCAACCTGATCAAGCTCGACTGGAACTTCGAGCCGGAAGGTGCCTTCGAGGTAAAAAAGGCGCAGCCGCTGATTGACGAACTGCTGAAAGAAAAAGGGCTGGACATTAATAAGACCCACATACTCGTTTATTCCGATGGTTACTGGCAGGACGGTGACGTTTGGAAATACGACATCCCCTACCACGGCGGCGGCGGTGCCAACGGCGGATCGGCGTGGGTGGCCGACCATGTCCTGCTCGATCCTGAAAACTTTGATCCCGGCCTGAAGGACATCATCAACGACCGCGGACAAAAGCTGACCCCCGGCAAATTCAACGCCAAGATGCTCGGCGGCGTGACCCACGAGCTGGGCCATGCCTTCGGCTTGCCGCACAACCGCGAAACAAAAGAAGAAAAACAAAAGCTCGGCACCGCGCTCATGGGTGCGGGAAACTACACCTATCGCATGGAACGCATCGGTAAACGCAAAGGTTCCTTCTTGACCAAGCAACACGCGTTCATCCTCTCCCTGCATCCACTCTTCAACGGAAAGGAACCGGAAAACTTCGATGCACCTGATGTGTTCATCGACAGCCTATCCTTTAAAAGAAAAAATGGGAAATTGTCCGTGTCCGGCAAGGCGATCCCGGCCGATGGGATTGCAGGATTTGTGATCTACAACGACGAGCTGCCCACCGGGGTCAACAAGGACTATGACGCCAAGGCCTACCTCGTCGAAGCCCGGCCCGGGGGGAATTTCAGCACCGACCTCGCCCTGCCCAAGGACGGGGAATACAACCTGAAAATCAAAACCTACTTCAACAACGGCGTGAAAAGCACATTCGGCTTTGACTACATCCTAAAGGACGGCCAGGTCGATGGCGACTCCCTTGGCAAGGATTACCGATGGAAGCGGGCAAAGCATGCGTTCGGGCAAAAGGATGCCGCCGCCTTGCGCAAGCTGATGCCACAGATCGAAAAGGACGATCCAGAAACCGCGCAGCAGACAAAGCGCTTCCTTCAGGTTGCGGAGCAATGGGAAGGTTTCACCACCCCCGCACATGTTGCCCATAACAAGAAAACGATATCCCTGTCCTCCACCCGCTGGGACGCTGCGAAAACCGGATGGCTCATCCCGAGTTTCGACGGGGTCATGGATCCCGAAGGCAAAAGAATCCAGCCGCTCTGGTCGGCCAAGGGGAAATGCCCGCAAGGGTTGTACGCCCATCCCGACTCCAGTTACGGATACAACCTCGACGGGAAGTGGAAGAAGCTAAAAACCCGCTTCGGCATCCAGGCCCGCTATAAAAAAGGCTCCGTCGTCTTTGTCGTCAAAGCCGACGGGAAGGAGGTTTTCCGCTCGCCGCTCACCCGCCTGGCCGATGGCGAGCAACAGATTGAACTCGATGTTTCGCGCTTCAAGAAACTCGAACTCATTACCGAACCCGGCGAGGACGGCAAGGAAGGCGACTGGGGAATCTGGATCGACCCGACGCTCAAACGCTAGGCCATAGGGAACCCATGTGTAAAAAACCACTTATCGCGCTAATGCTTGTTTCAGCTATCACGAGCTCCGCCGCTGACTACGAACGGGCAAAAACATTGCGGGCCAGAATGCAGGGAACCGTGCTTAACCAGAAACTGAATCCGGTCTGGTCGCAGGACGGGACCGTACTCTTCTACAGGATGCAAAAACCCAATGCCCCGGATAAAATCCTGCGCGCCGACACCCGTTCCGGCAAGGTGACCCGTGCATTCGATCCCGCAATGCTCGAATCGGGATGGATAATCCAGAACTTCGCCGTAGCAGAAAACGGGGATTCCCTGTGCCTGGTCGCCACTAAATCATCCGTGAAAACTTTAGCGGTCGCAAAGGGCGGCGTGCGCGTGGTCGATCCGGAGGACTCCCCTTTCATCCTCGTTGCCCAGCCGTACTCCAAATCCTTGAGAAGCCCCAATAGCAACCGGCGTTCAACCATCTATTTCATCAACGACACGGGGGAAAAGACCACGCTCTACTGGGTCGACCCGGAAGGAAACCGCAGACAAACCGGTACCGTCGCGGCGGGAAAAATGATGACGCAGTCAACCTATTCAGGGCATATCTTCACAACCGGAACACTGGCCTTCACGACGCAAGATCGACCGATGGTCGCCTATCTGGGCAGCACCCCGGAAAAACCGAAACAGACCCGCCCAACCCCACCCAAACGGGAATGGACCGCCAGGTTTGTTGAAAACAACCTTCACGTCAAAAACCCCAAAACAGGCAAAGCCGTCCAGCTCACCAACGATGGCACGGCTGAATGGAGATACTGCGGACCGCAGCATTGGTCGCCGGACGGACGCTATCTGGTGATCATGCGTGAAAAGGCGGGAACCGACCGCAAGCTCGACCTGATCGAGGCCGCGCCCGAAGACCAGCTCCAGCCCAAGCGCCGAACCAGCCGCTACCAAAAGGCGGGCGACGACCTGTTCCAGAAGAAGCCGTGTCTGTTCGATCTCCAGACATTGAAAAGAATCCCGCTGGACGACAGCCTTTTTTCCAATCCTTGGAACATTGTGGATTTCCACTGGACGCCCCAGGGCGACCGCCTCTTCTTCATCTACAATCAGCGGGGTCACCAGACGCTCCGCCTGCTCGCCGTGCAGACCGCCACCGGCAAGGTGCGTACGGTTGCGGAGGAGCACAGCGATACTTTCATCGATTATTCCCAGAAGACCTACCTCCACCACCTCGATGCCACCGAGGAGGCGGTCTGGATGTCCGAGCGCGACGGCTGGAACCACCTCTACCTGATCGACCGTAAAAAAGGTGTTGTGAAAAACCAAATCACATCAGGCGAGTGGGTTGTGCGCGGCGTGGACCGCATCGATGAAGAAAACCGGCAGATTTGGTTCCACACAGGCGGCATTCGGCCGGATCAGAATCCATACTACATCCATTATGCCCGGATCAACTTCGACGGCTCCGGCCTAACCATCCTGACCGAGGGCAACGGCACGCACGAGATCAACTATTCCCCCAATCGCGCCTTCTTCACCGACACATGGTCGCGGGTGAACCAACCGCCCGCACATGAGCTGCGGCGCGCAGCCGACGGATCGCTGGTCTGCCGGTTGGGCGAAGGCGATGCCTCAAAACTTCTTGAAGCCCATCCGTACCTTCCTGAACCGTTTGTGGCCAAAGGACGCGACGGCAAGACGGACATCCACGGCGTGATCTACCGCCCATCGCACTTCGATGCCAAAAAGAAGTATCCCGTGATCGAGTCCATCTATGCCGGGCCGCACGGGCAGTTTGTCCCGAAACAGTTCGAAACCTACCGCAACCAGCAGCGTATGGCCGAGTTGGGCTTCATTGTCGTTCAGATCGATGGTATGGGCACCAACTGGCGCTCCAAGGCCTTCCACGACGTTTGCTGGAAAAACCTCAAAGACGCGGGGTTCCCCGACCGCATCGCCTGGATGAGGGCCGCGGCAAGGAAATATCCCGCCATGGATATCAGCCGTGTCGGCATCTACGGCGGATCCGCCGGCGGCCAAAACGCCATGCGCGCGTTGCTGGATTACAACGATTTCTACAAGGTTGCCGCCGCCGACTGCGGTTGCCACGACAACCGCATGGACAAGATATGGTGGAACGAGGCCTGGATGGGCTGGCCCGTCGATGAAAGCTATGAACGCTCATCCAACGTTGCCGACGCGCACAAGCTGCAAGGCAAACTGCTCCTGACCGTCGGCGCTCTGGACAGCAACGTGGATCCCTCCACCACCATGCAGGTGGTGGACTCCCTGATCAAGGCGGACAAGAACTTCGACCTGATCGTTTTCCCCTCGCGCGGACACGGCGCGGTCGACTGCCCCTACGGCATTCGCCGCCTCGAGGAGTTCTTTGTCCGGCATCTGCTGGAAAACGCCGCTGGACTATAACCCTGCAATCTGCGAGCATGTTCCGATGGAGTGTGATGTATGATTGAGCAGAACTTCTCACTGATAGACGAAAGCATTCAACTCGAACTCAATGTGGCCGAGTTGTACCGGATTTTTCAAGCCGCGTTCCCGCAGGACGCCGATCTGTGGCGGGAATTGTACCGGGAGGAGAAGAACCATGCCGCCCTGATCCGGTCAGCGAGGGATAGCTTTGCGACACGGGGAAACTTCCCTTACGACCTGATCTCGGACTCCATCGAAGATCTTGTGAAAGACAACGCCAAACTCACCACGCTAATCACCCGCTACAGAAAGAAGGCCCCCTCCCGCAAGGAGGCATTTCGCAAGGCGGTTGAAGTAGAGAAACTGGCTGGCGAGAGCCACTATAAAAAGTTTATGGGCAGAAAACCAAAAACACGCTTGGATTCGGTTTTCCAGCAGTTGAACATGGATGACAACGCGCACGCCGACCGCATCACCGCCTATATGGAGGAACAAGGTCTGTAACCGATGCGCGGGGAAGCACCGTCAATGCGCATACTATTCATAGCATCCTTTATAGCAAATGTGTTGCTGACGCTGGTTTCGCTGGTTCTTTTCCCGGAGCGAATGGCGATTCATTTCGGAGCGGGCGGAGCACCGAACGGCTGGGCAACAGGATATTTCAACGCATTCCTCATGATCCTCACCGAACTGGTGCTGTTCTGTTCGCTGTATTTCACGCCGCTTGTAGTTTTGAAGATACCAGCCCGCTGGATCAATCTGCCCAACAAGAATTACTGGCTGACCGAAAAAAACCGGCCAAAAGCCGCCGCGATGATTACCGGCTTGATGTGGCAGTTCGGCACGGCGATGTTTCTGTTCCTGTTCTTCACCGGCGTTCTGGCACTTCAGGCAAACCTGTCCGACCCGGTCCGTTTCAATGAACAGCTGTTCATGCCGGTTTTTGTATTGTTTATGCTATACAGCGCCTACTGGTGCCTGAGAATCGTCCTGACCTTCCGGATTCCGGACGAACACAAGATGGATCGTTTCCGCATCAGGGACCCGGAGGAGTGAAATTATCCGTGCCCGCCGGCACAACCCCCGCAATGTCATCCAAACGGAAAATACCGTCATCACCGGGATTCGGGTGGTTCAGGTTGCCCTGCGGGCCGAACCAGCTCTCCATCTTCGAGCCGCTCACATTGGCAAACCAGTTGTCGGTAAAGGGCGTTTCGGCTTCGGCAATCCACTGCCCCAGCCGGGTACGCAATGCGGCCTTGGCGGCGGCATGGGCCGGATCCTCAACGAGGTTGGTTACCTGGTAACCTTCCGCATGTTCATACAGCCCGTATTCCCCTTCCTTGGCAACGGAATACAGATAGTCCTTTGAGACAACGGTCCGGTGGAGCAGCGGAAAAGGTGCACTGTTCTTGTTCATCACGGAAATGTGCATCACAAAAACAGAGTCGGGGTCGGGGCCGCCAAAACGGTTGCGCAAATTCTTCGAATGGTCCACGCCCGGAAGCGATTGCAGATAGGCAAGCGACTGCGGCGCATCCGGGTGCGCACTGCGTTCCAGCCATATTTTCGTGTTGGCCAACGAGCAGAGCGTGGGGAAAATATCGATCGAGGAAAAGAGCGTGTTCCGCCGCTGGTTGGACGGAATGCGCCGCGGCCAGCGGATCAGGAACGGAACGCGCGACGATTCGTCGTAGGGATAGCGCTTGCTGCCGTAGCCGATGCCCCGCACGCCGCCCATGCCGCCGTGGTCGGAGGTGTAGACCAGAATGGTGTTGTTGCTCAGCCCCCGATCCTCCAGCGCCTGCATAACCAATCCCAGATCGTCATCCACTCCGCTGGTCAGGGCGTGGTAGCCTTGGTGGTCGGCCCAGTTGCGCACTTCGTCGTTCGGATGGTACGGCAGCGCGGTTTCATCGGGATAGAGCGCCTTCATATCATCCCGGGCATCCCGCATGCCGCCGTGCGGCGGATTCACGGAAACCATCATGAAAAACGGTTTTGACCGGTCGGCTTCGGTCTCCAGCCAGTCGAGCGCCTGCCGGGTGGTGGCGGTCGAATTGCTGATGCCATTCCAGGTAATTGCGGTACCGCCGTCAATTTTATAAGTGTTCGGCCCGTCGTGGTCGTTGGTTCCGCTCCAGATAATGGATTTCTGCCAACCGAACGGACGGGCATCGGTGCCGCCAAGGTGCCATTTCCCGAAATAGGCGGTCTGGTAACCCGCATGCACAAACATCCAGCCCAGCGTGCCATACTGCGCGTCGCCCGGCATATCCACTCGCCGCGCCAGTTCCATGTGGTTGGCGATCAGCCCCTGCTGCCACGGCCAGCGGCCGGTCATCAGGATGGCACGGTACGGGGTGCAGATCGGCAGGTTGGTGTAGCAGCGGTCCATCGACATCCCCTGGGAAAGCATCTGCTGCATGTTGGGCGTTTGGATGGCAGGCGTCTGCGCATAGGGCATGGCGCCCCAGCGGTGAGTGTCGGAAAAGAAATAGACAATGTTCGGCTTCTCGTGGTAACCGACAATGCTAAACACCGCCGGTGTTGCCACTGCTCCCGCCCCGCCGCGCTTCAGAAACTCCCGCCGCGGCAGACTCTTCCCGCATGCTGCCTTATAATCCTTCAAGGTTTCTCCAAAAGGAAGATTTATAGCGCGCCCTCCAGTGATTGGAAACCTTTTTCCAATATCTGGAACTCCTATTTAACCAGTGCGCCCTTGGGCTCGATCTTGAAGGCGTAGGCCAGGCCGTCCTTGTTTACCTTCGGCATCGTGATGTGCATTCCGGAATCGTCCCGGGTCCACTGAACCTGATCGCCGCAGCCCAGCAGGGAAATGGATTTGATTCCCGCTTCGCCGACTTTCGTCTTCATCTTCAGCGTCTTAATGTCGAGCTTGCCGCCTTCGGGCCAGCCGAGTGTAATGGCATAGAGGTGGTTTCCATTCATCGTGAAGCGGATGTCCTTGCCGTCGCATTGGTCGAAAATCCAAGAGGGATGTTTTCCTTTCTTGGAACGGACAATCCGCTCTTCCGGCGAGGGACCCTCGGCATGGATGCGCCACGGGCGGGTGCCGAAGATGGCTTCATCGTTGGTTTTCAGCCACGCGCCCATCTCCACCAGCGCCTTTTCCTGTTCCGGGGTGAGCGAGCCGTCGGCCTTCGGACAGAGCGAAAGCAGCAGTCCACCGCCGCGGCTAACGCGGTCGATCAATCCGTCGACGATTTCGTCGGCGGGCTTGTACTCCTGCCCTTCCACATATCCCCACGAGAACACGCTGATTTTCATGTCGTCCACCCACGGACGTTCCACCACCGGGCCGCGGTCGCGCCCCTCCTCGTAGGTCAGCATTCCGAAATTTTCCGGAAAGTTGAACAACATGCTGCTGGGCAGTTTGTTCAGTACTTCCACCGGCTTGCCCCACTGCTCGGCGCGGTTGAGGTAGTACGCCAGGATTTCCTGCACGTCACCGATGGCGCCGTCTTCTTGGAATTTCCCCCCGTCAAACCAGAGCAGGTCCGGCTGGTACTTGTCGACGACCTCGCGCACCTTGGCCTGCCACTGCGCCATGAATTCCTCGTAGGTGCCGATGTAGCGGTTCCAGTACATTTCCTTGTTGGCCGGATCGAACAGGTCCCAGCCCTCTTTCCGGCCGCGTTCAATTTCCTTCTCGCTGGTTGGCAGATACCAGTCGAAGGTGCGGATGTGGTGGAAGGTGGCAATGATCCGCATGTCGTTCTTTTTGCGCAGTTCCGTCACCAGCTCACCGTAGAGGTCGCGCTTCGGCCCCATCTTGCCGGCGTTCCAGGTGTTGACGTCGCTGTCCCACAGCCCGAAGCCGTCGTGGTGCACCACCGCGATGCCGGCATAGCGCGCGCCGGACTTGGCAATCAGATCCGCCCAGCGGGCCGGATCGTATTTTTCGGCCTTGAACATCGGAGCAAACTCCTTGTAGCCAAACTTGGCCGGCCCGCCGTATTTTTTGAGATGGTGTTCATAGATTTCCTTGCCGAGTTTGTTCTTCGTCGCGCCATCATACATCCGCATGGCGTACCACTCGTTTCCAAAGGCGGGAATCGAGTAGAGTCCCCAGTGGGCATAAATTCCGAACTTGGCATCCTGCAGCCACTCCGGCACCTCGTGCGTGGCGAGCGATTCCCACGTCGGTTCGTACACCTTCACCGATGCCTTGCCTCCCATGGCATCAACCGAAACCGCCATGCCAAAAACAACGATTGTTGCCAGTAGAACTGCCGCAATATACTTCATTCGCCGACCCTCCTTCTATATGATAAACAAGAAAATACTAGTCAAACAGCAGCATAAAGTGTAGCAAGAAGACCCGTTGAAGAAAAGTACAATTTAAAAGCGCAAAGGAAGTCTCCATGAGCAACCATCCGCAGGAAACATTCAAGGACAGCCGCTACAAGGTGCCCAACCTGGAACGCGCACTGGTGATTATGGAGCATCTGCTGGATTTCCCGAAGGGCCGCAGCATCACCGAGCTTACCGATGATCTGGAACTTTCCAAGAACAGCGTCTTCCGCATCACCATGACCCTGCTCAACCACGGATTCCTCGTGCGCGACGCCCAGAAGCGCTTCAGCCTCAGCAAAAAGCTGCTGCTGATGGGATGCCGCAGCTTCGGCGAAACCCGCTTCATCGAATTTGCCATGGACATCATGCGCGAGTGCCGCGACGAAATTAAGGAATCCATCTTCATCGGCAGCATGATCGAACACGAAGGCGTGGTGATCGAGCAGGTGCTCGGTCTGCATCCATTCAAGTTCACCATCGACCCCGGCCTGCGGCTGCCGATCAACTGCGCCGCGCCCTGCAAGGCCATCCTCGCCTACCTGCCGGAAAACGAACAGAAGCTGATTCTCGATGAAGCCCCGTTTGAGCGATTCAACGAAAACACCATTACCAGTCGCCGGGCGTACAAAAAGGAACTCGAAACCGTCCGGGAGCTGGGCTACGCGCTCGACCGCGCCGAACAGATCCACGGCGCCCACTGCATCGGCGCGCCCGTGTTCGACCAGTACGGCTATCCCATCGCCGCCATCTGGGCCACCGGACCCTCCGACCGCCTGCCCGCCGTCCGCTTCGACGAATTCGGGCAGATCATGCGTCGCTACGCCGACATGATCTCCGTCCGCATGGGCCACAACGCCATGGACGCCGCGCCGATCGTTGAAGAGGGCTGAATTTCGCACTTGCACAAGTGTGAAATATGCCAGACACGTGTCGCGGCGAAGAGCAACGAAACCGGATTGGAAATGTTTTTCCAGACGTTGGAAAAACTGTTGCGTATTGCGTCTTGCGTATCGGGAAAAGTTCCAATGGCCGGAGAAGTTCTTCCAAGGATTGGAACTCAACTCCATGCTCCCCGCTCCCGGCCCCCGCTTTTACAATGTCTGGAACTTATTTTCCAGAGGCTGGAAACGCGACGTAGTGCGCGTGCATCGTCGCGCAGAGCTCATCCGCCGACCAGAGTTCCGTATTAATGCTGATCCGGCCGCGGGATCCGGCCGACAATTGCGCCACCAGTTGTTCAAGCTCTTCGTCGCTGATTTGCGCAACGGCACTGAAGCCGGACGTGACTGGTCGCTTAAAATCGGTTTCGCTTTTGGCAACCGCAACCGTTGCCATGATATTGGCATCGCGCAACCGCAGGGTGGCCAGCCCCCATCCCGCCAGTGTCAGCAGGGAGGAAATGCTGCCGGCGAAGGCGGTTCCCTTGTCGTTGATATTCGGTAAAAGCGGAGCTTCCAATATGAGGCTACTTCCGGTATATTTCCCGATGCTGATCTGCATGGCTTGGGCCGGAACGATGGCGTCGAAGAGACGGGAGGTTTCAAGATGGGTTTTTTTCATTTTTTTTCCTTCCATGACAGCGGGTTATTTGTTTTATATAACTGTGTTTGTAATATAGATCAACACTAAAGGAGGTGTATGATGAGTATTAAGGTAAAAAGATCAACAGTTGTTTACGGACTGGCAACAGTGGCAACGGGTATCCTGACGGGGTGCGCTACCACAAAAGCCGGGAATTGTAAAAAAGGTGAATGCTGCAACTGTGAAAAGGAGATGGTGAAGTTGAACAAGAATGATTATTATAAAGGTGGAAAAGCCGATCTCGCGGCAATCAAGCAGGCATATTTCGACATGTTCGAGCATTTCAATTATCCGGTGCCGGATATCCTGAAAACGGACGACTTCTGGGTGTGCGACTTCAACCAAGGCGATATCATGGCGCTGGGCATGGGCGGTATTTTCTGGATCAACGAACACGGCGAGTACAAGAGCACGGGCTCCGGGACATACAAAGGGCAATACAAGGACAACCAATTCGGCTATCTGCTTCACGACATCTATCTGCTGCCGGGCCAGACGCTGCCGGAACACAGCCATATCGGCGGTCCGGAAGGTTATCCGCCCAAGATGGAATCTTGGCAGGTGCGCTACGGACAAGTCGACTTTTTTGGCGAATACCAGCACGGGGATGAAGTGCTCATCAGCGAATGGCCTAAGGAAAAGCGCCCGTGGGGATACGGTGAAGACTGGTTCCACTCAAAGTATATCTCCCGGCGCGATGCGAAGACCAACCAAATGTACAGCCTGAAGGATCCGGAATCCTGGCACGGCCAGGTGGCCGGCCCCGACGGCGCCATCGTGGTCGAAGTGGCCACCTACCACAACCATGTTCGCTTCAGCAAGCCGGGTATGGAATTCAATAACACCGGCCATTAACCAATCAGGAACGCGGATTTAAGAATGGAGAATTCAGGCGCTGAGATACCCCATTAAAAAAGGGGCGCGGAGAATCCCCGCCAACGATTCTGAATTCTTCATTCTTAATCCTTAAATCAAGGAAACGGGAGGAGTAGGATGAAAAAAACATTCAACCATGTGGGGATTCCCACAACAGAGTCGAAAACAGGCGAAGTCTACAGCGCGGACATGAAACTTCATCTCACCGATTTCGCAAACAGCGAACACAACATCGAGTGGTTGCGCTTTGACGCGGACTGCGGGATGCCCAGGGAAATCCAGGAACACACGCATGTTGCATACGTCGTGGAGAATCTCGAAGAGGCGATTGCCGGTCAAAAAGTCATTCTCGACCCCTGCCCCGTCAACGACACCCTCCGTATCGCATTCATCGTCGACTCCGAAGGATGTCCGATTGAATTCATGGAATTTTCCGGCGAAGCCACAGGAACCGCATACTGATTCAAACCAAAAAGAGGAGAACGAAACATGATCATGAAAAAGTTTATCAACGAACCCGGAAACCTGACCACCGAGCTGCTCGAAGGCTACACCATGGCCTACAAGAACAAGGTGAAGCTGGTTAACGAAAAGATCGTTGTCCGCGCCAATGCGAAGGCGGACGACAAGGTAGCGATCATCAGCATGGGCGGCGCGGGCCACGAGCCGGCGATCTCCGGCTTTGTCGGCGACGGCATGCTGGATGCCAGCGTAGTGGGCGATATCTTCGCCGCGCCGGGCGCACCCAAAGTATTCGAAGCCCTCCAGATGTTCCAGCGCGACGCCGGCATCCTGCTGGTGGTGCTGAACCACGCGGGCGACGTAATGAGCGCCAACATGGCCATGCAAATGGCGGAACGCTCAGGAATCAACGTCAAGATGCTCCTGACTGCTGAAGACATCAGCGCCGGCCTCGACACGCCGAAAGAAGACTGCCGAGGACTCGCTGGCTGCATTCCGCTCTACAAGGTGGCTGGTGCCGCTGCAGAAGCGGGACAGTCCCTTGACGAAGTCTGCGACGTGGCATCGCGCTTCAACGATCAAATGGCCACCCTCGCCGTAGCCATCACCAACTGCACGCACCCGCAAACCGGACAAGCCATTTCATCTCTTGCCGATGACGAGATGGAAATTGGAATGGGCCAGCACGGCGAAGCCGGCGGCGGCCTCTCGAAGATCCTAACGGCCGACGAAACCGCCAAGCGCATGATCGAGCCGCTGATGACCGCCACAGAGGTTAAGTCAGGCGACAAGGTTCAGCTCATCATCAACGGTGTCGGTTCATCCACGCTGATGGAACTGAACCTGGTCTACCGCAAGGCGGCCCAGATCCTGGAAGCCGCAGGCATCGAAACGGTGCCGGGCGTGATCGGCGAGTTGCTCACCGTTCAGGAAATGGGTGGATTCCAGATGATCCTCTGCAAACTGGACGACGACCATGTGGGCTACCTGCAGGCGCCTTCCAACGCACCTTACTGGACCGCAAAATAATTAAAACAACCCGGGGGGTGCCGACCAGGCGCACCCCGGCTTTTTTTATAGGAGCCCACCATGAATCTGAAACTCTTCTCAAAAATGATGGCCGCCGCGCTGACAGCGGTTGAAGCCAAGAAAGACGAACTTTCCGCACTCGACGGCGCAACGGGCGACGGCGACCACGGCATTGCAATCTGCGAGGCCATGAACGCGGCCGTTGCGGCAATCAAGCCGGATGCCGCCTTCAAACAGGCGCTCAACGATATGGGGTTTGGCATCATGATGGCCACCAGCGGATCGATCAGCACCCTGCTCGGCGCACTTTTTCTCGGCATGAGCGACGGCGTCGAAAAGGACGAGTTGAACGGTGCGGATATTGCCGCCATGTTCGCTTCCGGACTGGAAAACGTACGCCAGCAGACCAAGGCCGACATTGGCGACAAGACCATGATGGATGCGCTGATCCCCGCAGTTGCCGCACTGGCGGAAAACCAGGCGGAAGGGATCGAAGCCATGTTCGCGAAGGCGGCGGCGGCGGCGGACGAAGGCCGCGCAAGCACCAAGGGGATGGTCGCGAAATTCGGTCGGGCACGTAATCTCGGCGAGCGCGTGATCGGTCACCTGGATGCGGGCGCCACCTCCATCACCTATATTTTCAAGGCATTTGCGGAAACTGTCGCCTAGTGACAAACTACCAATGGTTGGAAACTTTCTTCCAACCATTGGAAAATCAATTAATCAATAACTATACGGAGAGAAAAACCAATGGCAGATTTAGACGACATCAGAGATGGTAAGAATTTTGGGCAGGGCACCCCTGTCGCAAACCAGCAGTTCTACCTTAAGGGCTGCGACAACATCGGATGGGGAACGAAGGACCGCATGGCCCGCATCTTCCGCCCGGACACCGGCAAAAGCGTAATGCTGGCCTTCGACCACGGCTTCCTGATGGGACCGACTTCGGGGCTGGAACGCATCGACCTCAACATTGTGCCGCTGGCACCCTATGCAGACTGCCTGATGGGCACGCGCGGCGTGATCCGCGCCTGCATCCCACCGGGCTTCAACAAGCCGATCTGCCTGCGGGCGGATTGCGGGTCGACCATCCTAACGGAGATGAACCACAACGTGATCCTGGATATCGAGGACGCCATCCGCCTGAACGCTTCGGCGGTGGCGGTCATGGTGGAAGCCGGCGCAGCGGCCACGGAAGCCAAGACGATTGCCAACCTCTACAAGATGGTAGACTTCGGCCAGCGATACGGCATTCCGGTGATGGGTGTTACGGCGGTCGGCAAGGACATGGTCCGCGACGCACGCTACTTCAGCCTCGCTTCGCGCATGTGCGCGGAAAACGGCGCGAACATCGTGAAGACCTACTATTGCGAGAACTTCAGCCAGGTTACCGCGTCCTGCCCGGTTCCGATCGTGATTGCCGGCGGCAAGAAACTGCCCGAAATTGAAGCGCTTCAGCTGGCGTATAACGCCATCAACGATGGCGCGTCCGGCGTGGACATGGGCCGCAACGTGTCCCAGTCGGACGCTCCGGCAGCCATGATCCAGGCCATCAGCGGCGTCGTTCACGACGGGCTGACACCGGAAGAAGGCCTCGAAAAATTCAACGACCTTAAGTAATTAACCTACATGCGGGTGTCCGGCACGGGGCCGGACATCCGTCTATTGTAGACAGACAGAATGGGGGAATAGAGGATGTCATTTAAACAGTTCATTGTTATACCAATCTTTATCGCGTTTCAGGCCTTCATCATGATGGCTATCGCGCCATACGTCCCGGGCAACCCGCACATCGGTGGCGGCGGATTGCTGACCTGGGTGGCGTTTCAGGCCTGGGCGATGTACTTCATGTCCGGTTTCCCGCCGTGGAACGATAAGGAAACAGGCCCGTGCCCGCGCATGGCCGGAAAAACCATCCTCGGCTATATCGGTGGTATCATTGCCTCCATCGCCATTTTTGAACTTGGCAAGGCGCTTGCCTTTTTGAACTGCTCCGCTGCGCCCGGCGGTCTCTACACCGCGGTATTTATTGTTGTTGTGGTGGTGATCTGCTTTGAGCGCATCCCGCCGTTCAACTTTATTCCGGCATGGTTCGTCGGCGCCGGTGTATATTTCGGCCTCATGAGTCTGGCTGGCGGCTTCAAGCCCGAAGGGATGGGAACCTGGGGATGGTACGGCGCGGTTGCACTGGCTGAAATAGTAGCCTGTGTTGTCGGCCTCGCATTCGGATGGGCAACCGTTGCCTTCCGCGTGAAGTACGAAACCAAGCTGGCTAAATAAGCGGGAAATTCGGGAATGACGAAACGTATCATACTTATTCTGCTGGTTGCCGCATCGGTTGCGGTCGCTCAGAAACAAGGTAAACGCCCGGCCAAGAAGAACGCCGGGCGGAAGCCGATGCAAAAAACCGTCATTCCCGAAAACCTCACCCGCAAGGATTATGTTTACCGCAAAGGCGCATCCGACAACCGCGCCTGGCAGCTCAGCGTGGTCTACGACCACACCGACAGGTCCATCCGTCCCGGTCTCGTGATCGTCCACGGTGGCGGATGGCGCAACGGCGACAAGGAAAAATTCATGCACTATGCCGTTGAGTATGCGCAAAAAGGGTACATCTGCACCTCCGTCAGCTACCGCCTGACCGACGAAGCCCCCTTCCCTGCCGCGGTTCACGACGTTAAAAACGCGGTCCGCTTTTTCCGCGCGCATGCGGACGAATATTTTCTCGACCCCGACCACATCGGCGCCTACGGCAACTCCGCCGGCGCGCATCTGGTCTGCATGCTCGGTCTTGTAAAGCCCGAAGCCGGCCTCGAAGGCGACGGCACCTGTCTCGACCAGTCAAGCATGGTGCAGGCCGTGGCGGCCTCCGCCACCCCTACGGATTTTTCGCTTTTCAAAGAAGAAGGTGCCAATTCCACTTTTCTTGCCGGACCGGAAGATACGCTCGCGGAGCGCATCAGGAAGGCCTCCCCCATCAGCTATGTCCGCAAGGACACCCCGCCCTTCCTGCTCTTCCAGGGAACCGCTGACAAGCTGGTCAATGTTGCACATGGAGACCGGTTTGTTGAAGCACTGAAAAAAGCCGGTGCCATGGATGTGACCTACATCCGGGTTGACGGAGCAAGCCATGGCGTTTTTGGACAGAACAAACTGGAAACCCACAAACGGATGGACGATTTTTTTGAGAGAACTTTGAAACGGAAAAAGTGAGGAAAACCATGAAAAACAAGACCGCTATATCTGCATTGATTATAGTATCAACGCTGGTGCTGAATGCATCGGCCGCGACCCAGGGACGCTACATCAACATTCTGGGATCGAAGGATGCCCTTTCAATAGCTGAAGTACAGGTATTCAGCGGCGGCAAGAACATCGCCACCGAAGGCACCGCCAAGCAAAGCAGTAATTACAATGAAAAACAAGGCGGCGCGGACAAGGCCATCGACGGCAATACCGACGGCGACTGGAGAAATGGTTCCGTCACCCACACGAAGATTAAGGCGGGAATCGCCATATGGGAACTGGATCTTGGCAAAAATGCTGCCATCGACCGGATCGTCATCTGGAACCGCAAAGGCCGCCCGGAGCGACTGCACAACGCACAAATCTCCATTCTCGACACACAGCGCAAGGTCGTTTGGGGAACCACCACAGGCAAACCCGCCACGGGTAAGACAGTGGAACTTGACACGGCCTCCGGCGGAACAGAGCGCGTCGGGCAGGCGATCGCCACGGTTGAAGCGCAGGCCAAGGCCGCGCCCGCAGCGAAAACCGCATCCAAAAAGGATAAAAAAACTACTGCCAAAAACAAAACCGCCAAGAAAGCAAAACCCAAACACCCCAGCAAAACAATGGATCCGGCCGACTTCAACTACGGGACTGCTGAAACCCTGCGTTTGGCCATCAACGACCTGGTCGCCACCAACGGCAAGAAATACCCGAAGGGGCAGGAATTCCTCAAGAAGCTCGCCGCCATCGAAAAGAGCGGCGACAAGGAGGCGCTTGCCGCGTTGCGCAGCGAAGCCCTGCTTGCCAACCCGCTGATCGACTTCGACAAGATCCTTGTTGTTACCCATAACGGAGCGGTGAACAACCGCCTCCCTGCCAACTGGTTGAGCAATTCAAACATCAAGAGTTCGGGGCACGACAACGCACTGGCGGTACTGTCGTTGAAAACCGGGGAACTCGAAACCATCGAACAACCGGCAGACAAGGCCTACATTGGCGACGTGGATCTCAACTATGACGGCAAGAAACTCATGTATTCATCCGTCGGAGCAAACGGGGCATGGGCTGTATTCGAGGCATCCATTGATCCTAAAACCGGCAAGTTCAAAGGCAGTCCCAAACAGGTTACACCCAATGACGCAACCGATGTCGACTACTACGAAGCCTGCTACCTGCCCGACGGACGGATTATCATGGCCGCCACCAGCGGATTCCAAGGCGTTCCCTGCGTCAGCGGATCGGGAACCGTCGCCAACCTGCACCTGATGGATCCGAAGACCGGCAAGATCCGCCGCCTGACCTTCGACCAGGACAGCAACTGGTGCCCGACGGTATTGCCTAACGGGCGCATCCTTTATCTGCGCTGGGAATACACCGATTCAGCCCACTACTTCAGCCGCGTGCTCATGCACATGAACCCCGACGGCACCGACCAGAAGGAATTCTACGGCAGCAACTCCTACTGGCCCAACTCCAATTTCTACGCCCGCCCCATCCCGGGGTCGTCCAGCAAGTTTGTCAGTATCGTTTCCGGCCATCACGGCGACAAGCGCATGGGCGAGCTCACCCTGTTCGACAACTCCAAAGGCCGCTTCGAAGCCGATGGCGCCATCCAGCAGATTCCGGGGCGCGGCAAAAAGGTCGAGCCGAAAGTTGTGGACCGCCTCGTTGCCGACTCGTGCCCGCTTTTCCTGTTTCCGTGGCCACTGAGCGATAAATACCACCTCGTATCCATGGGTTTCGACAAGACCCACTTCGGCCTCTATCTCGTCGATACCTTCGACAACTTCGTAAAGATCAAGGACATCGAAGGCGGTTCCGTGCTCGAACCCATCCCGCTGCAGCCAACCACCGCCCCGCGCCCCCAACCCGACCGCATACGCGAAGGTGAAAAAGGAACCACCTTCTACATCCAGGACATCTACGCCGGCCCCGGCCTGCGCGGCGTTCCGCGCGGCACCGTCAAGTCGCTGCGCGTTCACAAATATGAATACGCGCCGCGCAACCGCGGCGGCCACTACATCATCGGTTTCGAAGGCCCGTGGGATGTCCGCATTGTGCTCGGCACCGTGCCGGTCAACGAAGACGGCTCCGTCATGTTCAACGCGCCGGCCAACACCCCGCTCGGCTTCCTGCCGCTCGACAAGGATGGCAAGGCGCTACAGCTCATGCGCTCGTGGACCGTCGGCATGCCCGGCGAAATCGTCTCTTGCGTGGGTTGCCATGAACCGCAGGACACCCCGCCGATT
>JAIPIO010000009.1 GCA_021734595.1 Kiritimatiellales bacterium | reverse complement strand
AACTTCCGCCTGCGCGACTGGCTGATCTCCCGCCAGCGCTACTGGGGCGCGCCGATCCCGATGGTCTATTGCGACTCCTGCGGCGTCGTTCCCGAAAAGGAGGAAAACCTCCCGATCCTGCTGCCGACCGATGTCAAGTTTACCGCTGAAGGCGAGTCGCCGCTCAAAGGTTCCGCCACCTTCATGAACTGCGCATGTCCCAAGTGTGGAAAACCCGCAACGCGCGAGTCCGACACCATGGACACCTTCGTCGACTCCTCGTGGTATTTCCTGCGCTATCTCAGCGCACGGGATTCCGTGCAGGCGATTGATACGGCGATTTCCAACAAGTGGATGCCGGTCGACCAGTATATCGGCGGGATAGAGCACGCCATCCTGCATCTGCTCTACGCCCGCTTCTTCACCAAGGCCATCAAGGATCTCGGCCTGATCGACTTCGACGAACCGTTCGCCCAGCTCTTCACGCAGGGCATGATCTGCAAGAAGGGGTCCGACGGAAACCTGTACAAGATGTCCAAATCCAAAGGCAACGTGGTCAGCCCCGACGAGCTGCTGCGCGAATACGGCGCGGACACCGTCCGCCTCTACACGCTCTTTATCGGTCCGCCCGAAAAAGAGGCTGAGTGGCAGGATACCGGTGTGGAAGGCGCATCTCGCTTCCTCAAGCGCATTTGGCGGCGCGTTTCCGAAAACTTCCAGACCTTGGAAGAACCGAAGGGAAAAGTTTCGCGTGACCACGTTGACGCGGAACGCGACTCACGTTGGCCAGACATTGGAACCATGGCCGACGCCGAGCGCGATCTGTATCGCAAGACCAACGAGACCATCCTCAGATCACCCGCGGGCTCGACGGCGCCTTCACCTTCAACACCGCCATCGCCGCGATCATGGAACTGATGAATGCCATCGACGCCCTCAAGATTTCGGATGAATCTTCCGAATCCGCCAAGATCGTCTTCCGCGACGCCATCCAAAACGTCGTCCTGCTCATTTCGCCCTTCGCGCCGCACATTGCCGAAGAGCTATGGATCGAACTCGGCCATGAGCCCGGCATCATGAACGCCGACTGGCCCGCCGTGAACGAAGAAGCCCTCCAGCGCGACGAAATCGACATGGTTGTGCAGGTCAACGGCAAGCTGCGCGACCAGATCAAAGTCCCGTCTTCGGCAACGAAGGAAGAAATCGAAGCCGCCGCCCTCGCCGCCGAAAAAGTCCAGCAATGGCTCGAAGGCAAAACCGTTAGAAAAATCATCGTGGTTCCAGGTCGTCTCGTGAATATTGCCGTGTCGTGAATGCAGACGAGGCATCCTGCTTCGTTGCGTAAGGTTGTCCGAAACGAAAAAACATGTTAACCAATGGAACGAAGAAAATTTATAAAAACAGCCGGTGTGGCAACGGCAGGAACGGCCTGGTCTGGCTATCTTATGGCCAATACTATTCCTGAAGTTTCTGTCTTATCAAAACCAGAACTTAACGAACGGTTGGGCTATCTGCACCAACGTATCCAAGGGATGCCGCCGGCCGAAATCAGCATGAATCACGCCCTGGCCATGACTCGCTCGATGAAGCAGTCGGAAGGGCAGCCGTTGATCATCCGCCGTGCGAAAGCATTTTACGATGTGGTTGATAAAATCCCCATTGATATTGATAAGGGCGAACTTATTGTTGGCAATATCGCCGCAAAGCCGCGCGTAGGGTGGTTCTCACCCGCTACGTTCGACCGATGGAAGGATTACATCCCCGGGCAACCCATAAAGCTGACCAGGGCAATATTTGGCCATGCCATCGATGTGGATTGCGTCATTCCGGCGGAAGTTGCCGAATATTGGAAAGACAAGCCAATGGGAGACACGGTGGGCCACTACGTTGCCGATTACGAAAAAGTGCTGAAACTCGGTTTTGCCGGAATAATCCGGGAAATCGAGAAAAGCAGGGCCAAACATCAGGCCAACGGGTCTTTGGTCCAGGAGAAAGCCGATTTCTTTGAAGCCGCCACCATTGCGGCACAGGCGGCCATCCGCTACGCCGAACGGCACGTCCAGCTTGCAGAAGAAATGGCCCGAGACGAAAAAGACGCAACACAAAAAGCCGAACTATTGCGCATTGCCGAAATCAACCGGAAATGCCCGGCTCAACCCGCCGGTTCGTTTTACGAAGCCTTGCAGTCATTCTGGATGACACACGTGCTCATCCACATTAATTCGTGCGAATGGTCCATCTCGCCAGGGCGGTTCGACCAGTACATGCACCCGTTCTACCAAATAGATATGGCAAGCGGCAGCCTCACCCGCGAACAAACCGAAGAATTGATGACATGCCTTTGTATCAAATTCAACGAAGTGAGGGTGGATATCGACATCATCAACTACCAAAACCTGATGATTGGCGGGGTGGATGAAAAAGGGAATGATGCTTCCAACGAAATATCATACTTGTGCCTCGAAACGCAGAAAAAAATAAAAGAGGCCCAACCCAGCCTTTCGATGCGCTGGCACGAGGGCTCCCCCGCCAAACTGCTCGATTTGGCTTCTGAAGTGATCCTTGCCGGAAGTGGTCGGCCGGCCCTGTTTGGCGACCCGACCAATGTGGCCGCCTTTACAAAACTTGGGATACCGCCGGAAGAGGCACAAAACTACGCCATTGCCGGGTGCGAGGAAATTGCCATTGCCGGGAAAGTGTTTGGCGCAGCCCGTGCCGGAGTGATCAATAATCCCAAATGTCTGCTGAATGTGCTGGATAAGCAGACCGGCTTTGCCGGATTCAATGAAGTGCTGATGGCTTATCGCGAGGAATTGAAAAAGAGCATGCGCAAACAATTGTTGAAGATTACCGAAAGAGACCGCAGAAATGCGGCCTACACCCCCCATCCCTTTGCCTCGTTGTTGTTTGAAGATTGCATCCGCCAGGGAAAAGACATCACCGAAGGTGGCGTGAAATACAATCTGGTGAGCCTGAGCGAAGGGGGGTGCATCACGGCGGCCAATTCGTTGTATGTGATCAAGAAAGCGGTGTTCGACGAAAAGGTGTTCACCCTGAAAGAACTGAAACAGGCGCTTGATAACAACTTTGTCGGGTACGAACCGCTGCAGGCCTACTGTATCAACCGGGTTCCAAAATTCGGGAACGATATAGACGAAATAGATGATTTTGCCGTTGAAATTGCCGATTTGAACCATTCGGTCATTGCCGAACTCAACCTCAAAACCTACGCCGGTGGTTCGTACATCATGGGTTCAGGAATTTCCAGCGCCTGGAAATCGGGCGAACGTACCGGGGCCACCCCCGATGGCAGGAAGGCGGGAAAGTCGTTTTCCGTAAGTTACGGACCATCCAACGGCACCGACCGGAATGGCCCGACAGCCATGCTTAACTCGGTGTCGAAATTGAAATGGGAAAATCAGCCCGGAGGGGCGCTCACCCACGTGCGGCTACCTTACAGTGGCCCCGGCAACAGGTTTGGGACGTCCAACGTGAGCGCCCTCATCTCAGCCTTCTTTAAACAGGGCGGCATGGGGCTTCATTTCAGCGTGGTGGATGCAGAAATACTCCGCGCAGCCATCAAAGATCCAATGAACCACCTCGATATTATGGTGCGCATAGGCGGCTATAGCGCCCCGTTTGCGTTGCTTTCGCCCTTCATGCAGCAGGAAATACTGGAGCGTACCGAACAACAAAGCATGTAACCGTCAGACAAGGGTCCGAATCCGCGAAAGTGGTTTTCCGCGATGCCATCGAAAACGTCGTCCTGCTCATCTCGCCCTTTGCGCCGCACATCGCCGAAGAGCTGTGGGTCGAATTGGGCCACGAGCCGGGCATCATGAACGCCGACTGGCCAAAGGTGAACGAAGAGGCGCTGAAGCGCGACGAAATCGACATGGTTGTGCAGGTCAACGGCAAGCTGCGCGACCAGATCAAAGTCCCGTCTTCGGCAACGAAGGAGGAAATCGAAGCCGCCGCCCTCGCCGCCGAAAAAGTCCAGCAATGGCTCGACGGCAAAACCGTCCGCAAGGTGATTGTTGTGCCGGGCCGGCTGGTAAACATCGCGGTTTCGTGACTGAACTGTTTCCGGAAGATCCCTTTCCCGACTATCCCGTGACCACGTAGTCTCGTGAAACGGGACTCACGCGGCAGCATGGATACCTTGATGGATTATGACCGTTGCGCGAACGCCTGAGCATTCGCGGTGGGGGAGATTTATGCAAAACAGGTCTGGTTTGGCACTTATAGCGGCAAACCTGCACAAGTCTATTGATGTGCAATCCAGATTGACGATCGATAATCTGGATTGTCGTTCTGTCTGGAGCATGCCCCGGACAGGCAGGCACCCGACCTTGACAAAATCCAGACCTTCCACTACATCTTTCGCCATGAAACCGCACTTCAGAACGACTTCTCCGAGTGAGGCCACGTTACCGTGCCCAACTCGGCTCACGCGGCGTGGCGAGTTATGAAGCACACGATCCTCCTCACCGCCCTGTTGCTCACTCCGCTGGCCGTGCTCCATGCCGCCGAGCCACCGGCCACGTTCCACTACCAGCCTCACGGCGCGATCTTTGGCGATCCGGTTCCGTTTCGGCACGGAGGCACCTGGCATGTGTTCTATCTGCGGCGCGCCGTTGACGCCGCCGGAGCGTTCCCTGCCAGTTCGGCTTTGGAATGGTATCACCTCGTCTCGCGTGACCTCGTGCATTGGGAAGAGCTGCCGCCTGCGCTCCTCGCCGATGAAAACGACCGCCTCATCGCCACGGGTGCCATCGTGGAAAAGGACGGCGTGTTTCATGCCTTCTACTCCACGCAGAACCGCGCCGACAAAGGCCCCGGTCTGGCCAGCGTGCGCGTGGCCACCAGCCGCGACCTCGTGACGTGGACGAAGCAGCCCGGTGAGCCGCTGCTCCTGCTGAAGCGCGACGTGCCCGCCCTCGGCACTTACGAATCGAACCCTCACTTCCGCGACCCGCACGTCTTCTGGAATCCGCAGGCAAAGGAGTGGTGGCTCGCCATTGCCGCCCAACAAAAAGTCGAGCCCGCCTATCCCTATGCGGGTGCGGTGGCCGTGGCGACGAGTCCTGATTTGCGGCAATGGACGATGCGGCGTGAGCCGATGCTCGCCACTCGCGAAGGCCCGGCCAGCGAGTGCCCGGATGTCTTCCCGTTCGGCAAAGGCTGGGCGCTCATCTACTACACCGACACCACTCACATTCGCCTGGCCGCAACCCTGGACGGTCCGTGGCGGTGTCCCGACAACGACGCGCCCTGGGGCCTGCACCTCCACGCCGCGACAACCATGAGCGATGGCCAGCGCCGCATTCTCATCGGCTTCGTTCCGCGCGTGGCCAGTGACTTCGCCGAGCACGAATACGGCGGCGTGATGGCCCTGCCGCGTGAGCTTTATGCCGATGAAAAAGGTCAGCCCGCCGTGCGTCTCGTGCCGGAAGTCATCGCAGCCTGCCAAGACGATGCCACCGCGGGAAAAGGCCCGCGCGTCTTCGTCCCCACCAAGCCCGACCACATCACCGCGACCGACACCGCATTGAACCTCGCGCCGCCGACTGGCCAATCCGCCCTCGCCGCCTGGACCGCCGCGCCTGCCGACTACTTCCTCACCACCGAAGTCACGTTAAGCAAAGGCGCGAGCCTCACGCTGCTCCTGCGCCGCAACCAAAAGGCGAAACAACCCGGCGCAGGCCCGCGAATCTCGCTCGATGACAGCTACGCCCTCACGCTCGATGCCCACAGCCAAACCGTCACCCTGCACCACCAGCACGACGGCTGGAACCGTATGCCACACCTCCGCACCATGCCCGTCGCCCTGCCGACCGACCGCTCCGTGAAGCTCCACGTCATGCTCCACGGCGATGTGCTCGAAGCATTCGTGGACGACCGCATCAGCCTCAGTGCCCGCGTGCAACTCTCCACTGGCGGACTCGCTCTCCTGGCCCGCGACGGCACGGTTCAGTTGCAGAAGCTTCGCATCACGAATCTGCCTGGAAAGAAGACTCCATGAAACTCACCCTCACGCCCTTCATCACTCTGCTGGTCTCGCTCTCCGCCGCCGCCGAGCAACCCTGGGGCGGGACGTTCCCTTGGGTCCGCTACGAGGCGGAGAATGCGGACCGCACGAGCAAGACCACGCTTCATGCCAATGACATTTATGGTTTGGAAGCCGCAGGCCAGCGGGCCGTAGAATTGACTGCGGGTGGCAGTTTCGTCGAGTGGACAATGCAAGCGGACGGCGATGGCATCGTGTTTCGATATTCGGTGCCAGATGTGCCGGATGGGGAGCCGCGCGTGGATTTCCTGGTCAATGACGAAGAGCGTGGCGTCATCGCGCTCACGCCGCGCTTCAGCCATCTCTATGACTCGCAGTTTGAGGCATCGAAGAACCGCGCCGATGGCAACCATCGCCGGGTATATGATGAGACGCGGCTGCGACATCCACTGAAAAAAGGGGACCGCTTTGTCGTTCGACTACCTGAATCCTTCACCAAGTCCGCGGAGCCGGTTTGCATCGACTTCATCGAGGTGGAGCGCATCGCTGCGGAGATTCCGCCTCCCGCGCAGGCCTTGGTGGTAACGGATTTCGGCGCGGTCGCGGGCGATGGGAAGGATGACCTCGCCGCGTTTGACGCTTGCTTCAAAAGCGCCCGCCAGAGCGGCAAGACGGCTTATCTTCCGCGCGGCGTCTTTCATTTGTCCAACCGCATCGCGCTGCCGCCGCGCATTCGTGTTCAAGGCGCAGGCATCTGGCACACCGAGTTGCGATTCACCTCCGCCGAGTCGGGAAAGACGCGCGGCTTCACCACCGCCGACGCCACGGAGCGAATCGAGATGCGGGACTTCTTCTTCGCGGGCCAGGGCGGGATGATTCACGACGGCGGGCAGCCGTTCAACGGGCCGATGGGCAAGGATTCCGTGCTTGAAAACCTGTGGTGGGAGCATCTCTACAACGCGCGCTTCGTCCGGAATGAGAACCTCACCGTGCGCCATTGCCGGGTGCGGAATGTGTTCGCGGGAGGGCTCATTTTGTTTGAAGGCTCCATCGCTGCCGTGGTGGAAAACAATCACGTGCGGCAGGCCGGGGACGACGGCATCGCCACCTGTGCATCCCACCACGGAGCCGGAGAAAATGCGCCCATCAACACCAACAACACCATCCGGCGCAACACCGTCGAACTGACCGCGCGGGCCGCAGGCATCGGCATCTTCGGTGGGAACTCCACCCGCGTTTATCACAACCGGGTGCTCGATACGCTGCCATCCGCGCAAGCGGACATCCGGTTCACCTCATCATTTGAGTCCCATCCCTTTGGTGCGGGATCTGAGAATCAGCACCGTGTCTATGAGAACGAGTTCTCTGGCTGCCGGGCGCACATGGGAAGCATCCTGTTTGGGACTCGCTACACGCCGGTGGAAAACATCGTGCTGAGAGACTGCAAGATCAGCCGGCTCGGAGCGCCGCTGCTCTATTTCCGAGCGCAAAAGCCCCATGTCTGCAAGGGCCTCCAAATTGAACATGTGTCCGTTGAAGTCTCCGCTGACGCGCCGGACACACTGCCGGGCCTGGTGGTGGAGACGAAGTTCCAGGGTGAGGTTTCGCTGGAGCGCGTCGTGGTGAAAGATCGAACCCTAAAAGTAGAGAACGCGAGTCAATCCATGCAAATCCGCCTCGGCAGCGGAGTGCAGGGCCTTACCTCCAACAGAAAACCATGAGATGACGATGAAACACATTCTCTTCCTCACCGCCCTGCTACTCGCGCCGCTGGCCGCGCTGCACGCCGCCGAGGCGACTTTGGTCAAACCTCGGGCGGCGGATTTCGCGAATGTTCGTTACGGTCCCCATGAGCGGAACGTTCTCGATCTCTGGCTTGGCAAAGCTGAGTCACCCGCTCCGCTCGTCGTTTTCATTCATGGCGGCAGCTTCAATCGCGGCGACAAGTCCGATCTGTCCCCGGCCTTTCTCGCAGCGTGCCAGGCCGAAGGCTGGGCCGTGGCGACGATCAACTATCGCTTCACCGACACCGCCCCGGCTCCGGCGGCCTACCTCGACGGAGCACGCGCCATCCAGTTCCTGCGTTCCAAGGCCGGCGAATGGAAGCTCGACCCGGCCCGTGTCGCGGCGACGGGCGCATCCGCCGGGGCCGGCATTTCCCTCTGGCTTGGCTTTCACGATGATCTCGCCGATCCGGCGAGCGATGACCCGGTCGCCCGGCATTCGACCCGTCTTGCCTGTGTCGCCACGGACGGCGGCCAGTGCTCCTACGATCCGCGTTTCCTCGCGTCGTTTGGCATCCCACGACCGAATCTCGAACTCCATGAGTTCTTCCTTCCGTTCTACGGACTCGCGCCGGATGAAATCGACACCCCACGCGCCCACCGTCTCTACGAGGAAATGGCCCCGATCACCTATCTGACGAAAGACGACCCGCCGGTGCTGATGGAATATGGCTTTCCCAACATCAACGCCGATCCCCGCACGAAAATCGGTCTGGTCGCCCATCATCCGCGCTTTGGGATCACGCTCAAGCAACGCATGGACGCGATGGGCATCCCCTGCATCGTCCAGCATCAGGCCACGCCCGCCGACAAGCGGATCGTCCGCCACGGCGGCGGTAAGCCCGTGGACCGGATCGGGTTTCTGCGGGAGCACCTGGAGAAGTAACCACACCACACAGGAAGCATTCCATGAAATCCACCCTCACGCTCCTCACCGCCCTGCTGCTCGCGCCGCTGGCCGCCTTCGCCCAAGCCAAGCCGGAGATCCAGGGCGGGCGAACCGCCTTGCAGGAAGAGCAGGCGGCAGGTGCCGCAGCAAAGAGCGCGCGGCTTCGAACGCTCGGGCGTGTGCTCGATTTGGAGGCGCTCTCCGGGGCGGCGGGGGATGCGGTGATGGTGCTGGGATATGACGGGCCGGGAGACGGCGGAGGCGGGATGTTCTACTGGTTGGATGATCCTGAAGGGCAGGCGGATGGTGGCAGGGTCATTCAAGCCGGTGAAAATGGCGTGTGGAAACGGCTTGCGGATGAGCCGGCGCAGGCGGCGTGGTTTGGCGTGCTGCCGGAGAAGGAGGATACGGTGCCGGCACAGGTGGAAGCGGCCCGGATGACGGAGCGCTGGCAGCGCGCGCTGGATGCGGCGGCTGGCGAGGTGCTGTGTGTGAAAGCGGGGCGGTATTTTGTCACCGAAACCTTGATCATTCCGGCCAACACACTGCTTGAGGGGGCGGGGCCGCAGGACACAATCACGGGCACCAAGGGCGGCACCTTGATCCAGCCGCGAGGTCCTGGAGTCGCGAGAATATGGCAGGACACGGGGAATGCGGCCAGGGATCGCTTTCGCCCGCTGTTCGTGTTTGGCGGTAGCAACAAGCGACTGCGCAATGTGGCGCTGCTGGCGCGGAGCAACGAGGAACAGGAGCTTGAAGCGTGGGAAGTGGGGATTCTGATGCCATCAACGAAGCGCTGCTCGCTGGAGTATGTGACCGCGAAAGGCTGGTCGGAAGCGGCATGTCTGCTGGATGCCACGTGGTCGGAGGCAAACCGGTCGATGATCGGTCTGCATGAGGGGCACATTCAGCCCTCGGCCATGAATGAATGCTTGATCCACCGCTGCCTGCTGTCGGGCAAATGGGGGTTGATGATTCGAGGAGCGGACGCTTCCGTGCGTGATCCGGAGACTTACCGCGACAAGCCGGAGGACTGGGTGTGGTCGCCAGGCGGCACCTCGGACCTGGATGTGATCGCCTGCCGGATCGAGGGCAAGGCACCGCGCACGGTTCGCTCGCAGGACGGCGGGGCATACTTCAGTGACGCCCCCCTGCTCAACGCAGCGGGCGCGGGCCAGGGGCATCGCTTTGTGGCCTGCAATTTTCGTGTGGACACCCGGTTCATGCTGAAGTTCGGCGCGTCGAACCGCGACTCGTTCTTCGGCTGTTACTTCGAGGGACCGAAGGACAAAAGCATGGGCCCGGCTTGGCTGGCGAACGACCGCATGCGGTCTGGACGCGTGCGCTTTGTGGACTGCCGGTTTGCCTCCACGGATGTCACCAGCCACTGGCATGGCACCCGCACTGACTGGTGGCCCCCAGTGATGGGCAAGGACTAGCGCTGAATTCGCAAAAAATTACGAAAAACCTTAAAAGGGGTCAAGACGCTTTCTCCATCATTTTCGGCTGTGGGAGGAGTTTTGGCGGCGAGGCTTGACGATCCGTACCGCCGAAGGCCTCCAGCAATGGCTCGACGGCAAAACCGTCCGCAAGGTGATTGTTGTGCCCGGGCGGTTGGTGAATATTGCGGCGAGTTGATCGGTCGGATTCGACGGATCAGGGAGATAAGATGGAAAAGCTGATTGAAGAAGGATTCTTTGCGGGTAAAGACCTGAACTGCGCGGAAACCATGCTGCATGCCGCCAACGAAGTGCACGGGTGGGATCTGTCGCACGACGCGTTGCTGCTGTCGGCGGGTTTCGGTGGCGGGGTCGGCGGGCAGGAACTGCTCTGCGGCGCGCTGACCGGCGGTGTCATGGCGTTGAGCAAACTGTTTGTCCGCGACCGGGGACACGAGTCGGACCGGATCAAAACGATCACGAAGGACTATTTTGCGCTTTTTGAAAAAGAGATGGGCCATATCGACTGCGCCCCGCTGAAGAAAAAACACCGTACGGAAACCGAAGGATGCCGGGAGGTGATTCTGGCAAGTGCCCGCGCCCTCGATCATATCGTTGAAAAATATCGAAGCGAGATCGTCTAAAGCGTTTCCGGGCCCTATTTCCTTTGGACGGTGACGAAAGTAATCGCCAGGTCGCCGCCGGTGACAGCCAAACGGAAGTCACCGCCGTTACATCGGTTGGCAAAGCGGCCACCGTTGATTTTGAATGTGGCCGTCATCCACCGGTCCGTGGCGCCACAGGCTATCGAGGGTCGCAGTCGCTTGAACGCCCCTTTACGCACGGATCCATTGGGATCAATGCTATCGTACTCCAGCGCGAATGCTCCGAAGCCAGCATCCAAGTACTCGACCTCGACCAGCACCGTTGCGGCCTGTTCGTCGAAAAGAAAACTGTCGTCGAGATCAAGGTAGACATACTTGCTTCCGTATTGACTTTGCATTGTGCGTCGGCACTTGCGACTTGACAGCGCGACAGATTGCACCAGTCCATCGCCGGAATTTTGCATCGTCAGGCCGAGTTTTGCATCGTCGCGGTCAGCATTCCATTCAATCTGTTTGGAGTTGGCGAATGGGCCGGTCTTTGGCAGGACCACTCCATCATGGAACAGTTTCCCGCATTTCGCTGTAAGTTTGATGTACTGCCGACCGTATTCCTCGCTATCACACACATCCGTGCCTTCGTGCAATTCGTTCCACGTTTCGACGAGCACTATTTTTGCCCGGCGATGCAAATTGTACGACAGCAACTTCTTCCACTGCCTTTCGTAGAATTTGCCGTCTTCACGGTCGACGACCAATGGCTGGCGATTCAGCACCGCACTGTGGTCGTAGCCAGGGCCGAGCGAGGTCACGTTGTAGGGCTTCAGCCCCAGCGCTCCGCCCCACGAGCAAAGGCTGTCGGCTTCGCCCTGCCAGCCCACATTCTTGACGAGATACATGTCGGTCGCGAAATCTCGCACAAAGAGTGTGCGAACAAACGGAAACAAGGCCGGATCCTGCTTCGCTGCGAAATTGGGGCTGTAGAGCACGACGATGGGACGCCCGTCGACCGCCGCCCACATCTTCGGTGGGATGCATGAGAAGAAATCGCGAATGCTGGCGTAAAACCACCGTTTGCCTGCGTCGGTCGAGAGATCAACATGCCAGCGCTGCGGATTGTGTTGCAGCGTGCTCGTGTCGTAGAACAAAGCAACGCGTGGTGGCCGTTTGCCTTCCCGAATTAGTTCTTCCCATGCCTGGACCAACGGCGGCAGGCCGACGAAGCTCCACGAATCGTAGGCATCCGGGCATCCCCAATAAACCGGCAGAATGAAGTCGAGTCCCGCATCCTTCACATCGAGCATTTCACGTTTCCACCAAGCGACGGTTTTATATGAGTAGCCTTCGCTGCGGGACGGATGGTCGGTCAAGGCATCGGTACCATCGTAATTAATAAAGTGGGCTTTCGATTCGTTGTCGTACCAATAGAAGAAATGTGTGCCGACCACCGGCTGATCGAGCCGGTAGCTTTGCACGTCCTTCAGTTGCTCAGCAGACACCGGGCAAAACGGACCGGGCGGATCGGGCACGATGAAGTCGGACATGTCCCGTTGAGCTACAGTCGTTCCGGGGCACAACAGGACGACAAGCAGAATAAGATATCGGCTCATGAAGTGACAAGTGATACAAAATTGCTTTTCAGGCGATTGGCGTACTCCACCCCACGAGGTCGGTCTGAAGAGCAGTTTCATGAAATAAGGTGTAGCGGGAAGGCGGAATTATGTCAAGGGTGAGGAGCCGGGGCCAAATCGTACATTGCCACTTCGTTGCCCCGCGATAGCGGAGCCTAGCTCACCAGCAGCTCGGTTGTAATATTTTGCCGCTCGCTCTTTCCAAATGGGCCTCCGTTCCCTGCGTCACCTCGGCCTGTGGGAGAAGGTTGTCCGGCTCAAGCCGGGAGATGAAGTCCGGTTTGTTGGGGTGCGGTAGGGCGGTTTCGACGAAAGCGCCCTACCTTTGGCGCATTCTTCGTTGTCCGGACTGGTCTTTGGCTGGATCGTACTCTGGATTCTCCGTCGGGAGCTGGGCGTTGGTTTCCTTTAGCCGTTGATCCATGAGCGCGACCATCTTTTTGAATTTTTCCGGGTTTGATTTTGAGAGGTCGTTCTGTTCGCCGATGTCTTCGGAGAGGTTGAACAGTTCATAACGATCGTCTTCCCAGTGCTTGAGCAGTTTAAAATCGCCATCGATGATTGCGGTCTGCGGTTTGTGCGGTCCCTGTCCGTAGTGCGGGTAGTGGAAGAAGAGTGGCTTGTCGCGTTCGATCTGTGTGGTTTTTCCGGAGAGCAATGAAGCCAGACTGCTTCCATCGATTTTGTCGGCGCGGGTGCCGACCCAGTCGCAGAAGGTGGGAAGGAGGTCGCACCCGGTCACCGCGGTGTCGCTTCGTGTTCCGGGAGCAATGCCGGGGCCTGTCATAACGAGCGGCACACGGATGCCGCCTTCGTAGAGCATGCCTTTTCCGGCATTCAGCGGCGTGTTGTTCGGCCTGCGCGGGGAGCCGGGCGCGCCGTTGTCGGACATGAATACGATGTAGGTATTGTCGGCGATGCCGAGTTCCTTGATGGCGTCCATGAGGGTGCCGAGGCTGGTGTCGAGATCCCAGGTCATGCCGGCATATTGCGTGTCGGAATGTCGTTTTCCGGCCGGAAGATTTTCAAACTTGTCGTTGGATTCCTTGAGCGTCTGTATGGGGGAGTGAACGGCGTAGTGCGACAGTTGGAGGTAGAAAGGGCGCCCGTCGCCAACCTGCTGTTTCATGAAGTCGATCCCCCGCTCGGTGAGGCTGAATATTTCCTTGGGGTCGGTGTCTGTGCCGTTGCTGTCGTTTTCGGTGGAGCCGTCATGCAGGTCAAAGCCGTACATCCCGGCGTGGTCGCTCCGGCCGATATGCCATTTTCCCAGCAGGGCGGTTGCATAGCCTTCGGCCTGCAGCAGGGTTCCAATGGTTGGAAGGTTTTGCGGAAGTTGGGTTGATGGTTTTGGGGAGAGCACTTTTCTGGATGTGTCTACCCTTCCTCCGCCGGGCGTGGTGATGTGCAGCTCGCCCGGTGTTATGCCGGTGAGGACCGCGGCTCGGCTGGGTGTGCAGAGTGATGCCGGAGAATAGGCCTGCGAAAAGCTCATGCCCTGGGTGGCGAGTTTTTCGAGGTTGGGGGTGTGATAGAAGTCGCTTTTAGAATCGCCGGCGCCTTTGATCATTTCGAGTGAGGTGCCGGTCCAACCCATATCGTCGGCATAAACAAAGACGATATTCGGGAGCCCTTCGGAAGCTTTCACCCTGTCGTTGATGGTAGTTTTCGGAATGGTTGCCTTTGCAGGAGGTTCTTCATTACCTTCCGGTTTCCGTTCTCCGCGGTTGGGTGGTGCCGGTGCCGCCGCAGCTTCTTCGCGGGTGATGATTCCGTCTTTATCTTTGTCAATCATGGTGAAGCGGTGTTCCGGTCCTTTAAACTCGGCTTTGGTAATCTTGTCGTCACCGTTGGTGTCGGATCGTGAAAAAATCCGATCCGCCGATGAGCCCGCCTGCGCCTGAGGACCGCTGTTTCGGTTCCCGCGAGGTTGGTTGCCCTGGGTAGGGCCCGGGCGTCTTCCCTGTGTGCGCTGGCTCTCGGGCGCGATCTCTGCGTCGACGGTCTTGACTTCTCCTCCCCGGACAAGGCGGACCATGTTTTCGATCCGGATCACATCGCCCTGCGGGCCCCGGCCATACGGGAAGCGGGATGCATCACCGGTTTTGGGATCAGAGCGCTGGGAGCCGGCGCCGTGAACGTCGAGCAGGTTCTTTTCGCCGGTTCCACGGTTTTCCATCCAACCGAGGGAACGGCCGAAGGCAAAGTATGCGGCGGACTCAGTGCTGCGCGTGCTGACATGGGTGCTGCTGGTCCAGTATTGGCCGAAATCTTTTTTGCCGCCTTCATTCGTGATGGCTGTGGCTTCAAAAATCGGATCGATGGCCGCGGAATCGGTGGTGTCGGGGGAGCGGGTATAGTCGATAATGCTTTGCAGCTCCTTGACGGTCGGCAGGCGCCAGTCGGTGTGCCCGGCGAATTCCATGCCTTCGGCATATTCGAGCGCGCTCGGCCAGTCCATGCCCTTGCCGCTGTCGGCCTTCATCCAGGTGAGTCCTGTGGCTTCATCGGTGATGGTGTTGTCGCCGTTGTCTTTAAATTGATTGATGCCGTAATCGGGGTTTCCGCGAACGTAGAGCACGAAGTAGGTCTTCTCTCTGCCCCGCGTCTTTTCGGTGGGGTAGCCCTTGATGCGCCCGTCGGCAAAGTTGACGCCGAACATGGTACGGTTGCCGCCCATCGTGGTGCTGACATAGATCGTGGTGGTGGCGAACTGAGAATCGATCACGCGCTCGCCTTTGTCAGGATCGCCGTATTGAAAATCAAAGACCGTGTCGTCGATGAACGGTGTCAGGTGATCGGTATTGGAATTGTTCGGGTCCGGGTCAATTCCGGTGAACTGAATCAGGGAGTAGAGCTCTTTTACGGAGGGCAGCCGCCAGTCGGAATGCCCGCCGACGCGGCAGGTTTTTGCATTCTTGAGAGCCTCGGTGTGGGTTATTTTGTCGCCGGGGTTCTTCGTCCACATCAAACCGGTCACGAGGTCGCTAACGGTGCCGTTGCCGTTGTCTTTATAGGCAGGGGCGTTGGCGGAGTAGTGCGCGTCCTGGCCTGCATATTTTCCGTAGGCCAACGTTTGGGAGCTATCCACAATGGGATAGGAAGCTGCAAAAGTTCCGGCGGCCAGACTTCCGGCCATCAGCAAGGTTGATAATTTTTTCATGGCAATGTCCTTTCTTATTCGTTGGGAGTTAAACGAAGCGCCGATGATTAAATTGCCCAGAAATCCATTAAAGTGTTGTCATAAACTGGCCTGCCTCATTCAAGATGCCGGAGGTTATTTGCTTAAGGCGGTGATGATCCGTTTGCATTTCAGTCGTTGGAGATGCAATACAGGAACTCATTGGAGCGCAGGAAAATATTCCCGTCGCTGATCGCGGCACTTCCGTTGAAATCGTTTTGATCTGCCGGGAACGTATCTCGGGCAATCAGTTTGAATTCCGGTTTGGCCGCCAGCACAAAGATGCCGCTTTTCCGGCTGGGTGCGTACAGCTTCCCGTCGGCAAGGGTGACTGATGCATAGAACGAGTTGTCGCTTCCGGCATTCAGTTTTTCTTTGTAGACGAGTTCCCAGGTGTCGGCCTTCAGGCAATAGGCTTCGCCTTTGTGGCTGACCCAATACAGGTGTCCCAGATGTTCAACGGTTGACGGGACGTAAGATGAGTCGCGGTTGGCATGAATGGTCGCCCATACGCTTTCGTTCACCGTTTCTTCCTGCTGATACGTTGCCGGTTGCATCATGCTCACGAGCGGCGGCGCGGGCCTTGTCTTTTTTACTGGGTCGTTTCCCCTTTTTCGGCGGTGGCCCCTTTTTCTTTTCCGGGGCTTCGCCGGTGCGTTCGAACCCGGCAACCTGTTCACGGTCAACACTGACCCGGGTCCGTTTTTCGATCACATTGAAATGCGCCTGATCGTTGTGATCCACAAAAGTGATGGCAACGCCTTCGGCGCCTGCACGGCCCGTGCGGCCGATGCGGTGAATATAATCGACGGGCGAGCGCGGCAGGTCGCCGTGGAAGGCGTCGGCCTGTATTCCGTTGCGGCGGAGTTTCGCCGCAAGGTTGCGGGCGGCGCGTTTGCTGCTGACAAAGATCAGCACGCGCTTCCACCCCTCCTCCTTAATGAGATGCTGCAGCAGCGGACGGCGGTTGACGCGGTTGACCTCGATAACGCGCTGGGTGATGTTGCCCACGGTCGGCACGTCGCCGATCACATTGATGTAGCTCGGATTCCGCATGACCTGCCGGGTGAGTTTTACGACTTTCTTGGGATAGGTTGCAGAAAAGAGCAGGCTCTGCCGCTCGGCCGGCAGCGCTCTTGCGTAGGGACGGCCTTTGCGGACGGAAAGCGGTAACGGGGTTACCGCAAAAGCTTTGCGCGCAACACCCCAAACCTCGCCAGCCCGACAGGGGGGCCGGTTCATCGAATCTCCCTTGCCTTTTGGTGGCCAGGATACTGCGTTACATCGCTTTAACCGTAACGCCGGCAAGCGTGTCTTTAACGGGGCAGGCTTTGAGAACATGCGCCGTGAGCGCTGCGATCTTTTCTGCAGCTGAGGGCGAGTCGATCGTCAGCTTGTAGCGGATTTCGTTGAAGCCCGGACGCGCATCAGATTTCCCCATAAAGCCATCGGGATCGAGATCCCCAGCAACCTCCGCCTTCACATCAGTCACTTCCACGCCGTGGGCCGGCGCAAAGGCATTGACGAGAACTACGAGGCATCCGCCGAGTCCTGAAAGCAGAAGTTCAACCGGGTTGGGGCCGGTGTCGTTTCCGCCGAGTACTGGGGGTTCGTCGATGCGGATGGTATTCGTTCCGCTGATCGCGTCGCAGCTGACGCCTTGTCCGGTCCATTTTACGTCACTTTTGAAGGTAATGTTTGCCATGTCTCTAACTCCTGTTTAATTATAAAAACGGCCAGTTAAGCAGATTGACAGACGAACTCAATATATAAACATGGAGGAATGCCGGCTATACCGACCAAGAGCGCGCTGGAATGACCCAGTACATTCAAGCGGGACGCATGTTCTACTTTCGGAAAATGGTATTTTTCGGGGTTGCGATCATACGCGAAATACCTCGGCTTTCATCCGCATCTGCACGCACTCATCGCCCTTATCGACGAGCGCGAAGTGATCGAGCGCATCCTGCGTCACCTCTCGGCCTGTGGGAGGAGGGTGTCCGGCTCAAGCCGGCGCGTACACCGCCGGAAGGCGAGGGGATGGTGGAGTTGTTTCCCGGCGACCCCTTTCCCGACTGTAGCGGGGAACCTGTCATGAAATATGATCTTTGCGCGGATGCCTGAATGTTCGCGGCAGGGGTGGTTTGTCCGGACAGACAGGCGGCCAAATTGACAAAACCTCTATTTTCCACTAAACCTATCACCATGAAATCGTGCACTAGAACGACCTCTTGGGGCGAGTGCCTCAATCGCCTGGGAAGCGATTTCCTATCAATCATTGGTGCGGTGTTTTGTCCATAGTATCCGTTTGTGTGATTAGTCCAAGGCACGAGAGGAGTTTGAATGAAGGTGCTGTTGACGTGTGTGGGATTGTTGGGTGGTTCGGTGGTGTTGGGCGCGAATCCGGTGATTATGGATGCTGCGGACCCGCATGCGATGATTGAAGGCGGGAAGGTGTATGTCTATCCGACGCATGGGCAGTTTGAGAATAAGTTCTATGTGTTTTCTTCATCGGATTTTGAAACGTGGGAGCGGTATGGGCCGATCTTAGACTTTTCGGAGATCGGGTGGATGCCGGAGAACAAGCGCCCCTGGGCTCCGGGTATCATTGAGCGCGACGGCAACTATTATTTCTACTATTCGGCCGGCCCGAAACCGTCGTTCATCGGCGTGGCGGTGGGATCTTCGCCCGTCGGGCCGTTCAAGGATAGTGGAAAGGCGATAGTGAAGGATGCGCCGTCGTTCGAGGCGATTGATCCAATGGTGTTTGAGGACCCGAAGTCGGGCTCGTTCTTTATGTATGCCGGCGGCAGTGCGGGGGCAACGTTGCGGGTTTTCGAGCTGAACGATGATATGGTCAATTTTGCGCGGGAGATCGAGGTGGAGACCCCTGAAAGATTTACGGAGGGGGCGTTCATGCATCATCGCGATGGCATCTACTACCTGTCGTACAGCCACGGTCGTTATGACCGCGATTCCTATTCGGTGCATTATGCCACCGCCGTTTCGCCGCTCGGTCCCTGGACGTATCGCGGTGCCATTTTGGAAAGCGACGCGCGGTTCAAGGGGCCGGGACATCATTCGTTTGTGCAGAACCCGGTGGATGGGACGTGGTATGTCTTTTATCACCGTTGGGAAAACGTGAAGGGCAAGGGGCGTTACAAGAACAACAATCCGAAGACGCGCAGAAAAACGGCGATCGAGGTCGTTCAGTACGATGAAGAGGGGATGATCCTCCCAATCAAAATGACGAATCGGGGCGTTGGAACGGTTCGGCTCAAATAGGCATGCGGGATGTGCGAAAAAAACAGAAAAAAGGGGCCATCCGGGAAATCAGGAAGTGATCGTTGCGCGGATGCCCGAGTGTTCGCGGCAGGGGTGGTTTGTCCGGACAGGCCGGCCCACAACCTTGACAAATCCACGGCCTTCCACTACACCATTTTTAATGATACCGCCTTTTAGAATGACTTTTCGGGGGAGTGCCCCAAATGCCTGAAAAGCGGATTTCCTATCAATGAGAATTGCCATGCCAAACCAAGTTCAGCGTGTTCGTCAGGCGGTTGCATCCTTGATGGCTTGCGGCGGCCTCATCGCCGGCCTGCTGCCTGGATTCACTACGGCCCTCTACGCCCAAACAGTGGCCCCAGAATCAGTACTGGGCGACACGACCATCCCGTCCCCGGAAGACGTGTCGCAAAATTTCCCTTACGGAATTACGGGTAAGACGCCACCGTCTCTGATCAAAATTAATTATAAAGGACAAAAGCCCTACCACAAGCACCGCATAAATCTCAGGCTCTTTCAAGGCTGCCCCCAGGTGGAAATCTCCGAGGGCGGCAGGCTCTGGGCAACCTGGTTCGGATCCAATGTCCAGGCCGAAAGAGCACCGTTCCACCGAGACCAGTTCTCGGTCATATCGACCTCCGCGGACGGCGGCAAGACCTGGAAAGAAGTCTTTGTCTTCGACCCGAGCGAGCTCCTCGGCGCAGGAGCATCTGACCCGATGCTGTGGAAAGATCCCAAGGGCAATATCCGCTTCATCGGCCTTAGGAACATTGATTTCAAAGGCAAGGACGAATTCTCCTCCTCTGCGTGGGAGTTCACCATGCTCGACCCGGAAAACGAACACACCGCCTGGACCGCGCCGCGCCTGCTTGGAAACAAGAACATCTCGGTCATGAAGCCGCTCATTTTTCCTGACGGCACGATTATGCGCTCGATGGATGACTTCAAGCTGGTCGGCAAGCCCGACAAGGTGAGGATTCGCTTCTTGAAAGAAGACGTCGACGGCCAGCCGATATTTGTTTCTGAATTCCCCGTTGATAATGACGCAGGTTTTGCAGAACAAATGCCCATCATCAGAAAAGACGGCAGCCTCTTCTCCTTCTACCGTGCCAGGAAGGGGCAGAAATTTGCCGAATCCTTCGATGGCGGCAAGACCTGGAATCTAGGCGGCTACTACCCTATGCAGTTCTCGATCAACACCAAGTGCATCCTCAAAACACTCCCTTCGGGAAGGGTTTTGCTGGTTGCAAACGACGTCCAGATGAAAGATGAAAAAGGCAAGAAGATATACTGCTATACCGACGGAAACGAGATGGAACGCGAGCTTGAAAAACACAAGACCCCGCGCACCCGCATGACGGCCTACTTAAGTGACGACGACGGCAAGACCTTCACGCACAAAGTGCTTTTGTGCGATGACGGTCAGATCAGCTATCCTTCGGCAGCGCTTGGCAAAGACGGATCCATCTACATTGTCTACGACCAAGGGCGTGGCACGATAGGCCAGCACACTATCTTTTTATCCAAAATCACGGAAGAGGACATCCTGGCGGGCAAGCTCGTCAAAGATGGAAGCTTCCTGAACAATATCGTAAGCCGCCCCAGCGACCAAGGCGGCGGGCGCCGCGAAGGCGACAAAATCTAAGGTCGCCTTCCCCGCCGAAGGCATTCAGAAATGGCTCGACGGCAAAACCGTCCGCAAGGTGATTGTTGTTCCGGGGCGGTTGGTGAATATTGCGGTTTCGTGGGGAACCACGAAATACACCAAACACACGAAAACCACGCGTCCATGGGGCTTTCGCCTCTGAATGTCCGGCGAATGCTTTCCGCCGCCTGAAGGCGGGACTACAAACTGCTGCGCTTCAACGTCAACAGGGTAAAGCTGATGGTGATTGCGAGCTGATCGAGAGTCATCACGGCGGCTTTGGCCTCGAGGCTGGAGCGCCAAAAGATGGGGGTCATTTGGGTCAGGTCGGCAATCTGCTCTTGGCAGAGCGGTTGCTCGTAGCTCAGCAAATCGCGGTTGGTTTCGATAAACTGCGGGGCGCATTTGGCGGCGGCTTCGTCGGCCTTTTCCTTAAAATCGCCGGAGCTGAACTGGAGCTGTTTTCGCAGCTCGATCAGGTGGTTGGGGCCCGGTACGCCAATTAGCAGCGCGCCATCCGGTTTTAGGATGCGGCTGAATTCCGCTATGTTGCGCGGTGCGAGTATGCTGAGGATTACATTCATGGAGGAATCGGCAACCGGTAGCTCCCGCATGCCGTTGGCAACAATCCATGTGGCCTGTTTATGTCGCTTGGAGGCCAGCTGGACTGCTTTTTTGGAAATATCGACGCCGCAAAAGAATCCTTCATGTCTTTCGCTCAGCGCGCCGAGTAAATGTCCTTCGCCGCAACCGCAGTCCAGAACGGAAACTCCCTTTTGATTGAAGACAGGGAAACTGGAAATCAGGTCGGTCAGTGGATCAAACGCGCCGGAATCGAAGAAGCGGCGGCGCGCCATAACCATGTCCGCATCGTCCCCTGGGTTCCTGGATTTCCGCTGATGGCTCAGCAGCAGATTGATATAGCCTTCCTTGGCGATGTTGAAGGGGTGGCCATTGGCGCAACCGTACATCTTTTCAAGCGGCGACAGTGGCGCGCCGCAGACCGGGCAGAGAAGTGGCAATGGAGGGGATGGATTCATGAAATGGAATTATATCCACTCATCTTCAAGTTTCAGCATTAATCATGATCATTTGCCGCCGCCGCCCTCTCCGCCGAAGAAGCCCGATTGCGGAGAGAAGGCAGACCCGTCCGTCAAAGGCGCTAAAACCCGCGACCTTTGTTTGGGTTTCCACGCATCCGCTGTGGTTTTGGGGTAGGTGGATTTTCCAGGTAGAGTCCGAACCATTCGTCACCCAAACCTGTGTTTGAAAAGTTTTTCACTCGGTCGTTGGATAGTTGTACCCAATTATGGGCGAGAGCCTCGTTTCCGGTGCTCTCCTTCGCCTTAAGTAAAAGCTGGCGCGCTTTTTCAGGCTCGCCATTTTTCACGTACATCCATGACATAACCCCGTAGAGCAGGGTGCCGCGATCTCCCCTGAACCACTTCACGCGACGTTTGAAGGTTTTTTCGGCGCCCGCCAGATCACCGTTCTTATACTGACGCGCCATTTTCATGGCCACCAGCATGGGTTCCATCATCAAAGGGCCTTTAAACAGCCCGCCGGTTGACAGAATTCCATCCACTTGCTCAAATTCTTTCAATTGATAGAGAAACTGCAAACGCATGGTGGCAATTTGCCTGCCCATCAGCAGACTCCACTTTTTGAAAGGCACAAGGCGCTCGGAAAAGTCGAGGGCCTGCCTATAGATAACCTTTTGATCTGCCTCAATCTGACGCTGCATGAGCTTAATATTTCCGCCGGGTTTGGTCTGGAACTGTTGAATTTTCCGGTTCATCCGCTGCTGACCCGTCTTTAGAATGTCTTCGAGCGCGTGCTGGACCGCCGCAATTTTTTTCCGAACCAGAAATCCGACCAAATAATACGAAGCAATGAATCCGGTAATTCCGATGAAGACCGTGATACCTGATTTTAAATGTGTAACGATACCGATGCCAACCAATGTGCTGGAAACAGCTGCTGAAATTAGAAGTGAAAACATGATCTGCGCCCCTTTTGTTTAAATTAGTTAATGCGTTATGCAGGCATAAAACTACATGACCCGCAAATAAAAAAGCAGATTACAGCAGCCTGCTGAAAAAGTCACGCCGTCGGAAGGGCGAGTTCAGTACTCAATATTCCGGGTAAATCCGCTGAAATAATATTTCCCTCCCGATTATTCTGCCGGCTTATCGGGGTGTCGGCGCGACAGGACGGCTCGCTCGGAGATCGTGCCCTACCTTTTCCAATCAGCGTCGGCTATGCGGGCTGGGTTTTCCAGGGATTGGAAGTGTTGTAAATGTTAGCGCAGGGCGGACGCAGCTTTGAGCGGGTAAAGGCGCCGGTACATGTTGAGAAACGTTTGGTGGGCCGGTGTTGTTTCTTCCCAGCTGCCGGAAAACGTGAGGCCGTGAAAGGTCAGTTTGCCTGCAACGATTTCCTTGGCGTCGGCAAGGATCTGCTCTTCGAAAAACAGGCCGAGGGCTGTGGCGTATTCGATCGGACTTTCGCCGGCCAGCTCAAAATCAATAAGCTCATGAATGGCGCGGTACAGGTTCTGCCGGGCGGGGGGTAGAAGATCAAATTGCTGACACCAGCTGCACCACTGGGCGGCCTCCTCGAGGTTTCCGATTGCGAGAGCAAGCATTCCTTTGAGTTCTCCAACTCGCAGCGAGTGCCAGGCCGTACCTTCTTCGAAGAGCACGCCGATGGCATCGGAGATGGGTTGCAGATCGCTCAGCCCGAGTTCTTCGAGATGTTCCGCAAAGGCGGTTAACTCATCTACGGACATCTGGTTTAGATGGAGTAGCTGGGGGCGAAGGCTGGCGCCGGAGATTTTATTGCTCCAGATCAAATCATCGGCAGGATAGACATCCGACATGCCGGGGACAATGATGCGGCAGGTATAGATGCCGCAATGGCAGTATTCGGCACAATAGGCTTCGTATCCAAATTGGCAGACGATGGATTTCAGATGTTCGTATTCTTCGGCCGTGCTTCCCTGAAAATCCCAATCGTTAAAATCAAAAGCGGGTTGGTCGCCAAACATTTTCCACGAAAGCAGTCCGACGGAATCGATGAAATGGCTTTCGAGATTCAGCCCGTCGGATACGGCGCCGAGGTTGTGCGAGGGGCGCTCGAAAACATCGAGTTGATCGAGGCTGCGTCCCTGCAAAAGTTCGGTAACGGTGCGCTCGAGTGCAACCTCGAAACGGCAGCTGGCCCCAAAGGAGGCATAGCACCCGCCGTCTTTTGGGTTGATGAGCAGGACGCAGATGACGGGGTATTGTCCGCCCAGCGACGCATCCTTGACAAGGATGGGGAAGCCGTGCGCCCGGAGTTCTTCGATGCCGTTTTGTATACGGGGAAAACGATCGAGTACGGAAGGAGGAACGGTGGGCAGGCAGATGCCTTGGGCGATGACTTGGTTCTTAACATAGCGCTCGAGGATTTCGGCCAACGCCTGCGCGCGACATTCGGTCGGCGTATTGCCCGCCGCCATGCCGTTGCTGACGTAGAGATTGGTGAGAATGCTGACGGGAAAATAGACGATTTCGCGGGAGTCGATGTGTTCAAAGGGCAGGGTGGCTATGCCACGGTCTGGATCGTCGGTATTATTGTCGAGCAGCAGCTCCGGAGTCAGTTCTCCGTCGGGGTTGTAGAAGATCCGCAAGGCTTCGTTGAGCAGTTCCGTTCCGTCGGGGTGACGGGTTGGGACGATGGCCGGGTCGGCGACGGGAAACCATTTTTCGGTGGGGTAAAAGACGAAGTCGTTTTCAGCGGCGTCTTTTCCCAGATAGTAGTCGTAGAAGAAAAGGTTGGTGGAAAGCCGCTCAAAAAATTCAAGAATGGCGCTGACCTCACTGGCGAGTTTTGAACCGCCTTTCCCGTTGGTGTAGATCTGCGGACATTCGGACGACCGCAGGTGCACCGACCAGCAGTTGCGTACAGGGTTTTTACTGGAAACCAGATCGATGGGAAAACCATGCGTGTCGAGCAAGGTCCTTGCCTTTTCAATGGTGTCTTCGAGCGCGGCGTCTTTGCCCGGAATATGTGTTTTTGTGGTCATTGATTCTCCCGAAGGATTGGAATGAACCTGAAAATATCGGATAAAGTGAAATGATGCGACTCAACAGTGGGCTTTTAAAGCCAGACCATGTTGACTCGCAATTGCCGGATCTGGAGAGGTCCGTCTAACAGGGGTTGCTTCATTCGCACCCCGGTTTCCTGAAGAATTGCGGACAGCAAAACCATTTTCCAATGATTGGAACTTTCCGCTCCGTTATTTCCAGCCATTGGAATTTCTGCGGCCCAGTGTTCCAGCCATGAATCTCTCCCGGGGGTCGTTATTTTGCTTCCAGCAAAATTATCTATCGCTTTGCTTTCGGGAACAATATAAAGCGATCCCGGCCGCGCCATAGCGGCAGACTGCCGTGTTGAATGGTATTCGATGATGTGATAGATATTAGGAACCAATTATGAAACGACCACCGAAACCGATCTTGGCATTTCTGCTTTTAATCGCCCCCTCTTTGATGATGGGGGCAGACCCTGATGCATCATTATCGGGAACGGACGTCCTCTTCCGGCAGCCTTCGCTGGAAGGGTTCGGCGACCGCATGCATGTTCAGGCGCGTGTTCCGGTGGGGGAATTCGCCATGATCAGCTGGCAAAAGAATCCAATGACGGGCGATGGAAGTTTTGTTCCCGTCGATTGGAACGTCGGCGAAAAAACAGGACTGCCGATCACGGAGAACCGTTCCGCCGCGCAGCGCGGCATGAAAAACCAAAGCGGGTCAACGGCGGCGCAAATGTCCGGCATCGCGGTAGGCGCGTATTTGAATTCTGCCGACCTATCCGGCGCAGGAATGGATGCACAGGGTTGTCCGCTTCCGGGTTCGGGCGGGTATAAATTGATGGTTACCCCGCAGATCTTTTTCCCCCCGGCAGAGGGTGAAGATCTTTTGCGTGCGCCTGGCGATAAGCTCGCTGTTTCAATGGATTTGCAGATTCCCGTTGCCGTTTCTGCCGGGAAAAAGGGCAGTATTGCGTATGTAAATCCCGTGTTGGTTTTTATCGATCCAAAGCGAAAGATAAAAATTTCGTATATCGTTGGATTGTTCTCAAGCTGGCCAGTTAAAACCAAGCCGAAGATGGTTGAAAACATCGCCTATGACACACCGTCACACAGCTGGATGATCAGCAGCCGTCTGATGCCGGGTGCCCGCTGGATGACCATAGGCGCCGATTCAAACACCTATCAGTTTTTACCCTGGATGGGCTGGAAACACTTCTCGTATTCGATAACGCGCCAAAACTTTGAATCCGCCCTTGCCAACTTCCGCGCGAAACAGCCAGAGATTGATTGTTCAATGAATCCGGCGGATTACAGACTGAAGTCCTTCCATCTCAATGCGGAACTAAAATATCAAACAGCCCCCGCGGAACTGGGTTGGTCGATGCGCAACGCATCCATTACCGTTGGGCATTAACCGGCTCTGCTATATTGACCTCACCTCTTCTTTGTAATACACCTCTGGATATGTATCCAAGTTCCAGACCGGCCTCGCCGGAGAGATGGCCGACTCGCCTGAAAGGCCATTTTAAATCATTTCTGTGGATTCTGGTTCTGGCGATGCTGGCGTCGGTTTCCTGGGGGACGATGACATTT
>JAIPIO010000008.1 GCA_021734595.1 Kiritimatiellales bacterium | reverse complement strand
CTTGGTCACCTTGAAGGCGCCGCCGTAGTCGGCCACATCTTCGCCGTAGACAATCACGCGTTCATCGCGCAGCATTTCCTCCACGAGCGCTTCCTTGATGGCGTCGCGATAGTTGAGCTGCCCTTCGGCGTTGCGTTTGATCTCCGGCAGTTTCGTCACCACTTCCGGGTGGCTGAATTCCGGTGGAACAACTTCGCTCGATGTGTCGGTATACATGTATTTAAGGACATCTTCCGGCGCGGGGTCCGGCGAATCCGCGGCGCGACGAGCCGCGCGTGCGTTGCGGTCTACAACCTTTTGCTTCAGCGCTTCGACCTCGTCTTCGGTCATCGTGCCTGTATCGATCATTTGCGCAACAAAGGTGTCGATAGCATCAATGGCTTTCCAGGCGGCCTCTTCCTCGCGGGTGCGGTATTCGTTGCGCGGGTCGGAGAGGGAATGGCCGTAGTAGCGGTAGGTGTTCACTTCCAGCAGCACCGGGCCTTCGCCCTGGCGGCAGGTTTCAGACGCGCGGTTGATGGCGTCACGCACGGCCAGCACATCCATGCCGTTCACCACTTCGGCGTGCATGTTGTTGTCCGCAAATCCGGCAGCGCGGCGTGCCAGCGACTGCACGCCCGCCACTTCGTTGTCGGCGCGGCCGGTCATGCCGTAGTGGTTGTTCTGGATCAGGAAGATCATCGGCAGCCCCTTGCGGCCCGATTTGGAAAGCTGGTTGGTGAACTGATACTGCGCGGCCCAGTTGAGGGCCTCCAGCACCACCCCGTTGGAGTAGGCACCGTCGCCCGCGAAACAGCAGACCACGTCGTCGTTGTTCATGTAGCGCAGCGCCATCGCCGCGCCGGTTGCAATCGGAACCCCGCCGCCGACAATCGCGTTGGCGCCGAGGTGGCCGACCGAAAAGTCGCAGATATGCATGCCGCCGCCGCGGCCCTTGCAGTACCCCGCCTCCTTGCCGAAGAGCTCGCCGATCGTTTTATAAACGTGGTCTTCGAGCGCGGCTTCGAGCAGTTCTTCAAAGGATTCCGCGCCGCAGTCCGGCATCCGGCTTTTCAGTTGTGCTTCATCCATCAGGAAAATGGCCGAAGTGCCCTTGGCCATCGAATCGCCGTGCCCGCGGTGCGTCGAGGTGATCTTGTCGGTGATGGTCAGGGCGGCGCAGGCGCCGGCGGCGGTGCCTTCCTGTCCGATGGAAACGTGGGTCGGGCCGCGGTAGTTGAAATCGCTGGTCGGTTCATACGCGCCGGAGCGGAGCTTAACGATCATCCCCTCCATTTCGCGGATCATCAGCATGTTTTCCAGCAACCGGACGGCCTCTTCTTTCGGCAGTCCGCCAGCCAGCTCCGTTTTCAGGTTGCCCTTGTATTGATAGGCGGGGATTTTCCCGCAGTCGATTTCGTGCGGCGTGAATTCGGGCCGCATGTCACTCAGGTAATTCGGCATGGTTATCTCCTCTTGTCTATATCTTTTGGGTTAAAAATTTCCAATGGTTGGAAAACTCAAACTACGGTTACTTTAATATTCATCTTCTGAAGCTGTTTTTTAAACGGCTCGGGAATTCCTTTATCGGTGATCAAATGATCGGCGCAATCGACGTCGCCAAAGTGCGCGAACGAAATGCCGCCGATTTTTTCGCTGTGCGCCAGCAGAATCACTTCGCCTGCCTGGCTCATCGCCTGCTGTTTCGTAAACGCTTCGCCGGGGTCGGTGGTGGTCAACCCTTCCTTCAAGGTCATCCCGATGGTACCCATGATCGCCTTGTCAAAATGGAGGGTTTTGATGGTTTCCGCCGTCAGCGTACCCACAATCGTTTGCGCCTGCCGGCGCAGCTCGCCGCCCACCAGGATCAGCCGCGGTCCGCCGCCGGAAAGTTCCGCCGCCGCCCGCAGGGAATTGGTGACCAGGGTAATGTCGGTGCGGTCCTTCAGCAGTCGCGCCAGATCCAGGGTGGTGCTGCCGCCATCCAGATAGATCGTGTCGTTTGGTTGGATCAGCGCCAGCGCCGCCTTGGCGATCCGCCGCTTTTCGCGCGCGGCGATGGCGGTTTTATCGTCAAATGCCAGCGGCTCTTCCAGTCGGGACTCGACGCTGACCGCGCCGCCGTGGACACGCCGCAGCACACCTTTTTTCTCCATATCCGCCAGATCGCGCCGGACCGTGGCGGGGGAGGCATGCAGCTCTTTGCACAGCTCCTCCACGCGCACAACTCGCCGCTCGCGCAACAGGGTGCGGATGATCTTTTCCCGTTCGGGAGCCAGTGTTTTTTCGGTTCTGCTTCTCATGACGATTGATTGTTTATGATTATAAATGATCAAAAGCAATCAAAAAACGCCAGAATTTTTTAGGGGCCTGTTTTTTGCGTCTGCTGACATGCGAGAAATAGGGCTTCCAACCATTGGAAATCCCCCGCGAAAGTTTCCAGTCATTGGAACCATGACTATCACACTCGTAAGAGTGTGATATGAAAATCCGTTGAAATTGCGTAAGTTACGCGGATATTAAATGGTCTGTTATTATTTGGGTATTGCTTTTGCCGGTTAACCAAGCGCGACATCGAGGGTCATCATGATGGCGAAACCGATGATGGCGCCGAGGGTGGCGAAGTCGGTGTTATTCTCCCTTTGCGATTCGGGGATGAGTTCTTCCACGACCACAAAGATCATGGCGCCGGCGGCGAAGGCCAGGGCATAGGGAAGGATTGGACGCATGGCGAGCACGGCCCAGGCGCCAAGCACCCCGGCGACCGGCTCCACCGCGCCGGAGAGCTGGCCGTACCAGAACGCCTTGAGCCGACCCATGCCTTCGCGCCGCAGCGGCATGGATACCGCCGTACCTTCCGGGAAGTTCTGGATGCCGATCCCGATCGCCAATGCGATGGCCGCGCCGAGCGTGGCACCGTCTATGCCGGCGGCTACCGCGCCGAAGGCGACGCCGACCGCGAGCCCTTCGGGAATGTTGTGCAGGGTGATGGCCATTACCAGCAACACGCTGCGCTGCCAGCTCGTGTGGATGCCTTCGGCCTCCTCCATCGGAAAGCCGGGATGGAGGTGCGGCAGGATTTTATCGAGCACATAGAGGAACAGCCCGCCGCCAACGAACCCTGCCGTGGCGGGAATCCAGCTTCCGCCGGAAAGTTCGATGGCCGGGGCGAGTAGCGACCAGAAACTGGCGGCAATCATTACGCCGGCGGCGAGGCCGAGTAAGCCGTCCATCATTTTCTGGTTGATGGTCCTGGCGAAGAAAACCGGCGATGCGCCGAGGGCGGTCATGCCCCATGTGAAAAGAGTGGCATATAGCGCCTGCTGAATGTGGTTCAATCCTGCAAATGTTTCCATCATAGTCCGTGTCCTCCATAAACTGGACGCAGTATAGGTATAACGTGGCGCAAAAACCATAAAGAATTGCATTTTTCAAACTCTGGAAAATGTTTTCCAACCATTGGAATTCCGGCTATGGTTGCCGGTTCTTGGAGGTAGCGAATGGATAGGCTTAAAACCATGGTGGCGGCAACGGCGATCTCGGTGTGCATTTCTGCCGGTGCGGAATTCGCGGATTGGCCCTTGGATGCAGAAACGATACCGGTACCATCGGCGTGGGTAGATTATTTTGGCACGCACTACACCACCGAGCCCGGTCCGTGGCGCACGGTGCGTGGATACGGCGGACCGCACAGCAAATTGCCGCCGGTGGCGGAACGCGGAAAGCAGCGGCAAGTCCGCATCGGGCCGTTTGCAGGCGAGCTGGTTAAACTGTCCCTCTCGGATTTCCGCAATTGGAAGCACGGTGATGCCGTCGGGTTGGATAAACTTATCCCAAAACTTACGCAGCAGGATGCCGCGGCGGTTTATGTGGCCGAAGCGGGCGGAAAGATCGGGAGCCGCGATGAGCGCAACGAGACGCAGTGGTCGCAGGATACCATCTACTGGCTGATGCGCGACGTCTACGGCAAATTTCCCGGCGCAGCTCAGCATCTCTTTTTTCAATGGGGCAACGAGATCAACGGCAAGATGATCGGCGTGTCCTCCGACGAGTGGAAGAAATATGCCGCGCGGATCAAGGCGGGCGAATCTCGTTGGAAATTCACCTGCCTGCCGGAACACGGCGAGGCCTATGCGGAAAACTATTTTGCCCCTGCGCTGGAGGCGGTGGAGCGCGCGTCGCACGAGCTGTTCAATCGACCGGACCGCATTCCGCGCATGACCGGTAGTTTTGCAAACATTTACAACGAAAGGTTCCGGCAGTGGATGTACGGCATTCTCGACCATAAACTGGACGGCAGACACGCGTCCTCGTTCAAGGGTGATCCGGTCTGGAAGCATGTCGACATCATCACCATTCACTATCCGTTTGCGGGTGGTGATCGCGGCGGAGTCGGGATCATTCAGGAGATCTGGGATCGTTACGGAAAAACCGGCAAGGTGAAGGGGCTATGGATTACGGAAGAGCACGGCAACAGCGGCAAAGGGCCAACGACGGTTGTGGATCGCGGCCTGCACTTTCTTAAATGGGCGGCGGACAATCAACTGGACGCAACACAGACCCGCCTGTGCTGGTGGGGCGCGGGAAACCGCAAGCCCGGCGGAACGGCGAACGAAGCAGTGAATACCCTCGGCAGTTTCCTCGGGGACGCGCCGCTGCGGTTGGCCGAACAGAATGTTGACCAAGCCAAAGGATATCTGGTACTGGCGGATGATGAAAAAGGCATGCCGAAAAAAATCATGGTCGCCGTGGTTCCTGACAAAAAGAAGCCAGCCGGCATCGGCGACCTGAAAATTCCATTGCCAGTGAACGCCGGGGAAAGCTGGTCGGCGCGCGCCGTTCAGTATTCCGTTTCGCAGAAGCCGGAAGATACTCTTCCCGCCATCAAAGCGGGGGCGGACGGGTTGACCATAACCTTAAACCGGGCCGTCAGCGAACCGCTCGTGCTTATGCTTGAGCGGAAATAGCCACTTTCAGTGCGCAGATAAAATCCGGGCCGGTGCCGCAGCATCCGCCGATAAAGTCGGCGCCTGCGTCGAGCAGCGGTTGCGCGAAGGAAGCGAAGGTGTCCGGCGTGGTTTTGTAGATGGCTTTGCCGTCGACCATTTCCGGCAGGCCGGCGTTGCCTTTTATCCAGACGGGCAGCACGGTGGCTGCTTTCATTTTTGCGCAGAGGGAAACAAATCCTTCGATGCCTTGGCCGCAGTTGGAGCCGATGATATCGGCGCCCGCCGCGGTCAGCTCTTCGGTGGCCTGCCCGACGGTGGTGCCCATCATGGTGCGGTCGAGTTCCGCGCCGGAGTCGTAGATCATGGAGACGGCGACGGGCAGACCGGTTTCCTTGGCGGCCTTGAGGGCAATCTTGGCTTCTTCCAGATCGGACATGGTTTCGATGACGAGTCCATCCGCACCGCCCGATGCGAGTGCCTGCGCCTGATCGGAAAAGGCTTTGAAAAGTTCCTCTTCGGTCACATCGCCCATCATCAGCATCTTGCCGCTCGGTCCCATGGATGCGAAGACCAGCGCCTGATCGCCCGCGGCGCGTTTGGAGATTTCGGCGCCGATGCGGTTGACCTCCGCCACCTTGTCGCCAAGGCCGTGGCGTTCGAGCATGAAGGAGGTTCCTCCAAAGGTGTTGGTGATAATAATCCGGCTGCCAGCGGCCACATACGCGGCAGCGACAGCTTCCACAACCTCCGGTCTTTCCAAGTTGAGCGCTTCGGGCGATTCGCCGGGCTTGAGCCCCTGTTTCTGCAGTTCCGTTCCCCACGCGCCGTCGATGATAACCGGCCGTTCCTTCATAAGTTTTTTCACTGTCTCGTGCATCGTTGTCTCCTTCCATCCAATGGCTGTAACCGGTAGGTCAATTGCGGTCATTGCTGGCTGCAGTTTAAATACTCCAAATAGCTGCAGAGCAGATTCACGTTCTTGACAAAGACCTTGCTGTGAATCATGCCATCCTCAACCCAGCGCCCCTTATCATCCAGAGCGGCAATGGTTTTTTCAACCTTCGACGAGAGCTTTTTAGCCTTCTTTCTGCAATCCGCGGCGGTCAACGGCGCGTCTCTTTTTGCGGTATAGCCAGCTGTACCCATGCTCTTCACCTTTTCGTAATAGCTGATGGCGCCCCTTATGCCGAAGTCTCCCCGCCATCCATAACTGGTTCGTTCCCTTTCGCTGATATCTTCATAGACATAGAAGATTTTATCTCCGTCCATCCGGTCGCCGTAAATGGGCCGGTTGCTGCCGACCTCGTACAAACGCGGCCATAGATTGTCGCCGATCTTTGACTTTTCCAGCCATTCAATGGCCCGGGGAATCGGTTCCAAATATTTCGCATCCTTCGTATAGAGATAGAGGTCGACCAGCGTGCGTATATTATTCCCGGTCGCGGCACAGCAAACCCCGGGCGGCTCAAAACGCCGTGCCCACGCGGGTTTAAGGTCGTGGGAATATTGCTGTGCCCAACCGGATTGGGGCGGGGCTAGCTGGGACAGGATGATGAAATCGCCGCCGCGTTTTGCACTGCTCAGATATTCCTCTTTCCCGTAAATCCGGTGTGCCTTGAGCATGACTTTGATGCAGTCGTTCATGGTTTTGTCGTTAAAGGTGTAGTAGTCGTGATACCCCCCGATCAAGGGGTACCATTGGGACCAGGCGCCATTCCCGAACTGGCTTTTCATCATATGGGCCAGTCCGAGCTCAACAGCTTCTGATAGCCACGGGCTGTCGACCGTCTCGTCCAGACTCATCAGGAAACTGAGGGCCCCTTGGGTCGTATTGTCGTCGAAGGTGCAGCGCCCGTCCATCCGGGATGCTTTGCCGGAACCTTTCTGCAGGTGGGCCACGTCTACCAGATGATCCCAGCCACCAACCGTCCGCTGTCCAAATGCGAGCGCACGCGCAGCTTCCGTGGCGGCGGTCAGGTACTGTTGTTTTCCCGTGATCCGGTACGCGCGCAGAAAACACTCGCCAACGCTGGGCGTGCCCGGAGGCTGCACCCAGATTTCCGTGGCTTTGGCCCGTTCGCGGAGCGATTCGCCATAGCGTTCCTTAAGATCAAGCGAATAGGTGCCCACATATCCTCCGCGGGTTGAAATGGACTGGAAGTAGGATGATGCCTTGCTCAAGGCGGTTTCAGTTCGCTCGGCAAGCGTCGCGTCCGCGGCGCAATTCCAAGCCGACAGCAAAAAACTGGAGATAATCAGTATGCAGTGTTTCATAATGGTTGTTGCCTTTCCTTATTTCCAATGTCTGGAAAAAGCGTAGTTTAAAACCCGAAGCCGCACAATCCGATTTCCAGACATCGGAACTTTATATCGATTCAGGTTTAAGCCCTGCCCCCGGATGAAGGGCCTGGTAACCTTCCTGTGCGAAAGCCACTTGGATAAAAGCCAGCATGTTTTCGACCGTGGTGTCGCTTTCCACCGAATGCGACGGCGAGAAGATGTAGCCGCCGTCCGCGCCGAGCTTAAGCAGGTCGCGCGATTCGTTGCGTACATCCTCGACCGTTCCAAAGGGAAGCGTCTTCTGCATGCTGAGTCCGCCATGGAACGCAAGGCGGCCGCGGTAGGCGGGCAGGATTTCGAGGATGTCCATGACTTCCGGCTGGAAGGGATTGAAACAGTCCAGTCCGGCCTCGATCAGGTCGTCGAACAGCTCATCGACGTCGCCGCAGGAATGGATCATCACAAATTTACCGGCGTCGCGGACGCAGCCATACATGCGCTTCAGCTGCGGGTAGATGAACTCCTTCCACATGGCCGGTCCCATGATGAGTCCGTGCTGCTGCCCCCAGTCGTCGCCGAAGTAGACGGCATCGATGTCGTACTTCAGCGCCTCCTCGACCTGGACCAGGTTGTAGTCGGTGATGGCTGCGAGCAACTCATGCACCAACTCAGGGTTGTCGATCATGTCGATCATCAGGTTTTCCATGCCGCGCAGCGTCCAGGCACGTTCGTAGAGCGAGAAGCCCAGTTCGAAGACGCGGAAGCAGTCGGGGTAGGCGGCCAGCTTGCTGTCGATGTTTTCAAAAAAGCGCGGGTCGAGCGGGTCGGGAAAATCGAAGCCTTCCATGGTTGGTTTGGGAATCAGGCAATTTTCCACCATGCCGATATCCTTGTCGATGCTGCGATCCCACACCACACCGAAGACATCGCGCATCCGGTTGTTGCCAATGTCCTCGAAAAAACCGATGTCGCTGCCGACGCGGACGATGTGGTTGCCGACCGCCGCTTCCAGGTCGTCACAGCCGAGGTGCGCCTTCAGCGCGGCTTCGGCCTCAACCGTAAATTTATAGGACCACGGCACATACGGTGGCTTGCCGCTTGATAAAACCGTTCGGACGACTTCACGGGGTGTCATTGGTTGTCTCCTTTGCCGTTGCTTCTAATTAGAACATAGCGGACAGGCCTGCTGCATTCAAATCTTCTTCCGCATCACCGCGCACAATCCAGGCCAAGCCGTATTCTTTTTGCGGCGGGGCGGGAGTGATGGAGAATCCGGCCTTGGAATAGTCGAAGCAGATTGAATCTTCCAATGTTTGGATAGTTCCCTTTACCCGGTAGATATCCTCTTCGTGCGACTCGATAAATCGCCGGATCTTTTCCGGCTCCGTAGTGCCCGTTGTTATGAAGGTAGAGTAACGCGGGTCGCGGCATTGTGCGTATTCACCGTGCAGTTGATCGTGCTTAGCGGTTTTTCCAATGATTGGAAAGTTAGCTTCGGCCTTCACGCAGCGAATCAGGTTTGCATCGGGTTTGATGTCGCGTACGGCCTTTTCGGTTTCGACAAGCTGATCCTCTTCGAACAGGTCGCATTTGTTCAGCAGGATGGTGTCGGCCGCCTCCACCTGATGGATGATGTTCGGCAGGGTGTGGATCAGGCGCAGGAAGCTGCGCGGTTCGACAATGCTGACAATATTCGACAACTCGAAACATTTATCGAGCTTGGTATCCTTGAGCATGTCCGCAATCACGCGCGGATCGGCCATGCCGCTGGCCTCGATTATCACGCCCTCGGCATTGGGGTGTTGCTCGTGTATTCTTGTCATCTGCCCGATAAACTCAGTGACAAGGCACTTGCAGAAGATGCTCCCGCCGGGAATGGAGACCACGTCCGGATTGTTCTTCGAGACGATGGCGCCATCCACATCCAGCGCGGAAAACTCGTTGACCAGATAGATAAACCTGCGGTCGCGGTTTTCCGCCACGATGTGTTTGAGCAGGGTGGTCTTCCCCGTTCCGAGAAAGCCCGTGATTAAACAGATTGGAATCATGGCTAAATGCTCATTTTTTCTATGGCGGCCTTTTCGATGGCCTTCACCAGCGTGGTCTGGTCGGGAATGATCGATGCAAAGGTCGGTTCGCCGTTGATGCAGATGGTCGGCAGGTTTTTAACGCCAAGCTTCATCATGACTCCTATGCCTTCGCGCACCTTGATCTTGTGTTCGTTGATCCAGACCTTGACCATGGCGGCATCGGCCGCCTTTTCAACGGCTTCCATCATGTATTGGCAGGGCGCGCAGGAGGTGGAGTCAAGGGTGATTACGTCGACCACAACCGCGCGGGCGCCGAGGTAGTCCGGCAGCTCGACATCGTCGAAGGAATCGTCCGCCTTGGCCGACAGCGACTTCGCTGCTTCGCGCGCATATTCATCGTGCACCATTTCGGCAACCGCCTGTAGATTCTTTGACGGAACCGCATAGGGGAGGTCGCAACCCGGGGCGAGGATGAAGCCCTTGCGCCCGCTCTTCTCCATAATATCGAGGACTTCCATCCTGGCGTCGTTCGCATCACCAAGCAGCAGCACGGCGGTCAGCTTGATGTTTCCGCCGAATGATTTTCCCTGTGCTTCGCAAAGTTCGCGGAGGTGTGCCATGTCGACCTGCTCATCCACGGAAATGTTGTCGGCAGTGGTTTTGGTCATCACCTCCAAATTGCGGGTTACATCGCCACAGACAAAGATGGAGGAGATTCCGCCGCGGGAGCGGATATGGTCAAAGACCCGGTTCATGGCCGGGGTGACAAACTGCTCGAAGTGTTCCGGCGAAATCTGGCTGGTCATCGGGTCGACGACCGCAATCACATCCGCACCGTGATCAAGGTAGATGTCTGCCGATTTGATGCAGATGTCTGCGCAGTAGTTGATGACTTCAAGTACGGCATCTTCGTTGTCGTACATATCGAGGAAAATGTTGTTACCGAGCAGATGGAGCGCCAGGGTGAACGGGCCGCAGACTAGACCGTAGAGCGCGGTGTCTTGGCCAATCTCCTTTTTCAATGTTTCCAATGCCTGGACAATGATCGGGAAGCGCCCCTTGGTTTCGTCGAGCTCCGGCAGATCGACAATCTTTTTTCCCATGGCCAGCGGGTGGCTGGTCACGGCCGGCGGTACTTCGTCGGCCCAGTGCAGGTTGCAGCCCAGAATTTCCGCCTCGATCTGCAGATCGAACATCACCGGCATACCGTCCGGTTTGTATAATGATTTTGCTTTTAGCAAACCCTCGACAATCAACTCCGCCGACTGAAGATACTCCTTCGCGGTCCTGCCGACGAGGAATCCGCCGTGGCAGCCCACAAACGGCATCCAGGCTGGTCTTTCCGTTATTTTTCCCTGAATGGCGTCCAATAAAATCTCTTTACCCGTCATGATTCTTCTCCTTGATTTAATGGTGAACACATACTAGGAGATTTTTGGAGTGGGAATAGACCGGTCTGGCCGTAAAACAGTCCGATCTTGCTGAGATAGTTGGTTTACATGGGTTTCCAATGGTTGGAAAATCCAGAGACGAATATTCCAATGCCAGGAAGAAAATGGGATAGAAAATTCCAATGTCTGGGAAACCGGTTATTCGGGTTCGGCGGCGACGATGGCTTCGGTGTGGTTGGCGGCAATGCGGTGGTGCGGCGGGACAACCAGAAAATCCTCTTCATCCCAGTCACCGTTGAGCAGGCGGCGGATCAGGGAGAGGTCTCCGGGGACTTTGCTGAATTTCCAATGTTTGGAAACCGCCTCTTCCCGCGCGGTTTGCTCGAATGATCCGTCGGGTTCAACCCCCATTTCAATGAAGGTGATCTGCGAATAGTTTCTTTCGGTGTAGCAGAGCTCCTTCCACAGGAACTGTGCGTTGTCCTCGCCGTATTTTTCGACAAGTTCTTCGTAGGTCATGTCCATGCCGGTCTGGTTCGGGATGCTGAGTTGCTTGAGTTCCTCCGCAATCTTGTTGCGCTCGATCCATCCGGTGGTCAGAAAATAGGTGCCGGGATGGGAAAAGAAATATTCCTGATAACGCTGGCGGCTGCCGAAAAAGAGGGTGATGCAGTCGTGGGCACGCGGCAGTACCAACTGGACGTTGCGCGCGAGCACACCGTCGAGCCCGTTGTTGCACAGCCCATAGCCGAGCAGGATGGCGTCATGGTTTTCTTCGGATGCCGCATCGACCTGATCCTGGATGCGCGCGCGCATCTCTGCGGTCGGAATGTCGTGCAGGCCTTTCTGCATAAACTCTACGTCGATCTCATGGGGCGACTGCTCCAAAAGGAATTCCATCTCCCGGAAAAAAATCTCACAACTGATCAGCTTATACTTCATTTATTTGAACCACGGAATACACGGAACACACGGAAATTTGAACGACAGATAAACGCTAATGGACATTGATACAATGCGGACTGGAATAATATATGCATTTGAATGGAGTTACTGTCTGTGTATTCCGTGTTTTCAGTGGTTTGATAAAATATTTGGAAAATCGGATTCATCTAGATTGGGAAGGGCGAGGGCTTCCTGAAAATAGTTGGTGAAATGCGCAGTCTGGTTGAGGGTGATTACCTTCGGCTTGTCAATGATGTCGAGATAGGCCTGCCCGGTGCCTTGATCAAGCAGGGCGAGGGCGGCGCCGGCGAGCGAGCCGTTGCCGATGACTTTGTATTTTTCGATTCCAATGTCTGGAAGCAGTCCGATGGTGACTGCGTTTTCGAGATTGATGTGCTTTGCAAATCCGCCGGCCAGGATGATGCAATCGATTTCCTGAACGGTTTTACCCAGTTCGGCCAGCAACGTCTTGAGACCGGCATAGATGGCCGCCTTGGCCTTGAGGATTTCGGCAATGTCGTGTTCGGTAACGGTGATGGTTTCACCGGTGGCCGACTGCTCGGTGTCGACAAGTATGCACGCGTGCATGCCACAGACGGTTTCGTGGCAGTCCTGTGCCTTCAGCATTTCCACATCGTAGCGGCCGTAGGCATTGATGAGTCCGCACCGGAAGCCGCAGGCGATAAAGTCGATGATGGCCGAGCCGCACAACCCCATCGGGTAGGGTTCGCCGATCACGGTCAGCTCAAACTGGAGCGTCTCGTCATAATTGATTGTATCAATGGCGCGGCTGGCGGCGCGGGCACCGTGGAGCAGTCCCGCACCCTCGAAGGCCGGGCCGGCGGCGGTGGCGCAGGCGGTCATCTGTCCGGCGTGGCAGGCCACCATTTCGCCGTTGGTGCCGATATCGATCAGCACGGTCAAGCCGTTCTGGTTCCAGAGATTGGAAACGAAAATATCAGATGTGATATCGCCACCCACATAACCGGAGATGGCGGGCACGGCTGCAATGACGGCATCCGGTTTAACATCGATACCCAGCGCGACGGCTATACTTTCAAATGTCAGGCTGACCGGTTTAAAGGGAATCACGCCGATACTGACCGGCGATACGCCGAAGAAGATGTGCATCATCACGGTGTTGCCGGATACCGCGAGTTGGACAATCTGCTCCTTGTCGGTGCCGGTTCCAGCGCACAGCTTTTGGATGAGCGGGTTGAGGGTGTGCTCAATCACCAGTTCCTGTAGTATTTTCAGATTAGCGTCATCGTCGCAGAGCGAGATGCGCGATACCACATCATCGGCCTTCAAAATCTGTTGGTTGTAAAGCGATTCGCGGCTGACGACCTTGCCGGTTGACAGGTCAACCAGCGCTGCCACGACGGTGGTGGTGCCCACGTCGACGGCGATGCCGAACCCCTCTCCGAAACGCGGGTTGAGGGTGTGCTCCGGAATCTCCATTTCATCGGCAATGCGCGCACCGTCGAGCGCAATTACGGAGGAGCGTGGGATAAAAATCTCGGCGGTTTCGCTCAGTACCACGGTCTGGCAGGCGAGCACCTCGCGCCGTTGTTCAGGCAGTACTTCAATTTCTTCCGCGAAGACACGGTAATGCCCCGCACCAAGCAGTACATTGCAGCTGGCGCAGAATCCTTTTCCGCCGCACTTGGCGTCGATATGCCAGCCCGCCTCGCGCGCCAGATCCAAAACAGACCGGTCGCTGCCTGATTCGACAGCGACCGAGCGCCCTTCAAAATTAATGATTACTGCCATGTGGCGAAAGGTAGCACGCGGTGTGTTACGCAGCAAGACCAAGGGCTGCTTTCGTCGCTTTCACGGCCGTGTTGGCGTCATCGGCATAGCCGTCGGCCCCGATGCCGTCCGCATATTCCTTCGTCACCGGTGCACCGCCGATGAGTACTTTCGCGCCGCTTCCTTTCAGGCCTTCTACGATTTCCTTCATATAGGGCATGGTGGTGGTGAGCAACGCACTCAGCAGAACCGCCTGCGCACCGCTGGCGACTGCGTCCTTGTATTTATCCACATCGCAATCGACACCGAGGTCCATTACTTCAAACCCCGCGCCCTTAAGCATCATGGCCACGAGATTCTTGCCGATGTCATGGAGGTCGCCCTTGACGGTTCCGATGGCAACCTTGCCGAGCGGTTCGTGGCCGGCGGCGGCCAGCAGGGGATCCAGGATATCCAGTCCGGCCTGCATGGCGCGCGCAGCGATGAGCATTTCAGGGACATAGGCCTCGTTGCGCGAAAAGCGCTCGCCGATTTCCGCCATGGCCGGAATCATGGACTCCATTAAAATCTCGGCAACGTTGGTGCCTTTGTCGACCTCTTGCTGGACGATGGCGGTCACATCCGGTCGCTTGCCTTTTATAACCGCTTCAAACAGTGCTTCATTTCTTGCCATGACTATCCTCCTGTGAATTTTTTAAATACGTACAGCACAGTATATGTATTTACGATGTAAAAATAGAAGAATCGGGCTGAACTATATAATGATCTTGCTGATAGATGTTGAGTAACCATTCTCCTCCTGTTAGTTTCCTGCCGTTGCGGAGGAAATCCTATGCCGGTTTTGTCGAAGCGAATGTTCAGTTCGGTCGTGCGTGAATACCGCGCGTTTTGCGGTCTGTCCGTGCGGTTGATCGACCCGAGTGGTTCGGTAATGTTGCCGGAGGGCACCGCTTCCATCGAACGTCTGATGGCATTGAACCAGAACCGTGCGCATGCCTTGGGGGAGTGCGTCCGGTGGGGAGAGACGCAGGTATTTTTCATTGCGCCGGGCATTATGAGTTGGATGGTGCCGCTGATGGAGCGCGAAGAGCTACGCGGGGGACTGTATGCCGGGTATGTCATGCCCGAGGATGACCCCTATAACGTTATTGCCGCCACCAACTATTTTGCGGCGGAAGGGATCGGGCGGAAGGTAGCGGAGCAGTTTGTCCGGCAGGTTACCGTCTTCCCGCAGGAAAAAATGCGCGGCGCGGCAGAGGAGTTGTTCACCATTGCCTACCGGGCCTGCGGGTGGCAGCCGCTGCAGCTGTTTCGGAACCGCGACCAGATGCAGCAGCAGCGCCAGATTGCCGAGGAGATCCATCAGCGCAAGGTGGAGCAGAACCGGGCGTACCCCTACGATGATGAGCGCATCCTGCTCTCCCACATCCGCGTGGGTGACCGGGCCGGCGCCCGCCGGATTTTCAACAAGATGCTCGCCGCCATGTTTCTCTATTCACCCAAGCAGGTGGTGGTTCGTGCCCGCGCCATTGAGATGATGGGCTATCTCGTGCGCGCCGCGGTCGAAGACAGTCCCTTGATGGAACCCCTGCTCGAACGGCACATGGGCTGGATCGAACGGATTGTGGAAACCAAGGATTTCGACGACCTGTGCAACGTGCTGCGCGAAGCGCTGGATGATTTCATGAACAGTATTTTCCGGCAGGGTGTCCGACCCGCCAGTCCGACCGTCGGCAGAGCGCTCGACTACATTGCCGAAAACTTCACCGAATCCGTTACGCTGGAGGATGTGGCCCGCACCACGGGATTGAGCACCTTCCGCATCGCGCACCTCGTTAAGGAGACCACCGGGAAAACCGTGCTGCAGAACATCCACTACCTGCGCATCCAGGAGGCGCGGCGACTCCTGGAATCCAGCGACCTCTCCTGCACCGACATCGCCTACGAAACCGGCTTTGGTGACCAGAGCTACTTTATCAAGCAGTTCCGCAAGTGGATGGGCATCACGCCCGCCAAATACCGCAAGTCATTCCGGTCAGCCTAAGAAATGAAAATGAAAGAAACGTGGTTTGTGTAAATGATATCTGCTCTTTTCTCATTTTATTACCTTTGCTCAATGGGTGAGTGGTTTCGTTTCTTTCATTTTCACCTTTCAGGTGGCCCGATTTCACTGCATCTGCTTAGGTTTGTAAGCATCAAAGTAGGCAATTACATCTTAAACTTACAAACCTTACAGCAAGCTTGGCCATATTTCTTATTAGGTAAATATCTTCGCTTTCCAATGGTTGGAAGGCATTGACCCGCAGATCACGTGGATGGACGCGGATTTTTCCGGGGATTGGAAGGTACCTATGGCCTAGGGAATTTCGACGAGAACGCGGTAGAAGCAAGGGGAGTTCGTGGCGACGGGATCGATGAGGGTCAGCTCCCCTCCGTTACCCATAGCATCCACCTGTCCGGCGACGTTACTCCAGACACCGTCGATGAGATTAGTGCAACTCTGCAGAGTGTATTGTCTCTCCTCCGACGAATCGAAGGAGACGATACAATTACTCGTAAAGGCGCTCACATGGAACCAGTCGTTGCTATCGGTGATGCCAGTGACGGCAATCTGTTCGTCGCCATCAGTGAAGGAGTCGCCATCGGAGTCAGCAGCGGCATTTAAATATTCATACGCACCCATATCCGGGATAGCCGAACCATTCTTATCGCCGTCGAGCGGGCGCGGCGTGCCGTCGAGATCGTCAACGATGTCGGCCAGACTGGTTCCCGCATCAATGCAGGGGGATTCCGCCTGTAAGTGAAAATCGTTGCCGGAAACAAACATCGGAGCGTTGGTGATATTGCCGGTTCCGCCGGGATCAGGCATCGTGCAGCTACGGGAAATATCCGGCGAACGGCTATCCCAGTTATCTCCTGAGACCTCTGCCGTGTTGCCCCAAACGATGCAGTTTTTCAACGTATAATCTGCACTTCCGCCGCCGCAACCGCTGGCGTTATAACTGCTGGAGAGAATTGCCGCCTCATTTTCCGAAAGTGTGCAATGGATTAGCGTGCCGCCACTGCTCCCTCCGCCCAGTTCCGCTAAATTGTCCGTGAGCGTACAGTGCGTTAGCGTGCCATAGGAGCTCCCTCCGCCCTGTTTCGCTACATTGCCCCTGAGGGTACAGCGCGTCAGCGTACCTCTATAGCTCCCGCCGCCTTCGTAATCGGCCAAATTGTCCGTGAGCGTGCAGTGCGTCAGCGTGCCTCCATAGCTCCCGCCGCCGTTGTAACCGGCCGAATTGCCGGTGATGACGCAATTGGAGACTAGAGGGATGCCATACCAAGAGCGGGAGGTGCAATAAAACCCGCCGCCGCTGCTGGGCGTAAATCCCTTGGTCAGGGTAAAACCGGAAAGGGTTGTGTTCGTGCCAAGCTCAACGCACCGAACGGTTGATTTCCCATTAATCACGGTGTGCTCCGGACCATGGATACTTCGAACGGTCAGGCCGGGCGGAACCGCCACACGGGAATCGTCGGTTCCACCGAAATTATAAGTCCCGCTATCAACCAGTACCGTATCTTCCCAGAAGGCGGCATCCACGGCATCCTGGATCGTATGTGCAGCAGAGAACCAGGTGGTGTATGGAAAATGACCCTCCCCGTTCGGGGAGACATAATGAACCGGGGTGAAAGGGTCGCTGTGCGTATGGATATGAGCCGGGATGTCGTTCATAGTCAACGTTGCGCTTTCTGCTCCACTCCGAGCGCCAAGACCTCTGTTCGATAGTTCGGATCCTTGCCCGGCCTGAATCGCCGTTCGACTCCTCAGGTCGGGCAGGGCGAAGGTGGTTCTGTTGTCGCCGCCATAGGTGGTGCCCAAAAGGGAATACAAAGCCGGATAGCTCGAAATGGCAAGCAACCGTCCGTCCGCAAATGCCCAGCCCTCCGGTGAAAAATCACCGGCAAAAAGAACCACCTCTCCCATAAAATGCTCATCCAAATCCGTTCCGTGGCTGGAAGGAACAGTTCCTGTCAGGGCAATGATATAGTTAAGCCCCGTAGAGGGCTGCATATTGCTGTGTGGCTCGTTGTTTCCGGAGACTCCGGATGTTTGAAGGCCGGATGAATCAGTCCAGGTGTGTGAGTGGGCCGGCATTTGGGCAGCGCTCAGCGCGATGGTTTCCGCTCCGAACATGTCGCCGCGGATTACGTTCGAAAGCCCCGACCCCTGACCACAACCAACGGGCATTCGTCCCCTCAAGTCGGGCAAGGCGAAGGTCGTCTGCCCGTCGCCGCCATATGTGGTGCCTAGAATAGAAAACAGATCTGCATTCAGTAACGTTGGCAACAGCTGCCCATCAAGCTTCGCCGTTCCACTGGGCGCAACCACGCCCGCAAAACAGCGGATTTCACCCAAAAAAGTCGGTCCATTGCCACTGATCTCGAACGGCGAAGCAAACGTGTCGCTGTCGATGGCAATGGTGTAGGTCGTCACTAAAACCGGTTGCATGTTGTTGTGCGGTTGACCGTCGCCGGTCAGATCTGTGTTATCGGCTGATGGCGGCAACGTGTGCAGGTGTGAGGGAAGTTGAGCTTCTGTTAAGGTGACATTTTCCTGCCCCGTTTTTTGGCCGATCATCCGGGAAGACAAACCGAGCCCGCTGCCGGTATGAATTGCGGCTCGGCCTCGCAGGTCGGGCAAGGCGAACGTGGTTGTGCCATCGCCGCCATAGGTGGTGCCGATAATAGAAAACAGATATGCATTCTCTACAATATTAAGGAGTTGTCCGTCTGCCAAAGCCCAGCCGGCGGGGGCAAAATTACCGGCAAACATGGCAATCTCACTCATCATGGTGTTACTGCAGTTTGCGGCGCCGGGAAGCTCCCCCTTAAGCGCAACAAGGTAATTAATCGCCTGCCACGGCTGCATATTATTGTGAGAAGATCCTCCTTCGGCAGGGTCGGAAGAAGTCTGCACAGAGGGGGCAGAAATAAGCGCGTTATAGTGCGCCGCAATACGGGCACCACTGAGCTGATGGGTATAGATGGCGACCTCGTCGAGCAGACCGATCAGCCCGGCTGTGTAATCCTTTGCGGCACCCAGTATCCAATCGCCGTCCGTGGCTTCCGATGTTACGACGTTTTCCCCGACAAATCCGCCATCAATGTAAAACCGCACGGTATCATTCGTGCCGCCGTCCTCCACGGTCATAACCACATGGTGCCAGAGCTCCCGGGAAAAGGTGACGGTTGACGTCGAGGCTTCACCGCCGAGGTAACTGGTGAGTTTCGAACTGCCGCCCCGGTACAGCAGCGCGCGCCCCTGTCCCGCACCATCCTGCTGCGAGGCGATGTGCCGGTTGATATCTGTTGTATCAAAACAGGAAAGTGCCTCGATGGTGAAGCTGCCTGCGTCCGGCGAAAGCTGAAGGTTGAGTTGTACATAGGCGTTGGAAAACATCCCGCCGTTTCCCATGGCTCCGGGCTGCCCCAATAAAACATTCGAAACAGTTTTGCTATCGTGTCCGTTGCCGGAGCTGTCCGCGATACTCATCGCCCCGGTGCTCTCCTCAAAGCGGTAGTAGGCTTCCGGCCCGTCCGCAAGAACTGCACTTACATAATCGGCGTACGCCGACGTCGATGCCAAAACTACCGCTGCTCCGATAATAACCACTGAACGCTTCATATCCACCCCTGGTTAAAATGTGTATAAACTTTCTATGTTTAGCAGATGCAAGAGGTCAAGGATAGTTAATACCCTATAAAGAGTCAGGGGTCCCAGGGGGCGAAAATATAGAATACAAGAATTTGTAAGGGTTGGAGCTCAATGAGAGAGAAACCGTCCGCCATGGCGGTCGGTTTGTTTGCCGTTTTCCAGGGTATGGAAACCGTTAACGACAAGGTGGCGGGTACCGCCGGAGAGCCGGTGCGGGTCGGCGTAGGTGGTGTTTTCCTTTACTTCGTCAGGATCAAAGATGGCGATGTCGGCAAAGTATCCTTCCTTAATCAATCCGCGCTGCTTGAGGCCGAACTGTTCGGCGGGAAGCGAGGTCATTTTACGGATAGCCTCGGGCAGCGCGACGGTTTTACCGTCGAGGGTGGCGCGGAGGAATTTAGTAAAACTGCCATAGGCGCGCGGGTGGGGGTGGTCGTGGCTGAGCGGTCCCCACGGCGCACGGAGCGAGGCGTCGGAACCGAGCGCAACATACGGCTGGGCCAGCACCCGCCACATGTTTTCCTCGGACATGCCGAAAAAGATGCCGCCGGTTTTCAGATCGTCGGCGTCGATCAGGTGCAGTAGCGCGTCGACCTCGTCCATGCCGAGGGCTTCGGCCACTTCGGGCAGGTATTTCCCCTTGAACTCCTCGAACGAAGTTGAACCGACCATCACGTTGTCCCAATGGCCGGGCGGCTCGGCGATCAGCTCGTCGCGGATTTTCTTGCGGGTAGCGGGATCGCGCAGGCGGGCGAGGATGGTATCGCGCCCGCCATACGAGGCCCATTGGGGCAGGACGATGTCGAGGTCGGTGCATCCGGCGGTGTAGGGATAGCGGTCGGCACCGATTCCAAGGGTTGGAATTTTGGTTTCGATTTTTTCCAATGCCTGGAAAATCTTGTTCCAGTTATTGGAACCCGACGCCTTGAGGTGGGAGATCTGTAGGCGCGCGCCGGAGCGCTCGGCGATGTCGATGGCTTCGTCGATGGCTTCGAGCAGGCGGTCGGATTCGCTCCGCATGTGGGTGGTGTAGAGACCGCCGTGCCGGGCAACGACCTTGGCCAGCTCCACCAGTTCTTCGCGCGGGACGGCGGAGCCGGGTGGGTAGGCCAGGCCGGAACTGAGCCCGATGGCACCTTCGTCGAGGGCTTTTTCCAATGCTTGGAACATGTTGCGCAACTCCTGGAAATCCGCACCGCGCGGCTCGTAGCCGCAGATGCCGGCATGCAGCGTGTTGTGGCCGATGAGCAGGGCGGCGTTGACGGCGGGTTGCGCCTCGGCGAAGCGCTCGCGGTATTCGGCGACGGTTTTCCAGGGTTTGGAATAGTCCTTGTCGAGCCAGTCGGACGGCATTTTGTAATCGCCGTTGAACGGGGCGGCGGAGGCGCCGCAGTTGCCGCATATTTCGGTGGTGACGCCCTGATGGATTTTTGAAGCGGCGGAGGGTTCGATGAGCAGGTAGGTATCGGAATGCGAGTGCGCGTCGATAAAGCCGGGGCAGACGATGCATCCGGCGGCATCGATGGTTGTTTCGGCCTCGGCTTCGGCGAGGTTTCCGATGGCTTCAATGCGATCGCCGCAAATCCCTATATCCACGCGCCTTGCATCGGTTCCTGTGCCGTCGAATACGCGCCCGCCAACGATATTCAAGTCAAAATTCATAGGCGGATTGTAGCGAAATAACGGAAAAATGGCAGAAGAAAACAGAATCAGGTTCTGGACCCGCTTGCAAGGAACAAAATAGTAGTTATATAAATATATAATACATAATTGTAGCCAAAATAGCATGCGACACAAATATGGTCGCGGTTGGGTATAATTTTTTTATATGCCGTTTTAGCAATTGGTTACGACTCTGAAAGAGGCGGATATAACGGCTTGGCACACCCTGTGCAATAAGGCGTTCCGTAATCGCGGACATGGGGTTCGCGATGTGGATGAAAAAAAACTGTTGGAGGTGTTTTTGATGAAAAGGAAAGTAAAATATTTATCGGCCTTGGCAGCGATGCTGGTGCTGGTGGGGGTTGCGCCCGGATGGGCGGAGGAAGCTGCGGCAACGCCGGCAGCGGATGCTGTGGCGGCTGCGGCCGCGGTGGTTCCGCTAACTGCGGATGCCGTGATGAACGAAACATCATATGCGATAGACAATATGTTCCTGATGATCGCGGCCGTGCTGGTGCTGTTTATGCAGGCCGGATTTGCGATGGTTGAAGCTGGGTTCAACTCGGCCAAGAACACGGTGAACATCCTGTTTAAAAACGTGATGGACCTGTGTCTCGGCATGCTGCTGTTCTATGTGGTCGGTTACGGCCTGATGTATCCGGGTGATGCAGGAAACGGATTTTTCGCGTTTGGTCAAATCGGGATTGGCGGAATCGGCGCGGACGCGGCGGCGGCCGGAGCCTTGGCGCCGCAGGTTGACTGGCTGTTCCAGGTTGCATTTGCGGCAACGGCGGCAACCATTGTTTCCGGTGCGGTGGCAGGACGCCTGAAGTTTCCCGCCTACCTGATATACAGCGCCGTGATTACGGGTTTGATTTATCCGATCAGCGGCTTCTGGAAATGGGGCGGCGGCTGGCTGGACCAGATGGGCTTCTATGACTTTGCAGGTTCGCTGGTGGTGCATGCGGTTGGTGGTTTCGCCGGTCTGGCGGGTGCCATTGTCCTCGGGCCGCGGATCGGGCGCTTTGCCAAGGATGGCTCCTCTAGGGCGATCCCCGGCCACAACCTTCCGATCGCGGCGCTGGGTGTATTCATCCTGCTCATCGGCTGGTTTGGATTCAACCCCGGCTCGCAGCTTGCGATCGTTGGGAAAGGCAACACCGATGCAGTCATGCTGATTGCGGTAAACACCCTGCTGGCCGCTGGTGCCGGTGGCGTACTGGCGATGATCTCGACCTGGATCATGCACAAGAAGCCCGACCTGACCATGGCGGCCAACGGTATCCTGGCCGGTCTGGTGGGTATCACGGCCAACTGCGACTCGGTCACCAACGTGTCCGCCATCATTATCGGCGCGGTTGCCGGTGTCCTGGTAGTGCTTGGTGTTAAACTGCTCGACAAGCTCAAGATCGATGACCCGGTCGGCGCGTTCCCGGTACACGGCATGTGCGGTGTCTGGGGCGGTATTGCCACGGCTATTTTCGGCAGCGCGGCGATGCCCGGTGGCGCCCATGCGTTCATTCCTCAGCTGGTCGGTTCTATTGTGATCCCGATATGGGCGTTTGGAACCATGCTGATTCTCTTCTTTATCCTGAAGAAACTGAACCTGCTGCGTGTATCCAAGCAGGAAGAGCTGCGCGGACTGGACATTGGCGAGCACGGTGAAGAAGCGTACAGCGGCTTCCAGATATTCAACACCAACTAACTCGACGTTGAGAAACAAGGAGAACAAATCATGAAACTGATTATTGCATACATACAACCCGAGCGTCTGGGAGATGTTAAAGAGGCGCTCTACGATGCGGAAGTCTTCAAGATGTCTGTGACCAATGCCCTGGGCTGCGGTCAGCAGAAAGGCTACCACGAAACCTACCGCGGTACGGATATCGAAGTGAACCTGCTAAAGAAGGTCCGCGTGGAGATTGCCGTGAACGCCGATTTTGTCGAGCCCACGCTTGAGGCGATTGTCAAGGGGGCCCGGACGGGCAACATCGGCGACGGGAAAATCTTTGTGATGGACCTGGTGGAGTGCATCCGCATCCGCACGGGAGAGAAAGGGTCGGAGGCGATCGGGTAGATAGCATTCATTGAATAATGGGGATTGTGCTTCGCGAGAAATTCTCTTGCATCCTCAAGAACTTCAGACGGAGCACAATCCCCGAATACAACTCAGATAGAAGAATAAAACCAATAAGGAGAAATAAAATGAGAGAACTAAGAAACAGAACAGTAATTGCAGGAATGGCAGCGGTATTAATGATGGGCGTTGGAATCGCAAAGGCGGACGTAAGCGTAACGGCAGATTTTGCGTCTGCATATGTGTTCCGCGGTGTGACATTCAATGACGGGGCGGTTTTTCAGCCGGGGGTTGAAGTATCCGGTTTCCCGATTCCCGAAGCGTTCGGCGCGTTCACGGTAGGCGCGTGGGGCAACTATGATATTGAAGATTACGACGGGAACCTGAACGGTTCGGAGTTTTCCGAGCTTGACCTGTATGCCTCCTATGCGCTTCCGATTAAGTTCGTTGATCTGTCTGTCGGCTACACGGACTACACCTACCCGAACGGCGGTCCGGCCGATAAGGAAGTTTCTGCTGCGATTGGCAAAGAGTTCGCCGGTTTTGAAGCAGGCGCCGCAGCCTATTTCGGCACCGGTGGCAGCATCAAGAAGAGCGAGTACTATGAGTTCAGTCTTGGGTATGGTCTGGATATTACGGACGCACTGGGTCTTTCCATCGGCGGAACGGTTGCCTATCTCGATCCCGACGGTCCCAGTGGAAGCGGTTGGCACAACGCGACCGCAACGGCGGGCGTCAGCTATGCACTGACTGAAAACTGGGGTATCAGCGCTTCGGTCACCTATGTGGGGCAGCTGAATGATAAAGTGCTCACCGATGTGGCCTATGTTCCGGGAACCGATACGATCGCCGCATTCGGATATGACACGGAGTTTTACGGAACAGCGGGCGTCTCCTGCGAATTCTGATAAACCATCACCAGCCAGGGAAAGCGCCCTTTCGCCGGGGCGCTTTTTTTATATGCCATTGAATTAATATATGGGTAAAAATTGTTTGCAACCAATGGCGCTAAGTGCGAGATTACGCGGGAATTTGAGGAGTGGTATTGCGAGGGTCGCGGTATCAATGGGGGAAGCGCATAAAACAGGAGGAATGCTTCTAATGAGTAAATTGATGATTGTTTGTTTGGCGGTTGTGATGGCGGTTGGTTCGGTTTTTGCTGCAGATACGGCGGAACGGGAACGGGTGCAGGTGGTTGCCGAAGCGGCGCTGATGTCTGCCTATGTCTTCCGCGGTGGCGTTGTAAATGACGGCGGCGTAGTACAGCCGCAGCTGACCCTCGCGCAGTATGGTTTCAGCTTCAATATCTGGGGCAATTATGACATCGACCACAATGTCGCTGGTGTCCATAACGATTTCTCGGAAATTGATCTTACGCTGGCCTATGCCATTCCGCTGCCGACGGATGCCGTAGGAGTTGATGTCGGTTTTATCAAGTATCTCTTCCCGAATTCAGCGGCTGATGATACGCAGGAAGCATTCGTTGCCTTCACGGTCAATGCGGTTCCGATTCTTATTCCCAAAATGAGCATGTTTGCTGATTTTGGCGAAGCGGATGGGTTCTACACCCTGTTCGAACTCACGGCGCCTTTCGAAATCAGTGATGTCTTCAGTCTGGAGGCCGGGGCTTCTGCGGGTTACGGAAGCACGGGCTATAATAAATTCTACTGGAATGACGGCCGGGGATTCAACGATTACAACGTATATGCCGGCGCACGTTATGAGCTGATGGAACGGCTCGCGCTCTCTGCCAGTCTTACGTACACCTGGCTTGATGGCGTTGTGCGTAGCGCGGGGACCGCGAACTACCAGGCCGACAATCTCTTGTGGGGCGGCATCAATCTCGCCTATGAGTTTTAATCAACTCTGAAGAGATTCGAAAGCGCCCCGGAAGCCGGGGCTCTTTTTTTTGTGTTGGTGGATATTCCATAAACCGCTAAATTGAACCGTCGTTAACTATTAAAGGTGAGATTATGAATGAACTGCTGAGTCTGTTGAAACAGAATGCGCGCGAAACGCCTGAAAACATGGCGAAGGAACTGGGGATTTCAGTTGAAGAGGTGAAAAGCAAAATTGCCGAGTACGAAGCGTCTGGAGTCATCCGTGCCTATCAGGCGGTGGTCAACGAGGAAAAACTCGATCATAGTCTGGTTACGACCGTCATCGAAGTGAAGGTGATTCCGGAGAGCGAAGGCGGGTTTGACCGTATTGCGGAACGGATCGGCCGGTTTCCCGAAGTGGAATCGGTTTATCTTATGTCCGGCACCTTTGACCTGCTGCTGTTCACCAAGGGGCAAACCATGCACGAAGCCGCCGGGTTTGTAAGTGCAAAACTGGCAACCATGCCGAACGTCACTTCCACGGCCACGCACTTTATGCTGAAGGCCTACAAACGAAACGGGATTATTATGCAGTCAGGGGGGGAACATGAGCGACTCAAAATCTCTCCGTAGCCGGATCTCACAACACGTCCGCGATATTCCGCGCTCCGGCATCCGCGACTTTTTCGACATTGTCAGCTCGCGCGACGATGTCATCAGCCTGGGGATCGGCGAACCTGATTTCGTTACCCCTTGGCATATTCGCGAAGCCGCCATGCTGGCGCTTGAGCGCGGTGCAACCAGCTACACCTCCAACATGGGGCTGCTGGCGCTGCGCCGGGGCATTGCGCGGTATGTCGAAAAGAAGACCGGCATCGCATACAACCCGGAAGATGAAATACTCATCACCGTCGGGGTCAGCGAAGCGCTCGACCTCGCCGTGCGCGCACTCATGGAACCGGGTGACGAAGTCCTGTATCACGAGCCGTGCTATGTTTCCTACAATCCGCTGATCATTTTTGCCCGCGGCACACCGGTGGCCGTCGAAACAAAAATGGAAAACGGATTCCGGCTCACCCGCGCGGAGCTGGAGGAGAAGGTAACGCCGCAAACCAGGATTCTGATGCTGAACTATCCCAACAATCCCACCGGTGCGACGCTGGCCCGTGCGGATGTGGAGGAGATTGCGGCCTTTGCCATCGCGCACGACCTGATCGTGATTACGGATGAAATCTATGACGACCTGACGTACGACCGCGATCACTTCAGCATCGTTTCCCTGCCGGGCATGAAGGAGCGTACGATCTACCTGCATGGATTTTCCAAGGCCTGGGCCATGACCGGTTTTAGGATGGGCTATGCTTGTGCGCCGCCGGAGCTGATCGAAGCGATGATGAAGATCCATCAGTACACGATGCTTTGCGCGCCGATCCTCAGCCAGGAGGCCTCCATCGAGGCGTTGCGGTATGCGGAGAGGGATATTGCTGAAATGAAGGCCGAATACAAAAGGCGCCGCAATTTCATCCATGCCTCGTTCCAGGAGATGGGCCTTCCGTGCCTGCGTCCGGAAGGCGCATTCTACGCGTTTGCCGATGTCAGCCGTTACGGCCTGACCTCCAAGGAGTTTGCCCTGAAGCTGCTCGACGAGCAGAACGTGGCGGTCGTGCCCGGCACGGCCTTCGGCGCATGCGGCGAAGGCTTCATCCGCTGCTCCTATGCCACCGCGCTGGATGAAATCAAAGAGGCGATGCCGCGTATCGCCCGTTTCATTGAAAAGCTGTGATGAGTTCAGCCAGCGCCCAGCGCGAAGTGATGGTCTTCCCGACAGAACTTTCGCGCCGGCGCTGGCAGCAGGAACGGGTGCTCCAGGAAGGATGGGTGGATGCCGCGCGGTTGACGACCCGCAACCGGCTTCAGCAGCTCTGCCTGACCCATGCCCGCAAGGCCGGCCTGCTGTCCGGCCTGCCGTGCGATGCCGCGCAGCAGCTCCTGCTGCTCCGTCGGGCCGTGTCATCGGCCCGGAAACACTTCGATGCCGCCGGACCGCTGGCGGCGCTCT
>JAIPIO010000007.1 GCA_021734595.1 Kiritimatiellales bacterium | reverse complement strand
GGCTGTCCCAACATAGGGGAAAACTATTTCATCGTCTGATGCAGCAATCGGTGGTTTCGAGACCGAAAGCTGTTAAGGATTTTTACAACACTAAACCACAACATGTAGAGGCCACTTGATTAAGTCAGCCAGCCACGATAGATTATGAACCACGAAATACACGAACCACACGAAAGCTGATTCTACGGTGTGGTTTAGTGTATTTAGTGTATTTCGTGGTTAAACATATTCCGCCAGAGGCTTAGTACTAAGGATTTTCGAAAGGAGTAGTTATGTCCAAGATTGTAGTAGTTGGAAGTTCGAACACCGACATGGTGATCAAATCGGAACATCTGCCCGCACCGGGGGAGACCATCCTCGGGGGCGAGTTTTTCATGAACCCCGGCGGCAAGGGCGCGAACCAGGCCGCCGCCGCCGCCAAGCTCGGCGGCGAGGTGGTTTTTGTGGCCAAGGTCGGCGATGATATTTTCGGTCAGGAAGCCGTTGCAGGTTTCAAGAAGGAGGGTATCAACACCGACTTTATTGTGGTCGATCCCGAACAGCCCTCCGGCGTGGCGACGATCATGGTCGATAGCAAAGGCGAAAACTGCATCGCCGTGGCCTCGGGCGCAAACAATACGCTCAACCCGGCGGATGTGGATGACGCCATGGCGCAGATCGATGCGGCGGATGTCTTGCTGATGCAGTTGGAAACGCCGATTGAAACCATCGAATATGTAGCCTCGCTCGGTAGCGAAAAGGGCAAGACGGTTATTCTCAATCCCGCCCCGGCGCAGGCGCTTTCCGATGAATTGCTCGCCAAGCTCGATGTCATCACGCCCAACGAAACCGAGGCGGAAATACTCACCGGCATCAAGGTGGAAAACATTGCCGATGCGGAAAAAGCGTCGCAGGCGCTGCGGGAAAAAGGCGTTGGAATGGTCATCATCACGCTGGGCTCGCAAGGGGCGTTCGTGCTGTCCGACACGTTCAGCGGCCTGGTGCCGACGCGCAAGGTCGAGGCGGTGGATACCACGGCGGCGGGCGACACCTTCAACGGCGCGCTGGCGGTCGGCATGGCCAACGGGCAGGCGATCGAAGAGGCGGTGGCGTTCGCCAACAAGGCGGCCACCATCTCCGTCACCCGTCTGGGTGCACAGGCGTCCGCACCAAGCTTGGAAGAATTGGAGGGCTAATACGAATCAACTTGGTTTGTATTGACGGAACCACAGAATACACGGAATACACTGAAAAAAGAGTCCCAGCTCAGGTTCCGTGTATTCGGTGTATTCTGTGGCGAAAAATATTTTTCAGATTAACTGCATAATAAGGTGAAGGGATTGGAATAAAATGAAGTTGCGATGGATGTTCCCAGTTGTTTTGGCGGTCAGCTCGGTTTTTGCGGGTCAGCGTCCAAATATTCTCTTTTGCATTTCGGATGACCAGTCCTACGCGCACGCCGGGGCAAACGGCGACCCGGTGGTGCAGACCCCGGCGTTCGACCGGGTTGCCAAGAGCGGCCTAAGGTTTGAACATGCGTTTTGCGATGCGCCCACCTGCGGGCCGTCGCGCAGCGCGATCCTAACCGGTCAGTCGATCTGGCGGCTGGAGGAGGCCGGGAATATCCACAGTACCCTGCCCGCAAAATTCGACACCTACGCCGGGCTGTTGCAAGATGCCGGTTATTCCATCGGCTACACCGGCAAAGGCTGGTCTCCGGGAAAACTCGAGCCGGGCGGGCGCACGGAAAATCCGGCGGGTCTGGAACATGTAGGGAAGAAACTAAAAACAAGAATTCAGGGCATTAGCGACAAGGACTATGCCGCCAATTTCGAGGATTTCTTGGTCAGCCATCCCGAAGGGAAGCCGTTTTGTTTCTGGCTGGGAACGCATGAGCCGCACCGGGCATACAAGCAGGGCGCTGGGATTGCCGCAGGCAAGGATCCGTCCAAGGTCATCGTTCCTCCGTTTTTTCCCGACAACGATATCGTCCGTAGCGATATCCTTGACTACTACATGGAGGTCGAGCATTACGACCGGATGGTCGGACGCGCCATCCAATCATTGGAAAAGCGCGGCTTGCTGGATAATACCATTGTCGTGATGACCAGCGACCACGGCATGCCGTTCCCTCGCGGCAAGGCCAGTCTCTACGACCAGGGAACCCGCGTGCCGCTGGCGATCAGCTGGCCGACGGGAATCAAAAAACCGGGACGGACGGTGAAATCGTTCGTCAACCTCAGCGATCTGTCTCCCACCTTTTTGGAAGCGGCGGGAATCGCACCGCCGGAAATGATGAGCGCCCGGAGCCTGATGGATGTTTTTGCCGACAAGGAAACGGAGGAGCGGCCTGCCGCCTTCATCGCCATGGAGCGGCACGATGGCTGCCGCGCGGGCGGCAAGGGCTATCCGTGCCGGGCGATACGCACCAAGGATTATCTCTACATCCACAACTTCGAGCCGTCGCGCTGGCCATCCGGCTCGCCGGATGCCGGTGATTGCGCCCGCGCCATTCCCTACGGGGAGATCGATTCGTCGCCCACCAAGAGTTTTCTCATGGAGAATCCAGAGGTTGCCCATTTGGCTAAGCTATCGTTCGGGTTCCGTCCCGCCGAAGAGCTGTACGAAATCAAAAGCGACCCGGGCAACATAACCAATCTGGCCAATTCGCCGAAGCATGCAAAGACGCTGCAAAAGATGCGCAAGCAGCTGTTTGATCATCTGGCGGAAACAAAGGATCCGCGCGTGGTGGGTGGAAAAGTGATGTGGGATTACTATCCCTACTACGGCGGGATGAAAAACAAAAACTGGGCGGTTGATAAGCCTCCAATGGAAGAGCTGAAGGAGTTGGAATAATGAAACATATGCATTTATTAATAACATCAGTATTACTTATGGTTTCGGTGGCCGCCCTGGCGGAACGCCCGAATGTGATTGTGGTGATGACGGACGACCAGGGCTACGGCGAAATGTCGTGCCATGGAAATCCCATTCTAAAAACGCCGAACATTGATCGGTTGTACAGCCAGAGTCTGCGGTTGACCGACTATCACGTTGCACCGATGTGCACACCGACCCGCGGCCAGCTGCTGACCGGTCTCGATGCCGCGCACAACCACGCCATCAATGTGAGCAGCGGGCGCACCCTGCTCGGTACGGGACTGCCGACCATGGCGGACTTTTTCGCGAAGGCGGGGTACCGCACGGGGATCTTCGGCAAGTGGCATCTGGGCGACAACTATCCGTTCCGCCCGCAGGATCGCGGCTTCCAGGAAACGCTCTCGTTTCCCTCCTCGCATATCAACTCCGTGCCGGACCGGTGGAACAACGACTATTTCGACGACACCTATCTGCACAACGGTAAACGCGAGCCATACAAGGGGTACTGCACCGATGTGTTTTTCCGGGAAGCCATGAAATGGATCAAGAAGCGTTCCGCCAACAAGGAGCCCTTCCTGGTCTACCTGCCCACCAACGCGCCGCATTCGCCGCACTGGGCGCCGGAGGAAGACCGCAAGGCCATCGAGGCCGCCTTTGCTGAGAATACGTTGCCCAAGCTGGGGCCCAAGCTGCGGGAACAGCTGGTGCCGTATCTGGCTATGATTCGCAACATCGACACTAATTTGGGGCGGCTGAACGCATTCCTCGATGAAAATGGACTGGCGGACAATACGATCCTTGTTTTCACCTCCGACAATGGCAGCACCTTCGGGCATGCCTACTATCCAGCCGGGATGCGCGGGAAAAAGACCGAATTGTGGGAGGGGGGGCACCGGGTGCCGCTTTTCGTTCGTTGGCCGCGTGGAAGATTCGGCGCTCCGCGTGACATTGATGGACTCACGCAGGTGCAGGACCTGCTCCCCACTCTCATGGAGCTCTGCGGCATCGGATCATCCGCACCGTCCAAATTTGACGGCATCAGTCTGGCACCGGTGCTGCGCGGTGAAACCGAGCCGCCCGAAGACCGGATGCTGGTCGTTAACTATAGCCGCATGCCGTTTGCCTTCGACTATCCCGCGCCGGACAGCCCGTCGCTCATGCGCCGCGAGGGGGCGGGCATATTGTGGAAACGCTGGCGTTTGCTGGAGGACCGTGAACTCTACAACCTGGATGTCGATCCGCTGCAGCAAAAGAACGTAATCGAAGACCACCCCGAAATTGCCCGTAAAATGCGGCAGCACCTTGATGCATGGTGGGCGGACGTGGCCCCGACGGTCAATACGCCCCAGCGGGTGGTGATCGGCAGCGACCATGACAACCCGATGATGCTGACCGCCTGTGAATGGCTGGATGTATTTGTTGATCTGCAGAAGCAGGTGAGGCAGGCCGTGCGGAAAAACGGCTGGTGGGAGCTGGACGTGGCGCAGGACGGTGAATATGAGCTGGAGCTGCGGCGCTGGCCGCGTGAGAGCGGGCTGGCGTTGCGTGATCCAGCCCCGGCAGAGCAGGTGACCGCCGGCGAACTGGAACCCGGCGTGGCCCTGCCCATTGCCCGGGCGCGTATTCAGGTGGGCAACACCTACAAGGTGCTGCGGCTTAAACCCAAGGCAAAACATGCTACTTTCACCTTTAATCTCAAGAAGGGTCATACCCGGTTGTACACTTGGTTCGACGACCAGGACAAACGGCCGATCTGCGGTGCGTACTATGTTTATGTAAGGAGAAAAAAATGATGGGAGACATGATGAAAAAACTGATAGAGGCAGGACTTGTGGGTGCGCTGGTGGCGACCGTTGGCTGTGCCACAACCAACACCGGGAAAATCCGGGTATTGGTCGACTCGGACGCCAACAACGAAACCGACGACCAGCATGCGATCGCCTACGCACTGCTAAGCGATGATGTGTTCAATGTGGAGGGCATTACCGTCAACAAAACCAGGAGCGGTGGCAATGCCGATGAACAGATGAAGGAAGCGGTGCGTGTTGCCAAGCTATGCGGCGCCTGTCCGGGAGTGCCGATTCACAAAGGCGCCAACGGCAGTTTCGAGGAAATACTGCCGCACATCGGCGAACCGGACTTTGACGGGCACGAGGCGGTGGACTTTATCATCCGGCAGGCCAAGAAACCGTCAACGCAGAAACTGGTGCTGATTCCTATCGGAAAGCTGACCAACATTGCCTTGGCACTGGCCAAGGAGCCGTCGATTATCCCGAAGGTTCGGGTGGTCTGGCTCGGGTCGAATTATCCCAAGCCGGGGGAATACAACCAGGACAACGACCTCTCTTCGGTTCGTTACCTGATGGACTGTCCGGTGGAGTTTGAAATGGTCACGGTGCGTTACGGGAATCCGAGCGGAACCTGGGGCATCAAGGCCTATCAGCAGGATATATTCGACAAGATGCCCGGCAAGGGTCCGCGCAGCGCCGAGCCGGTAACCGGCCGCCACGGCGGCACGTTCCACACCTTCGGCGACTACTCGGTCAGTCTGTACAAGCATGCCAAGCAACACGGCAACCCGCCGTTCCGTTCCTTCTTTGATGTAGGTGCCGTAGCCGTCGTAAAGGATCCGACGTGGGCCGATGCGGTGGTGGTTCCGCGTCCGCAGCTCAACGGAAAAAAATGGGTGGACCGGCCGGACAATGCATTAAAGATGGTCGTGTGGGAAAATTTCGACAGCGAGGCTATCATGGCCGACTTTTTCCAGACGATGGACAACGGGATCAAATAAGCAGGGGGACGCACGATGAAAAAATGGATATTGGTATTGCTTTGTGCAATGGCAACGGCAGTTGTCGCCGAGCCGGTTAAAATTATTTTTGATACCGACATGGCGGGTGACTGCGACGACACCGGGGCGCTGGCGGTGCTGCATGCGCTGGCGGACTATGGCGAATGCGAAATCCTGGCTGTGGTGGTGAACCGCAAGGATCAGACCGGTGCGTCGGCCGCCGCGTGCGACGCAATCAACACTTGGTATGGCCGACCGGACATTCCCATCGGATCGGACAAGGACGGGGGCCGGACGCGCAAGCCGCCGAAGAGTCCATTTACGGAGGCACTGCGCGACTGTTTCCCCAACGACGCCAAGGCCGACTGCAATATGCCGGATGCGCTGGATGTTTATCGCAAGGCGTTGCGGAACGCGCCGGACAAGAGCGTGGTCATCTGCTCGGTGGGCGCGCTGAGCAATCTGGATGATCTGCTGAAGAACGAGCGCTCATTGGTGGAGCAAAAGGTAAAAAAACTCGTCGTGATGGGCGCGGAGTTTCCCGATTCCCGCAAAAACAAGCCGGAGTGCAATATTGTGATCGATATCCCCGCCTCGAAGTATGCCATCGAAAACTGGCCGGGCGATATCATCTTTACCGGCTTCGAAGTGGGTTATGTGATCCATGCGGGGAGTACCCTGAAAGCATCGCCGCCACGCAATCCGGTGCGGCGCGCCTTTGAACTGCGGCCGTACATGAAACGTCCGAGCATTGAAAAGGGCAAGCCGGCCTATGACCAGACGGCGGTGCTGCTGGCCGTGCGCGGTGCGGAGGAAAAATACTGGAACGTGGTGCGCGGCGGACGGGTTCAGGTAAACGCCAAGGATGGTCACACCCGCTGGGTGGAAGACCCGAAGGGAAAGCATGCCTGGGTCAAAATCAAGCGCGGACCCCGGGCGCTGTCCGAGCTGATCGACCGCCTGATGGTCAAGCCGCCGGCGCTGAATCCGCAGCTTCCGGTGAAAATGATTTTTGATACCGACCTGGGCGCGGACATCGACGATGCGCTGGCATTGGCTGTCATCCATGGCCTGCAGAACCGCGGCGAGGTGGAGCTGCTGGCGGTGACGTGCAGCAAGGATCATCCCGCCTCGGCCACGGTGATCGATATGATCAATACCTGGTTCGGGCGCGGCGATATTCCCATCGGCCGGGTGGTGGACGGCAAGCAGCCCGAAGATGGCCGGTACCTGATGCAGACCGTGGCGGAAAATTTTCCGCACGACCTCACGCCCGAAACCAAAACGATGGAAGCCGTGGCGCTGCTGCGCAAGACGCTCGCGGCGCAGCCCGACGGCTCCGTCGTGCTGGCGGTGGTCGGTCAGCAGACCAACGCGGCGCGGTTGCTGAATTCCAAGCCGGACAAATTCTCGGCATTGACGGGATGGGAACTGGTGAAACAGAAGGTTCGGATGCTATCCGTGATGGCGGGTTCCTTTATTACAGCCGAAGAAGGGCCGGTTCCGCCCAAGGGCAATCCCGAATGGAACGTGAAGGTCGATGTCGATGCGGCCAAGATCGCCATGCAGGAGTGGCCGACCGAGGTGGTCATCACGCCATACAGTCTGGGTAAGCAGCTACTCTATCCCGGAACCTCGATCGAGCGCGACTTTGCCGAAGGCAGTCCTGTTGCGGCCGCCTACAGGCATTGGGATCAAATGCCCTACGACCGCCCAAGCTGGGATTTGGTGAGCACGTTCTATCCGAGCCGCGCCAACCTCGGCTACTTCAACGAAACCGTTCGTGGCAGGGTGATCGTCGACGAGATCGGCCGCACAAAGTTTGTTGAGCGTGCCGATGGCAATACCATCATCCTCTCCGCTTCGCCCGAACAGCGCGCCCGGATCATGGAAGCTTTTACATTGCTCGCCAGTGATCGGGCACAGTAGCGTGGAGCGTGGGGCGGGGAGCTGGGAGTTGTAGGCCGGGTACCCTTACCCGGCGTGCCCGGTCGGGGACCGGGCCTACAGCTAAGCAGGAAGGGTGTGCTCTCCGAGCGAGCCGTCCCTACCTTCCAATGCATGGAAAAACAGCGGCTGGAGTTTCCAATGGTTGGAAAAAACCGTACACTTCATTTCCAAACATTGGAAAATGGAGATGATGATGCGTACGTTTTCGAAGGCATTGGGGTTTGTTTTACTCGTGGTTGTGGCATTGCCGCTCATGGCGGAGCAGGGAACCAAGACGGCGGCCAATCCGTTGGTTTATATCAACACGGTGTTTGAAAACGCGTCGCCGCTATTCTGGGAGATGGGTGACCAGGGAGAGGTCAACGTCTTTTTGATGTACGACCATGAACGGGATTCCCCCAACCGCGCCGCCGGCCATTGGCATTTCCGGGTGGAAGCCCCAAAAGGCTCAGAAGTGCCGATCATCCTGAACAACCTGGATAATATCTATAACGGGCGGAAGGGCAGTCCCGCCAAAGACAGTTCAATAAGCTATGTTTCGCCCGACGGTAAAACCTGGCGGGCCATCGAGACGGAGCTACTGGAGGGCAACCGTCTAAAGCTGTTGGTTAAGATGGAAGCCGCGCAGATGTATGTGGCGCGGCTGGAGCCGTACCGGCTGTCGGATCTGGAGAACCTGCTGGATGAGATTCGCGACAGTCCGCACGTTGACATCAGGAAAATCGGTGAAACGGTCGAGGGTCGGCCCTTGGAAATCATACAAGTCGGCAACCGGGACGCCCTGCACCGCGTCCTGATCCGCGCCCGGGCGCATCCGTGGGAGCCGGGCGGCAGCTGGGTGGTTCAGGGGATGATCCGCAGGTTGCTGCGGGATGACGAAGCGGCCCGTGCCTGCCGGAAGCGCTACAGCGTTTGCATCATGCCGATGGCCAACAAGGACGGCGTCGTGCGTGGTTGGACCCGGTTCAATGTGGCGGGCAAAGACCTCAATCGCAACTGGGACCAGCCCGCAGATGCTGTTCATGCACCGGAAAACCGCGCGCTGGAAAGCTGGATCGAGTCGATGATTGCGCAAGGACGCAAGCCGGATGTGATGATCGATTTTCATAACGACCAGAATGGCCGTCTGCATATCAGTCGTCCCGACGTTGATCTAGGACAGCACCTGGCACTCATGAAGCGCGTTGAAGCTTTGTTGCGCAAGCACACCTGGTTCACGGAAGGCGCCACCGGCGGCAAGTTCCGCAATCCCGGTTCGATCGGCGAAGGGCTGCTTGAACGCTACGGCATGCAAGCCTTTGTGCATGAACTCCACGCCAACCGGATTGCCGGGCTCGACTCCTATCCCAGCGGAGCGAACTGGGAACTGTATGGTGAACAGTTGTGCGAAGTGCTGTATGAGCTTTTTCCGGCGGACTGAACGGTTCACAGGCACAAGAGCGGAATTGAACTACGAAAAACACCAGACACGCGAAAATTAAACCGTGCCTTGGAGCGAAGAAAAATAGTGTACAGCGGGAACGATTCACGAACAAAAAGACAAATGGACTTTTGACTTCCAGACTTTGGAATCTCGGGTTCATGGCATTGGGAAACCTCTTCCAGATATTGGAACACGCCGCGACTGCTGGTTTTTACCGCTAAGCACAGAGATCGCGGAGGTTTTCCGCACGTCTTCACGTGAACTTCGCCGTGGCACGGCAGGATCACAGGATTGGTTGGCCCAATGCCGCGCGCCTATGTGCCTTGCTCTCCTCATGCCAGTGACTGGTCCCTTTCGTTTCCTTTTATCAGGTTGATTCGTAAAACGGATGACATGGATTCTTTTTAAAAGCTATAACTGGGAAAAACGGAAAAATGCTGATAAAAACTGCATGTATTTTGAAGGGGTTAATTCCGAGCGGGGAAAATGGCCGCGGAGGTAATATCGGATCAGTCGTAAGAGCTGACGAAACAAGCGTTCCGACATTTCGACACGGATGACAGGAGGTAACGGGTTGATCGGGTTCAGGAATCTAAGTAAATGCTTTCATATTCAAATCTTGGCGTTGCTGTCGCTTTTGTTTGCTTATAATTCCTGCGGTTTGGCTGTGTCCCTACGCCCCAACATTCTTTTCATTTATACCGACGACCAGTCCCGCTGGTCGGTAGGCGCCTACGGCAATAAGGAATGCCTTACGCCGAATATGGATCGTCTGGCGCGCGAAGGTATCATGTTCACCCATGCGTATACCAAACCGGTCTGCTCGCCATCGCGGGCCATGGTGCTCACGGGACAGTATAGCCACCGGTCGGGCATTCATGATTTCATTGAAAAAAACATTCTAAACGGTCTGCCGCCGGAGACCGTGACGGTCGCCGAGGAGTTGAAAGATGCCGGCTATGCGACCGGACTCATTGGCAAGTGGCACCTTGGTCACAAAGCCGAACACTTTCCCACCAACCATGGATTCGATTATTTCATGGGGTTCAACGATGGGGGTATTAAGCCATTGAACCCCACCTTGTACAAAGACGGTCAATACCGGAAAATGCAGGGACACTTTTCCAATATCATTACGGATGATGCACTTGAATTCATCCGCGCCAGAAAGGATAAGCCGTTTGCCCTGTTCTTTTTTACCCGGGCGCCCCATAAGCCGTATACGCCGGTTCCCGCGGAAGACATGGCCCCTTATCTGGAGCGGATCCTGACCGTTCCGGAAGCGGATGGCGCCACGGCGGAAAAAATGCAGCAGCTCAATCGCGATTATTATGCCAGCGTAACCCAGGTCGACCGCAATATCGGGCGGTTGCTGAAGGAGCTGACACAGCTGGGTCTGGAAGATAACACGATCGTGGTTTTCACAAGCGATAACGGGTACAATGTCGGACAGCATAACGGTCTGGAAGGCAAGGGCAACGGCATGCAGATTGCCAGTCCCCTCCGGCGGCCCAATATGTGGGAAACCTCCGTCATGGTTCCGCTGATAGTCCGATGGCCCCCCGTGATAAAACCGGGCTCCGTCTCTGATTCGCTCGTAACGCTGATGGATCTGTTTCCCACGTTTATGGATATCCTCGACTGGCCCGCCGATGGACTGGCGCTCGACGGACTCAGTCTCCTGCCATTGTTGCAGGGTCGAAAGCCGGCACGCTGGCGCAATGCATTATTCGACGCGTACGACATGCACGCCTATACCCGCTACCGCGGCAGTGAAGATTCGATGCGGATGATCCGTACCCGCGACTGGAAGCTTGTGCTGCACCTGAAGAAAGCGAATGCGCATGAATTGTACGATCTGCGCAACGATCCGGATGAATTGAAAAACCTGTATGGGACTCCGGCGGTGCAGGACATTCAGCGGGGGCTTGAAATCCGGCTGTACGCATGGATGCGGCGCAACAATGCCGAAACCATCGGGCAGTTCACCGAGTGGCGGGAAGGGTCGAATCCGTAATCCGTTGTTGCCCGGATTCAATGATTTATTTTTAAACGCGGGGATAAAAGGTTCCGTCCATGCACTTCCAAACATTGGAACCCGCTTTCCAACCGTTGGAAAACAATGCGCGCGCTTCCAACCATTGGATAACGCGGATATATTTTTTCCAGCCAATGGATCGGTTTGCTGGTCTCCTACGCTACTTCTTCTTTTTCTTCTTCTTGGACTTTGGCTTGTTCGGATAAAACTTTTTCCGGTGGGCTTCCGCGAGGGTTTTTAGCTTTTCGGCTACTTCGGGATGTTTATCGATTACGTTGGTGGTTTCATAGGGATCGTTCTTCATGTCGAAGAGCGACAGCTCGATCTGCCTGTTTTCGTATTTTCCGGGCAGGCCATCGTTGCCGGGCTCGATAAGCGTCCGGTACCCGTGCGGCAGGTGCAGCTCCCATTTGCCGTCGCCCGTGATGATACCCTGGAATTCCTTGCCGGTGGAAAAGGGATAGTAGGTGTGCGGGTTTTTCGCGTCAGGTTGGTTGGTGATCAGATCGAACACGTCCTTGCCGTCGACCGGGTTTTCGGGCAGCTCGGCACCCGCCAGTTTGGCGAGAGTGGGGAGGACGTCGATGGTGCACCAGGCTTGGTCGGATGCGGAGCCGGCCTTGATCTTGCCGGGATACTTGACAATGCAGGCGCTGCGCTTTCCGCCGTCGAAGCCCGTTGCCTTGGCTTCGCGGAACGGGGTTTTCCCGGCATGGTTGCCGTAGGAAATCCACGGGCCATTGTCGGAGGTGAACAGCACGAGCGTATTGTCTTCCACCCCGTTTTCCTTCAGGGCTTTCATGACCTGCCCGACCGACCAGTCGACTTCCATCGTTACGTCGCCGTACAGTCCCGCGGCGGACTTGCCTTCGAACTCCTTGCTGCAGAAGATGGGCACATGTACCATGGAGTGGGGCAGGTGGTGGTAGAAGGGGCCATGCTTGAGGCGGTTGATGAAGTCCACCGCCTGCTCCGTGTACCATTTGGTTAGGTTCTTCTGATCCTCGGGCGTGACGTCTTCGATAATGATTTTCCCGTTTTCCCAGAACTGGAGCGGGAATTTGTCGAAGTTGCGCGATTGGGGATGGTATTTCCACATGTCGTTCGAATACATCAGGCCGCACGATTCATCAAAACCCCGGGCGGGCGGCCGCGTCTCCGGCTGGTCACCGATGTGCCATTTGCCGAACACGGCGGTGGAGTATCCCTTCTTTTTAAGCACTTCGCCGATGGTGGCAAACTTCGGATCCAGTCCCTTGGCGCGTGGGCCATGGGCACCGAACATACCGGTGCGGCCGGGATAGCAGCCCGACAGCAAGGCCGACCGCGAGGCTGAGCAGATGGCCTGCGGGACGTAGAACTGGTTGAAACGGCAGCCTTCGCTGGCCAGTTTGCGTACATTGGGCGTGTCGTAGGGTGGATTGCCGAACGGCTTGAAGTCCGCCCATCCCGAGTCGTCGAGGAATACAATCACAAAATTGGGCGGACGGTTGTTTGCCTTGGCTGCCGCCATGCTCTCGCTCGAAACCGCCGCTGTAACCGACGCAATACCCAGACTCCCAACAAACGCTCTTCTTTTCATCTTTTCTCCTTATCAATAATCATTCATCAACATCTACTGCATAAAAACTCAATCATCAAACCATTCGTCCGCCGGGTCGAAGGCAGGGACGCAGACGTTGATGATGCACAGTTCGCCGACCGCGCGGTGGCGGCAACCGGGCTTGATCATCACGCTGGTCATGGGTTTAACCGGAACCAGCTCGCCATCCAGCTCGATATGGCCTTCGCCCTCCAACACCAGATAGATCTCGGTCAGCTTCTTGTGGTAATGGGCGCGGCTGTCCTTTGAGATATCGACCCGGTGCAGCGTGGCCGTCGGGTTATCCGGTTGGGCAAACGCGCGCCGCGACGTTCCGCAAGGACACTGTACCGGTTCAACCTCATCCAACTGTTCAATCAGGTAGTTCTTCATTCTGCAACCATACCGTTTAGGTACTGCTGAATTTAATCAGCTACATATGGAGGGTCGAGTTGCACCTCGACCGCGGACGGCGTGGAAACCGTCCCTCCCGCTAAAGTGATTCGCTTTCAGAGCTCCGGCCCTAATAGTTTCTCCGATTTATTAATAATCTGTGGGAAATATAGCATTAAAGATGCTTGATCCACGGGTCGTTGGTTTTTTCGAGCCACGGGATCAGTTCGGTTTTAATGAGCCGGTCGACAATGTCTTTATTGTGCGGGGCGATGTTTTCGAGTTCATACGGATCGTTCACCAGGTCGAAGAGCACAGTCTGGCGTTTGTTGTCGTCCGTAATATTGATGGTCAGTTTGTATTTGGCCGTGCGTACGCCGCGGTTGCCGTCTTCGGGAATTGCAGTGGGGATTTTGAGGTAGAGCTGCGACGAGGGTTTTGGTCCCTTGCCGGTCAGGAAAAATCCGGCGTGGCTGCTGCCTTCCACGCTTGCAGGAATATCGGAGGCAAAGCCCAGCATGTCGAGCAGCGTGGGGTAGATATCGGGCGCCGAAACCAACAAGGGATCGCGGCGCGGCGCAATTTTGCCCGACCAGCGGATGATGAAGGGAATGCGCATGGATTCTTCGTAGCGGTTGTTTTTCGTCTTCTCGTTGTGCGTGCCGATGCAGTTGCCGTGGTCGGCGGTGAATAATACAACCGTATCGTCTTTCAATCCGGCCCTTTCCAATGCCTGGAGAATCCGACCAAACTGCTCGTCGACGCCGGTGATGTTGGCGAAATAGTTCTTGGTCTGGCTCAACGCGAGCTTCGACATTTTGTTTTTGCCGGAGGTGTCAACGTTTGGCCGCACGATGAGATCCTTGTCGGTTTTCCCTTCGTAAGGCTTAAGGTATTTTTTGGGAAACTGGTCATAAGGTGTGTGGGGCGGGTTCATGGAGACCACCAGCGCGAAAGGCTTTGAAGAGTCGCGGAAGATTCCTCCCGTGTTGCGGATATAGTCGATGGCCACGTCGGCCTCGTGTTCCGGTCCCCATTGTTCGACGTATTTGAATTCTTCGCGCCGGGCATTGGTAGACCAGTACATCGGGTTCATGTGTTCGTTGTAGGTGCCGTAGGCATGCCAAAAATCAAAACCGTGCCGGCGGTTCGGCGGGCACCAGTCGTTCCATTTGACCTTCCCTTTATTGTTTGTGCAATCGATATAGGGCTCGCGCGGCGTATCCAGGTGCCACTTGCCGATGTAGCCCAGGCTGTAGCCTTTGTCCTTCAGGACGTCCGACCAGCAGCGATCCTTTTCCCGCAGTTCGACGCCGTGCAATCCGCTCAGGTTGGTGCAGTTGACCAGCACGCCATTGGCATGGGGATATTTGCCGGTCATCAGCATGGCGCGGAAGGGGCTGCAGACCGGATAGTTGGATACCGCTTGCGGCAGCACCAGGCTCTCCGCCGCGAAGCGATCGAGGTGCGGGGTGACCACCGGGTCTTCGCCGAGGAAACCCATTGCCTGCCCGCGCATCTGATCGGGGAAGACAATCAGCAGGTTCGGTGTTTTGGGTGTCCGTCCGGCGGCATTCAATTGTTTTGCCGCAAACAATGTTCCCGCCGCGGTGGTTTGCACAAATTGGCGTCTTTTCATTCTATTTCCTTTTTTCGGTCCGCCGATGGGCGAGGAACCAGTCGTACAGTTCAGGGTTGTTGTAGGTTTCCGTCCATGAATCGTGTCCGGCATCCGGATAGATCGTGAATTTCACATTGCTGCCGGCTTGTTTCAATGCCGCAACCATCTCTTCGGACCGCGCAAACGGCACTGCCTTGTCTTTTTTCCCGTGGAACACCCAGATAGGCAGATGGCTGATGCTTTGTGCGGTAGCGGGATCGCCACTGCCGCAGATGGGTGCGAGGGCCGCGAACCAGTCGGGATGCCTTGCGCCGAGGCTCCAGGTACCGTAGCCGCCCATGCTCAGGCCGGTAAGATAGATCCGGCTCCGGTCAATCCGATAGCGGGTGATGATATCATTTAGCAAAAGTTCGAGTACCTTGGTCTGCGTTTCGCTGTTCCACTTGTCGTCCTTCGGGCACTGCGGCGAAACGATGACGAACGGGAGTTTCATGTCGCCGTTTTCCGCGAGCTTCGGCGGGCCGTGCTTCTTCACCAGTTCCAGATTGCTGCCGCGCTCCCCGGCACCATGCAGGAACAGCATCAGCGGCCACTGGGCGTTTGATTGATTGTATTCTTCGGGAATGTAGAGCAGGTAGTCGTCCGTCGCCCCGGCACCGTCGTCGAACGACTGCGCGTACTGGCCCGCAGGCACCGGTTCGCATTGTTTAAAGCAGGCGCATCCCGCGCCCAGCAGAATCACCGGCAGCATCATTGAACAGATAGTGGTTTTTCCCATGATTTCCTCCAATTCAATTTTCAGACATTGGAAAATATAATATCCTGTTTTTCCAGACATTGGAAGTTTGTCGCGAATTTTTTCCAGGCATTGGGAACCATCTTCCTAGGCTTGGAAATCCCGTTAAGCCTTCGCGAGGACGAGAGCGCAACGGCTGGGGAGATAGAGCAGAATCTGGTGGTGCATGAGGTCGCCAACCCGATACTTCCGCGTGGCATAGCGCTGATCGTCCTCCAACCGGTTGTATCCGCCGAAGCGCGGTTCGTCGGTGTTGAGCACCAACTGGTATTCTCCGGGCGGAATTTCGATTCCGTAGTCGGTGTAGGAGTTGGATGGGTGGAAGTTGAAGAAGAAAAAGAGTCCGTTGTGCTCGAAGGCCATCACTTTATCGTTGTCGCAGGTCTTCAGGTGGTGTGGCTGGTGTCCGCCAACGGTGCCGTAGTGGTTGGCCATCTCCAGCATGGCTTCGTCGAAGTCGGCGAGGAAATGGAACTTGAGGTCGGGGTTGTCGCGCAGGCTCCACTGTCGGCGGGCGTAATGGTATGACCAGCCGTTGCCTTCGCGCGGAAAGTCGATCCACTCGGGGTGACCGAATTCGTTGCCCATGAAATTGAGGTAGCCGTGGGCGGCGGAGGCGAGGGTTGCGAGGCGCGCCATCTTATGCAGGGCCATGCCGCGATCCACAACCATGTTTTCCGCCTGCTTGTGCATGGCGTCGTACATGTGGGCGTCGATCAGTTCGAAGATCATCGACTTGCCGCCGACCAGCGCCTGGTCGTGGCTCTCGACATAGCTGATCACCTGTTCGTCCTGCCGCCGGCTGGTGAGTTCGTGGTAGAGCCAGTTGAGGTTCCAGTCTTCGTCGCGGGTGTCGTTGACGAGCTTGAACCAGCAGTCGGGCATGCCCATGGCGAGGCGGTAGTCGAACCCGCAACCGCCGTCGGCCTGCGGCGCGCCGAGGCCGGGCATGCCGCTGACATCCTCGGCGATGGTGATGGCCGCCGGGCGGACGGTGTGAATGATTTTATTGGCCAGTGCCAGATAGGCGATGGCGTCGTTGTCGACCGATCCGTCGAAATAGTTTTCGTAGCTGCCGAAGCCGGTTCCGAGGCCATGGTGGGTGTAGAGCATGCTGGTAATGCCGTCGAAGCGGAATCCGTCGAAGTTGTACTCATCGATCCAGAAGCGGCAGTTGGAGAGCAGGAAATGAAGCACTTCGGGTTTGCTGTAGTCGAAGCAGCGGGAATCCCATGCCACATGATCGCCGCGGGCTCCCGCGTGGAAAAACTGATAGTCGGTTCCGTCAAAGCGCGCGAGGCCTTCGTTTTCGTTTTTCACGGCATGGGAATGAACCAGGTCCATGATGACGGCGATGCCCGCTTCGTGGGCGTCGTCGATCAGTTCTTTCAGTTCCTCCGGGGTGCCGCAACGCGACGAGGCGGCAAAGAAATTGGACACATGGTAGCCGAACGAACCGTAGTAGGGATGCTCCATGATGCCCATGAGCTGGATGGTGTTGTAGCCCGCTTTGATCACGCGCGGCAGGATTTTTCCCTTGAATTCAAGATAGGTACCCACCCGTGCGTCTTCCTGCGCCATGCCGACGTGCGATTCGTAGATAAGCGGTGCCTTCGGTTTGCCGACGGGGCGGGGGTGCTTCCATTGGTAGGACGTTTCGGGATGCCAGACCTGGGCCGTAAAAATGTGGGTTGAGGCGTCCTGGACCGCGCGGCGGGTATAGGTTGGGATGCGCTCGCCTTGGCCGTTGGGCCAATGCATGTTCAGGCGGTAGAGATCGCCGTGTTTAAGTTGGTCGGCCGGAAGCTTGATCTCCCATGTGCCGTTTTCACTGATCCGCGTCAACGCGAATTCCAGCGACTGGTTCCAGTCGGAAAAGTCGCCAACCAGGTAGATGGCCGTGGCGTTGGGCGCCCACTCCCGGAAAGCCCATTCGCCACCGGAAAAATGCAACCCATAGTATTCATGGCCGCTGGCAAAGTCCTCCAGCGTGTCTTTCCCGCCGGTCAGCAGCTGTTCGGTTTCCCCGATCCGTTTTGCGCGTTCGATCAATCGGTCGGCATACGGTTGCAGGTAGGAGTCGTCGAGCAACCTGGCAAGATCAGGGCTTCTCATTTAACGGGTTCCTCATCGGTCGAGCGCTCAACCAATGGGCGCTGGAGCATCTGCTCGTAGATATCGATATAGGACTGGGCGGTTACCTTGTGGTTGAAGCGCGCCTTGCTCTCGGCCATGATGCGCGAAATCTGGGCATCCTTGATGGATGGATCCAGATGATGAAACTCCATCGCCTTGTCAATCGCCCACGCCAGTCCGGCGGAATCGTAGGTCTCGAACAGGAAACCGTTGCCGGTGGACGTCTGCGGGTTGACGTTTTCGATGGTGTCGTGCAGTCCTCCCGTATCGTGTGCGATGGGCAGTGAACCATAGATGCTGCTGACCATCTGCGGCAGGCCGCAGGGCTCGAAAAGCGAGGGCATGAGCATGAAGTCGGAGGCCGCAAAGCCGATATGCGAGAGTTCTTCGTCGAAGTCGCAGACGGCAACGCGCTCCTGTAGATTATGAAAACCGACAATGTCATAAAAAACTTTCTGGTATGAACCGTTGGCAATGATCATGACCTGTAGCTGGTCGTCCCAATACTTGGAAACCATCTGGTAAAGGATGTCCGCCAGCAACTGGCAGCCCTTCTGGACGGGATCGAGCCGCGATGGCCAGAAAAAGACCGGCGCGTCGGGATTCTGGATCAGCCCGAAGAGTTTCTGCAGATGCTCTTTGTTGTTGCGCTTGGGTCCGCGGTGTTTTTCGGCAGAAAAACATTCATGCAGGTATTTATCCGTTTCAGGATCGTTGCTCTCATCGGGCGAGTTGAGGATGCCTGCCGCACAGTTGTGGTTTTTTTTGCTCGCCACTTCATAGCGGATGTTTTCCGGCACAAAGGAATGCTTCCCGTCCACCATCTCGTTCAGGAAAGTAGGGCTCACCGTGTTGATGAAGTGCGCCGCGAAAATACCGCTGGCCTGCAGGTCGACGGGATTGGTCGAGCGGGATTCCTCATAGTTGTACGGCGGCCAGCTGTAATAGAGCTGGTTCCAGAACTCGGCGGCATCAATACCGGCGTCTTCGATGGTTGCGAGGGTCAGTTTGTGCGTATGGATGTTGTGGATGGTAAACAGACTGGGAATTCCCAGGGTGCGCGCCTCACCGGGAATCAAACCAGTCATCCAGTCGTTGCAGTGGATCAGGTCGGGTTTGACCGTGGGGATGATGTTGTTGATCACCTCGCGCTGAAAGGCCAGTGCAATTTTGGGATTGACCACATCAATGTTGCTGTAGACCGAATCCTGATAATAGAATATCCGGTCTTCCGCCAGATGAACACGGTCGTTGGGCAGCTTGCTTTTATATTTCAGTAGCTCGTTATCGATAAAGTTGCCGATGTCGATGTTGAACATTTTACGGTAGTGGGGGAGAGCCACATGAACATCCGCGCCAAGATCGTACAAGGCCGACACCAGCGAAGCCGACACATCCGCCATGCCGCCGGCCTTCGCCCGCAGGTTGTTGGCCATGTTTCCCATCCCCGTCGGGAGGTAGGTGATTTCCGGTGTAACAATCAGAATCCGCGGTTTTTTTTTCTTTGGCATGTTTGAGTCCTTTTAAAATCGCTTGCTAAAACGCACGCTAAACCTTTGCTTTGGCGCAGGGCAAGTGTTTTCCAATGTCTGGAATTTTTTCCGGAGGAATTTCCAGACATTGGAAACGGGCGGATTATCCCTGCCCGTCCCAGCAGAAGGTGCAGAGCTTCTCTTTCGGCAGGCCGATGGCTTCAACGAGGTCGTCCAGTTGCTGGAACTGGAGGGAGGTCAGGTTGAGCCGTTCGCGGATTTTTTCGACCATCTGCTTGTATTTTTCCGAATTGCAGTCGGCGTATTCCTCAAGGTTTGCATCAGCGTCGCCTTCGAGTTCCAGAATGGCACGGCGGGTGGCTAGGTCCAGTTCGGAACGCGACCGCGAAAAGTTCAGGAACTTGCATCCGTAGACCAGCGGCGGGCAGGCGGGACGCATATGGATTTCCTTGGCGCCGTATTCGGTATGAAGACGTTTGATCGTGTCCTGCAGCTGGGTGCCGCGCACAATGGAATCTTCGCAGAACATAAGCCGCTGTCCTTTGATGAGCTCGCGTATAGGGATGAGCTTCATCTTGGCCACCTGGTCGCGCTGGGCCTGGTCCTGCGGCATGAAGCTACGCGGCCAGGTCGGGGTGTATTTTACAAAAGGCCGCTTGTAGGGAATACCCGATTCGTGTGCATAGCCGATAGCATGCGCGGTTCCCGAGTCTGGAATGCCGCAAACACAGTCGGCCTCGACCGTGTCGCGTTTGGCCAGCATGGCACCGCAACGATTGCGAACTTCCTCGGTGTTCCGTCCCTCGTAGGAGGATGCCGGGTAGCCGTAGTAGACCCACAGGAAGGAACAGATACGCATGCAGTCGCCAGGTGGTTTCATCTGCTCGATGCCCTCGGCCGTGATCTTGACAATCTCGCCCGGCCCCAGTTCGCGTTCAATCGTATATTCCATGTTCGGGAAGGCGCAGGTTTCCACCGTCACGGCAAATGCCCCGTCCTTGTGGCCGATAACCACCGGTGTCCGCCCGTACTTGTCACGTGCTGCGTAGATGCCGTCGCTCGTCAGCAACAGAATGAATGAAGAACCCTCAACGGCGTTCTGCGCAATCTGCAGGCCTTCAACAAAGTTGGCCCCCTGATTGATCAAATGCGAAATCAGTTCGGTGGGATTAACTACTCCTCCGCTCATTTCGCAGAAATGCGCTCCCTTGGCGCAGGCGTCATCTGCCAGCGCCAGCGCATTCTGCACCACGCCGACCGTTACGATGGCGTAATGCCCGTGGCGGGAATTAATGAGCAGCGGTTGGTCTTCATAGTCGCTGATGATGCCGATCGCGGTGCAGCCGGACATTTTATCGAGATCGGTTTCAAATTTAGAGCGGAACTGCGCGTTCCTGATATCGTGGATAAACCGTGAGAAATTCCCATCCTCATCCAGTGCCGCGATGCCGCCGCGCTGGGTACCGAGATGTGAATGGTAGTCTGTTCCGTAGAAAACGTCCTTTACACAATCGTTCTTTGCCGCCACTCCGAAAAAACCGCCCATTTTCCAACTCCTTTGTTTGCATTCCCATTGTGATAATCCACGAACCCACCCCTGCAGAAACCGCATGTTACTATGGATGGAATATGGAGGAAATCCGAAACGGCGAAAAAATGGTTGTTACCGGGTTTTCAGCAATTCCATCACACGGAACAGTTCCGTGGCGCCCCATGCCTGGGCTCCGCAGCCGCGCGGGGTGTGCGGCGCGTTACCGTCCATCACCTCCGGTATATGCCGCAGGCAGCCGCTGTTCACCATGACGGACGCACTGGAGAGAATCGAAAGGGCGGTGCGGTTTGCGGTTTTGCCGTATGCCATGACCAGCGCCTCGCAGTAGGAAGGAAACGGCCACGACCAGGCCGTTCCGTTGTGGTAGGCCGGTTTGCGGCGCGTATCCTCGTCGCCGGAATACCGGCCCCAATAGGGATGCTTCGGATCGTTGAGCAGTTCGCCGTCGCGGTAAATCGGAGCCTCTAGCCGGACCGGACGGTCGGCCAGGCTGCGGATACCGCCCGGCACCAGCAACTCCTCGCAGGCGCCGACGATGGATTTGCACAGGTCGGGGTCGGTAACCGCTCCGAGCGTGACCGCCAGCAACTGGTTGGAGCGTAGCGTATCATCCTGCACCGCCTGCCGTGCCGGCGTGCCGGGCGTCGCCCGCAGGCAGTCGGCCAGATACCGTTCATTTCCGTTATCAATAATGAAAAGTTCCGAAATGGAGGCTTCCACTTTTTCGATCAGCGCTTTCCAGTTCGCCGCGGGTTCCAATGGCTCCAGCATTTTAAGGGCATGGAGCCACAAGGCCTGGATCTCGATAGGGTAGCCTTCGCGCGGGGTACCGGCCGGATAGTTGGTGTCCATCCATGTAAAATGGGATGGGCTGAAAACCAGACCGCTGTCGCTGTCCATTTTTATGCCGTTGGCTGTGCCATGTGAATACCCCTGGGCGAGCGATCCCAGTACTTGCAGAATCGTGCGCCCTCCGCAGTCCTCCTTGAGGAATGCATCGCTGCCTTCGGCCTTGAGCAGGTCGGCGCAGGCAACGAAAAACCACAGCGGGGCGTCGGAGGTTTCGCGGTTGGCATCGTCGTTGCCGCGGATCATATTCGGGATGGTGCCATCTTTTTCAAAACGGGCAAACTGTACCAGAATATCGCGCGACTCCTTCAGCATACCCGCTGCAATGATTCCGCGCAGGCAGATGAGCGTGTCGCGGCCCCAATCCAGAAACCACGGGTAGCCGGCGATCACTGTTTTGCACTCGTCGCGTTTGACGATGAACTGCCGCATGGCCATTTCCATTGACGCAGAGAGGGCGATGGCAGAACCGGTTTTAGGTTGGTCGGTTTTCTCAAGGGCTTTGGTTCCTTCCGTACTGGCGGTGAGCAGCCTGCCGTCGCCACCGATCAGTTCGGCTGTGAAGTAACCGGGGCTGAAGAGGTCGGAATGGCCGTCCATGCCGCGCGCCGCGTCAACTTCCTGTTTAATCATATAGTACCATTCCACCTCGTGGTGAAACTGTCCGCCGGTCAGGGAAACGTGCAGTTGGCGATCGCTGGCAGGCGAAAAAACAAAGCCATTCGTATCCGCCTTGATGGCCGCCGGCCAGAGCTCTTCCGGTCCGGCATAGGCTTTGGTCACTTCGTGGTTGCACCGGTCTTCCAGATGCGGCCGCAGAATCAGCCTAACGGGCACCTCGTCGGCAAGACAGTCGGGATTTTCCGTTTTTTCCAACCTTTGGAAATTCAGCCCGATGGCGTTTCGGTCGGGATACATTTTTAGCGAGATGTCCAACGGCACCAGCCGCCCTTCACCACAGGGGACTTCAAAACTCCAGGTAACGGTTCCGTCGTCGGCGACGGCGAAGCCGGTCTGGCAATCGATGGCGAGCTCCGTGGAATAGTCGCGGCAGACAATCCAGCCGCGGCAGCGCGTGAACAGCGTGTGGCGGTCGATAGGATACGCATCGTTAAGGTTGGCGGAAAGCAGGGCGTCGTACTTGCTACGGATTTCGCCCCAGGCCATCCGAACCTGCGACAAAGCGCCGTGCTGGTTGGTGCAGATGGCATAGCGGTCGCGGTCGTCGTCGATGCCTGTGCCGCAGCGGGTAATGGCCAACGCGTTTTCGCCGTCGGAAAGCAACAGTACCGGTGATTCGGACTTGCGGCATTTTTCCGGTTCAAAAACCGTAAGCTTAAGCGTCAGTTCCCGGTGTTCCGAAGGGACTTCCAATGGTTGGAAAAGTGCGAAGAAGGTGCCGTCATCGCGTTGCAGCGCTTTTTCCTGCCGGATAGTGTCGCCTTTATCCTGCAGCTCGGCGATGAACGGGTATTCCGCAGTTGCCAGCAGGACGTGCTCCGGGGGTACCATAACCGTACGGCGGTTGTCGCGCGGCCACACCCATGAGGTCACGCACGGCGCAGCACCGTTGCTGCAGAATTCCTTCGGGTCTTTTGCAAGCGCGGCGGGATCTGCGTCCAGTTCGCCGCTAATCTCGAGCGCCTTGGCGCGGAGCACTTGTTGCCGGGCGCGCTCGGGCAGGTGGGTTCCATCTTTTTCCAGTGCCTGGATAACCGCGTCGTTCCATTCCGGCTCGTCGGTCAGGCAAATAACCCGTCCGGGGCCCAACCGTACCGAGTGCTGCTGGCCGTTCTGGTCCAGCTGCACCCGTCCGCCGGTCAGCAGGTCGGTCGGGTCGATGGACGTGGCGGGATTCCAGCAGGCTTCGGATTCGTTTTCGTGATCAAGATTGGCCAGCACCAGCAGCGGATGGTTGCCGCCGTCCGCATGGCGCAGCAGGACGATGCAGTTCCGGTGGTCCTCCTGAATCATGCGAAGGGTGCCGCCGGCGAAAAAGGAAGGGTGCGTTTCCATAATGGCGTGCAGCCGCCTGATGAAATCGATCATGTTTTCGTCAGCGCCCCAGTTCAGCGAAGGGCTGTTGTGGACCTTGATTTTTTCCGTCGCATACCACTCAACCCCGTTGGCAAAGCCGAATGCGCCGGCATGGCAGGTGAGGGCGCAGAAGGCGGTGCGCAGCCGGGCGAACGCCAGCGATGTCGCCGCTAGGCGCGCATTGTCGTGCGTTTCTGAAAAATGGATCAGGTTTCCCTTGCTTTCGGAAACCCGGATGCTCTCGGGCAGATAGTGTTCCACCTGGCCCTGATCATAGTTCTGGAAGATTTCGGAGTAAGCCCAGTTCATGCCCGAATCAGCCAACAGGCCTTCCGTCACATGCTTGTATCCACCGAGTCCTTCGAGCATGAAGATGGTGTCGGGATATTCGTCGCGGACGCGGGCGATGATGTACTCCCATGCCGCGAACGGAATCTTGTATCCCGCATCGCACCGGAATCCATCGACTCCGCGACGGCACCAGAAAAGGAAAACCTCCGCCATATATTTCCAGAGTCCGCGGTGGCTGTAATCGAGTTTGGAGAGATCTTCCCACAATACACCCCATGCGCCAGGCGACATGAAGGAGCCATCCTCGTTGCGGTGGAACCATTCCGGGTGGTTGACCTGTAGGTGCGACGCCCAGCCGGTGTGGTTGATCGGCATGTCGAGGTAAAGGCGTGCGTTGCGTCGGTGCATTTCATCGACCAACTCCTGGAACTGGTCCAGCGGAGTGGTCTCTTTGTCGAACTCAGCCAGTGCCGGGTCGACATCCATCAGGTCGAGCGCGGCAAACGGGCTACCGAAACGGCCCATGCGCGCATAACTGGTCGGGACAGGGTGGATCGGCAACAGCTGCACGATCCGGCAGCGCAGCGTTCCGACGATGAAGTCGAGTTCCTTGATGAGGTCGCGGAATTTTCCAGACTTTGGAATGACGGCGTAGCCCGCGGCATCGAGCCGCTCAACCGCATGGGCATCCTCTTCGGAGACCGTAGCCGTGCCTTTGGTATCGCCGAACTGGCGGACAAAGGCGGTGTACATGGTGTTGCCCGCGCAGGTTTCGGCCGGTTCCACTTTGATTACGGTATTTCCGCCATCCGGCCAGAGCAGTTTGGCGCCATCGGCAGGAATAAACAGCGCCTTGGCTTCGAAGCGGCCCACACCGGGCAGGGGGAGGGTCAGTGACCACTTCCCGTCTTCAACGCGGTTCATCGGTATGTCGTGCCAATCGCGCGACAGCGGCGGAAGACCATCTTCCGCGTGCCGGATGATTTCGTTGCGCCGGATCCGCGCGTGCCCGATATTGGAGCGCAGCCACGCCTGTCCTTCCATTCCGTTCCCGCCCTCCAGCGTGAACGTGATGGTATCGCCGCTGAAGTTGATTAAATGCGTGCCCGGGGCAGGTGTCTGTTTAAATCCGTTCATTCAAAATCCTTCTGTTTTTCCAATCATTGGAAAATCCAAACTAGTAATTGGCGCGCATTTTCCAAGGTTTGGAAAAGAAAGCAAGCCGTGTTTCCAACGATTGGAATCCACCCTGTGCGATTTTCCGGTTTTCAACCATGGAAATATCACGGAAAAGTATCACGATCGTGAGCTTTTTCCGTGACGGCCTAAATTGGTTCCAATCACTGGATCAGGCGCTTGAGGTAGTCGAGCCAGGCGTCCATGCCGGCGCCGGTCTTGGCGCTTAGTTCAAAGGTGTAGGCACCGGGTTGCACCTGCTGAACGTACTGGCGGCAGGCGGGCAGATCCCATTCAAGCGCTGCAGCCAGATCCATCTTTGTAAGGACAATGGTCTTGGCCGTGGCGAAGAGGACGGGATACTTGATCGGCTTGTCTTCGCCTTCGGGGGTGGAGAGCAGGGCGATTTTAAAACTTTCTCCCAGGTCGAAGGCGGTTGGGCAGACCATGTTGCCGACGTTTTCGATAAAAAGCAGTTTGGTGCCGTCTTCGCAGACTTCGGGTAGCGTGTGCGCAATTTGGTGGGCGTCGAGGTGGCAGGAGCTGATCGTTTCAATCTGATGAACCTTTGCCCCTTTGCCGGCGAGCCGCTGCGCATCGCGATCAGTCTGCTGGTCGCCGGTAATGACGGCGCATTTGATTTTGCCATTGAGCGCTTCAAGCGTTTTTTCAAGCAGCAGGGTTTTGCCGGAGCCGGGGGCGGAGATCAGGTTGATGGCAACGATGCCGCGCTCGGCCAGCCAGGCACGGTTGTTCTGGGCGTAGGTGTCGTTTTCCGCGAGCACCTTCTGCTCCAACGTCACGGTTTTGGTGTGCGCATGGTCATCGTGATGGTGATGATGGGCGTCACCTTCATGGGTGTGATGGTGCTCGTTGGCTTCTCCGCATCCACAGGTCAGACACATAATAATCTCCTTGGATTTATGGATTGTTGGATTGCGGGATTACTGGGTTGCAGAACCCGTGCAGTTTGTTGTTGATCAAATACACCAATCCAACTAATCCGGTTGTCCATTAATCCTCATTCTTCCTCTATTTCCAGTTCGACGGATTTGACCAGAAATTCCCGTCCGCCGATCAGTTTCACATCCGTCGATTCACAGTGCGTGCAAATCAGGAGCGGTATTACCGGATTCGATTCCCGATGACAAGTGTTGCAGAGAACCGATACGGGGATTTCCCTGATCACCAGCTCGGCACCCGCGAGACAGGTTCCTTCCGCCGCAAGCGGGAACGCGAATTCGAAGGCTTCGCGTTCGACGCCGGAATACTGCCCCAGTTCGAGCGAAATGCTCACGACCCGCAACGCCCCTTCGGCCGCTGCGGCCTGCTGTACCTGTTCCACCAAACCCTGTGCCAAGGATAACTCATGCATCCAGTCAACCTACCCGCTTTATTCAGTCTCGGCAAGCCCGGGAATGACCACCGTTTGCTCTTCAACAAAATTGAACGGCAGGCTTGTATACATGGTATCGGTTCAGTACCGTACTACTGTTGGTGGGAGTGTAATATATAACCGAACGGAGGATGTATAATGGGTGCAGTTGCTAATCTACTAGAATCAAAAGGAAATCATGTTCTTTCTGTGGGCTCGGACACGCTGGTTCACAACGCCATCGAACAAATGGCGGAAATCTCCGCCGGGACAGCATTGGTCATTGACAATAACGCTCTCGTCGGAATCTTTTCGGAACGTGATGTCATTCGGAAAGTAATCCTTCAGGGCAACAGCATCGATGATGTTCCCGTGAAGGAAATCATGTCGACCGAACTGACCACGGTGAGCCCGGAAGAGTCGCTTGAGCAATGCATGCAGCTGATGACGGACAAGAGAATACGCCATCTGCCGGTTCTTCAGAACGGTGAAATCGTTGGCATTGTCTCCATCGGCGATGTGGTTAAATACCTGATTGTTGAAAAAGATTTCAAAATCAAAAATCTCGAAACATATATCACCGGCGCAATGTAGGCACCGGGTTCCATATGGTTGTTCAGAAGCTCCCGCAACGCGGGGGCTTTTTTTTCCCAACCCGTTGGAAGCGTCCGGACTTGTTGAGATGGACGATTGTGCGACGCTGTAGGGATAGGTTCTGTCCAGACCGGGTTCTTTTATCTGTAAGAACTCCATGAACAGCTGGAAAGAATCTTGCGCCATACAAGTGCGGCGGCTTGACGCCGCTTTTAAACGGGTTTCCAGGACATGGCGCATGCAAAGCGATGTCGAGCCATCGCACTCCAAAGCGGCTCCGCCGCACTCCATAAGGAAAAACACGGGTGAAAAGTTCCAATGAATGGAACTTTTCTTCCAACGGCTGGAAAAGATCAGCCAAGCAGCGCTTTGGCTTTTTCGTAGACGTTTTCGGTGGTAAAGCCGAATTCCTGGAGCAGCACCTTGAACGGAGCGGAGGCGCCGAAGTCGTCCTTGGAAATCTTCACGCCGCAACGGCCGACGTAGCGTTCCCAGCCGAAGCTGGTTCCAGCTTCAACAGAGATTCGTTTGGTACAGGTGTTCGGGATGACGGATTCCCGGTAGGTTTCGTCCTGCTGTTCGAACAATTCCCACGAGGGCATGCTGACCACGCGGACATTCTTGCCTTCTTCGCCGAGCTGCTGCGCGGCGGCGAGGGTGATCTCCACTTCGGAGCCGTTGGCGAGCATCAACAGGTCGGGTGTTCCTGCGCCGCTCTGCCAGAGCGTGTAGGCCCCCTTCTGCACGAGCTCGGCGGACGGGAATGCCGAGCGGTCGATGGTGGGCAGGTTCTGACGGGTGAGGCAGAGCGCGGTCGGGCCGGTTTTGTTGTTGAGAGCGGCTTTCCAGGCTTCGGCCACTTCGGTGGCGTCGGCTGGGCGCAGGACGGTCATGTTGTGGATCATGCGCAGGCTGGCGATGGTTTCGATCGGCTGGTGCGTCGGGCCGTCTTCGCCGACGCAGAAGCTGTCGTGCGTAAAGACATAGATGACCGGCAGGCCCATCAGTGCGGCAAGGCGCGCGGCGGGACGGACGTAGTCGGCAAACACAAGGAAGGTCCCTCCAAAGATGCGGAATCCGCCGTGCAGCTGGACGCCGTTCATGATGGCGGCCATGCCGAGTTCGCGTACGCCAAAGTGGAAGTTGCGTCCTTCAAAGGCATCCTTGCCGATGTCGCCGAGACCCTTCATGTAGGTATTGTTGCTGGGAGAGAGGTCCGCGGAACCGCCCACGAGGAACGGGATTTCCTTGGCGAGCGCCTGGATGACCTGACCGGACGAGGAGCGGGTGGCGAGCGAAGAACCGGCTTCGAAGGCGGGCAGCTTGCCGACGAGGTCCGGCAGGTCTCCGCTCATGGCGGCGTTCCAGGCCTTGGAAAGATCGGCGTTGGCGGCAGACCACGCATCGAACGTGGCGGTCCATTCCGCTTCGGCCTTTTTGAGCTCGGCGAGA
>JAIPIO010000006.1 GCA_021734595.1 Kiritimatiellales bacterium | reverse complement strand
CGGCGAGGGTCTTGAAGGCGATCCACGGCTGTTCAAGGTTCTGCATGTATTTGATCGTCTCCTCGGGACTGTAGCACCAGACGTTGTCCTGCTGCTTTTCGGGGGTAAAGGACCAGTATTTGTTGTGGTGCAGCGTTTTCATCCAAAAGTCCGGTTTGATGCCGAAGTCCACGCAGCCCTTGACCGTGTTGATGTCGTGTGCGCCGATCCCGGCCGGGAGACCGTTTTGCTGGATCAGTTCCACGGCTTTGGCCAGGCCTTCAAGGTCGCCCTCCCGAACCATTTTGTCGGCCATGCCGCCATGGACGTAACCGGCGGCGGCTCCGCTGTCAATCGACAGCATAATATTATCCGCCAAAACCTTCCCGCCGCCGCAGTCGGAGATGAATTGGATATGGCCAAGTTTGTTGTGCCAGTATTTGTTGATCACACGGCAGAGCGCCGGATTGGTGAATAACGTGTTGATGCCGCATTTTTCAGCCAGCATGAGGGTTTCGAAAACCTTTTCGTCGGTGTGGTATTTCTTGACGAGGCTGGAGACATAGATCAGGTCGCGCGCGTGGGCCCACCCGCCGATCAGGTTGCCGCCCATGATCATCCGGCTGACTTCAAGATTGCCTATTTTCGCCTTGGGTACCTGCCCCTTCAGATCCTTGAGCGAGGTGAAGCTAAAGGTTTTCATGGTGGCCGAGGTGACGACGTCCACCTTCTTGCCCTTGGCATCCGTCTTTTTCTTGGCCAGGTATTTTTCCTCGTGGCTCTCCCATCCGCGTTTTTTCATGACGGCATAGATGAAGGCGCCCAGTATGGGGAACGAAGCCATGTTCATCAGCAGCTCGCGGCGCATGATGCTGTGGGCCGGCATGGCCTTTGCCGGAGCGGTGTCCGGTGCTGCCGCGGGAACGGCTGTCTTTTTCTGGCTCCGCAGTACGGAGAAGAGCCGGTCGAAGCCGAGGTACTTGCCGGTCGGGAAAATCATCAGCACGGCGAGCGCGAACATTTCGACCGTGTTTTTATCCACCACCAGATAACTGCCCTCGCGGACAACACCGAAATCCATGCCGATCAGCGGCGGGTTGGCGACGTAGAACATCAGGAGCAGGAGAATGCCGGCCACGCTGGCTGCGCGGGAGAACAGGCCGACGATCAGCCCGAGGCCGATCAGCACCAGCCCCCACGTCACCATGAAGTCGGCGACCGCCAGCACCTGACTGTTTTCAACGATCCAATGGAAGAAACCGGAAAAGGCCCAGCGCGAGAGCGTCAGGAATCCCGCCGCCGTCCAGCCGGGGGTGTAGAGTTTGGCGATGCCTTCGTATAGGAAGTGCCAGCCGATCACCATGCGCAGCACCACCAGCAGCATCATTTGCAAGCGGGACATGGCGGACAGGTTGCTAGAAATGATCTTCTTCATGGCTCCAGTCTCCCTTCATAAACGGCTATGTATGCATTAGCACGCAAAACTGTAGTGCCCCTGCCGAGGCATGAACAGAAAAAATTCAAGCATTGGAAAAAGGGTCGCCGATAGTTCCAAACCTTGGAAACAGCCGGGTGTGTTTTTCCAATGTCTGGATGGTTAAGCGAGGCTGGAAGTCTCTGCTATGGTTTCTGCGCGCCACGGGCGCTGGCGTTTGAGGTTGCCTGCGAGTACGTCGAGGCCGATGTTGACGTCGTCGACCATCTGGAAGTCGTACATGCCGACGCAGATAAAGTCGGCACCGTTTTCGAAGGCATACTTGAAGCCCTGCTGGGGCTTGATGGCGCCAGCGGCGAGGGTCTTGAAGGCGATCCACGGCTGTTCCAGGGTTTCCATGTATCGGATGGTCTCTTTAGGATCATGGCACCAGACATTGTCCTTCTGGTTTTCGGTGTTGCACGACCAGTAGTTGTGGTGGTGCAGCGTCTTCATCCAGAAGTCCGGTTTGATTCCGGCATCGACCACGGCCTTTACGGTGTTGATGTCGTGCGCGCCGCATCCGCCGGGGAGACCGTTCTGCTGGATCAGGTCGACTGCCTTGGCGATCTCATCGATCTTTCCCTGGCGGACGAGCTTGTCGGCCACGCCGCCTTGGACGTAGCAGGCGGCGGCGCCGCTGTCGATGGAGAACTTGACGATTTCGAGCAGGTCGCCCTTGCCGCCGCAGTCGGAGATAAACTGGATGTTGCCAAGTTTGTTGCGCCAGTATTTATTGATGACACGGGCGAGCAGCGGACTGGTGAGGAAGGTGTTGATGCCGCACTTTTCGGCCAGCATGAAGGTTTCGAACACCTTCTTGTCGGTGTGGTATTGCTTGACGAGGCTGGAGACATAGATCAGGTCGCGCGCATGCGCCCAGCCGCCGATCAGGTTTCCGCCCATAATCATCCGGCTGATCTCGAGATCGCCGATCTTCGCCTTGGGCACCTGTCCCTTGAGATCGTTGAGCGAAGAAAAATTGAAGGTTTTCATGGTGGCCGAGGTGACGACGTCCACCTTTTTGCCTTTGGCGGTTGCGCCCCCCTTTGGAGCGGGTTTGGCCATCAGGTATTTTTCCTCGTGGCTTCCCCATCCGCGTTTTTTCATGACGGCATAGATGAAGGCGCCCAGCACGGGGAACGAGGCCATGTTCATCAGCAACTCGCGGCGCATGACGCTGTGGGTCGGCATGGCCTTTGCCGGAGCGGTGTCCGGTGCTGCCGCAGGAACGGCTGTCTTTTTCTGGCTCCGCAGTACGGAGAAGAGCCGGTCCAATCCGAGGTACTTGCCGGTCGGGAAGATGGCCAGCACGGCGAGCGCGAACATTTCGACCGTGTTTTTATCCACCACCAGATAGTTGCCTTCGCGGATGACGCCGAAATCCATGCCGATCAGCGGCGGGTTGGCGACGTAGAACATCAGGAGCAGGAGAATGCCCGCCACGCTGGCCACCCGGGAGAGCAGGCCGACGATCAGCCCGAGGCCGATCAGCACCAGCCCCCATGTCACCATGAAGTCGGCGACCGCCAGCACCTGACTGTTTTCAACGATCCAATGGAAGAAACCGGAAAAGGCCCAGCGCGAGAGCGTCAGGAATCCCGCCGCCGTCCAGCCGGGGGTGTAGAGTTTGGAAATGCCTTCATAGAGGAAGTGCCAGCCGATCACCATGCGCAGCACCACCAGCAGCATCATTTGCAGACGGGACATGGCGGATAGATTTTCAGAGTTGCTCTTCTTCATGCTTCAGGCCTCCTTGGTAGTCGAGTCTAGTCCCATTAAAGCCGACTCCTATAACCTTTCTGCCATGGAATTGACAGAAAAATCCACCCATTGGAAAAACGGCCGTGGGCTTTCAGTGGCTTTGGAAAATATGCCTGCGCGATTTCCAGGGGTTGGAAACGATGCTGTAGCGTTTAAAACGTCAATTCACCGCCGGCCAGATCCTTCAGCGAGAGACTTTTCATCAGGGTCGCCGCATTGTCATCCAGCGCCGCCAGCAGTTTATGCACGGGGCAGAAGCTGATGCGGATGCAGGGGGCGGGTGAACCGGAGCAGGTGCGTGCGCTGTCATAACAGGGCGGGGTGAGTGCGGAAATCTCCAGCGCGCTGAAAACTTCTGCCAGATTTATATTCTTTGGATGCCGGGCCAGCACGTAGCCCTTTCCCGGCTGGACTTTCACAAGTTCGGCGGATTTAAGGTCGCCCATGATTTTTTCAAGATACTTCGGCGATAGGTTCTCTTTTTCTGCAATGGCGCGAACCGAAGCGGGTGTTTTGGGCGCTTCGCTGAGCGCCAGCAAGGCACGGGTTCCATAACGCGCTCGGGTAGATATCTTCATAATAATACTCGCAAAGGACCAATAAATGTTTGGCATATTCGATTCGTATCCATCTGTAGTCAATAGAATTGTGAAAAAAACATATTGACACCCTCCTACCAATATGGTAGGAAGGCCTGCAAGTGGGGAAAGTTGCTGTAGATGGGCAACAGTGCTTGGGGGGATAGACATAGGATCGGTCATATGGTGCTGGATACACTGAAGCACGACTAGATGTGTAAAATATGAGTAGAATGGGTTGAAAACTTCCGCTACTGCGGAAGAAAGAGGGGTAAAATGAATATTTCTCGACGACGTTTTGTTGAGTATTGCGGGGTCGTTGCGGGTGTTTTGGGTCTGAACCCATTCGATCTGGGGCGACTCAATTCCGCATTGGCCAATCCGGATGCACCGTCGGTGATCTGGATCCATGGAAGTTCCTGCACGGGTTGCTCCGTTTCTTTCCTGAACCGTATTTCCGATAAGGTAGGCGAGCCGGCCACGATCGTGGATGTGGTGGCGGGGGCGATCAATCTGATCTATCACCCGACCGTGATGGTGCTGGCCGGCGAAGCAAGCGGGGCCATCCTTGAACAGGCCTTACAGACCGGAAACTATATCCTGGTGGTGGAAGGTGGGGTCGCGACGGCCTTTGATGGATTCTGCTGCATTGCCTACAGTTACAACGGCGAAGAGGTTACCTTCCAGCAGACGGTCACGCAGCTGGCGGACAAGGCAGCCTATGTCGTGTGCGCAGGTACCTGCTCCAGCTTCGGCGGAATTCCAGGGTCTGGAAGCAACCCGACCGGGGTGATCAGCACGCAGGAGCTGATTGGCCGGCCGACCATCAATATTTCCGGCTGCCCCGCAAACCCGGACTGGGTCGTGTGGGCGGTCGTGCAGCTGTTGCTGGGCAACCCGGTGACGCTGGATGCAAACAACCGACCGGTTGATCTGTACCTGACCGATCATGACGGGGCGGCGTCGGAAGCCACGATTCACGACAAACCCTGTCCGCGCAACGGAAACGTGGAGGCAGAGTCGTTTGCGGATACCACGGGGGAAAAATGCCTGATCCGGCTGGGCTGCCGAGGTCCGTCCACCAAGGCCCGGTGCAATAAGAGCTGGAACGGAATTGCCGGAGAGGCGAACTGGTGCATTGGAGTCAACGCACCCTGCCATGGTTGTACCGAACCGTCCTTCCCGGGGCCGGAATCTTTTTTTGAACCTTACGAGAGCTAGGAGGATACCATGCCTATTATCACTGCTTCAATCGATCCCGTGACCCGCATAGAAGGACACCTGAAAATCGATGTAAAAATCGACACGGTAAACGGCGTGCAGCAGGTGGTTGACGCCCATGCGGTGGGAACCCTGTTCCGCGGCTTTGAAAAAGTCCTGGAGGGGCGCGACCCGCGCGATGCGCCGATCATCACCTCCCGTATCTGCGGCGTCTGCCCGACCTCGCACGGTCTGGCGGCCGCACTGGCCCTGGACGATGCGTTTGGCGTGCTTCCTCCGACCGCCGGGCTGATCATGCGGAATCTGGTGCATGCGGCCTGCTACCTGGAGTCGCACATTCTCCATTTCTATGTGTTGAGCCTGCTGGATTATATCCCCGGACTGGGGATGGCGCCTTGGCAACCCGGATGGGATGTGGGCCGCCGGATCGATGCCCGTACCGTGCAGCTGCTGCAGGGCAGCTACCTGGCAGCACTCGAAAAGCGCCGCAAGGCCCATGAGATGGGATCGATCTTCGGCGGCAAGCTACCGCATACCCCGGCTTATCTGGCAGGCGGTTTCACCGCCGTTGCAACCAGCGGGAACAAAACAAAATTCCAAACGTACCTGACGGAACTGCTCGATTTTATTGAGAGCACCTACATTCCCGATGTAGAGATGGTCGCTTCGCATTTCAGCGATTATTTCGATATCGGGAAAGGTCATGGCAACCTGCTTTCCTATGGGGCCTTCCGCGAAAATCCCGCCGGGAGTTTGAAGCTGTTCCAAGCGGGGCGCAGGGACGATGGTTCCAGCTCGGTGCTGCCGGTGGATACGAGCCATATTGCGGAACACGTTACCCATTCGTGGTACGACGACAGCACGAATGCGTTGCATCCTGCCGCAGGTGATACCGTTCCGATCCATCCGAAACCGGAGGGGTACTCCTGGCTTAAGGCACCGCGCTACGATGGCGCAAACTATGAGTGCGGCCCGCTGGCCCGCATGACGGTCAACGGCGACTACTCCGGCGGTGTATCGGTGATGGACCGCCATATAGCGCGTGCACGGGAGGCCTTGAAGATCGGGCAGGCGATGGAGGGGTGGTTGTCGGCCCTGCCGGTCGGGCAGACGGGGTATAATGCGGCCGCCGTTCCGGAAACCGCGACGGCCTTTGGTTTGACTGAAGCGCCGCGCGGCGCTCTTGGGCACTGGATGAAGGTTCAGGACCGGAAAATCGAACACTATCAGGTTATCACGCCGACGTGCTGGAACTGCTCGCCGCGCGATACCGCGGGCAACCGCGGTCCGCTGGAGGAGGCGCTGGTCGGTGTGCCGGTGGCGAAGGCGGATCAGCCGATTGAAGTGCTGCGGGTGATTCACTCGGTCGACCCCTGCCTTGACTGCGCGACACACGTTATGCGGCCAGGCAAGGGTGGCAAGGTTTATATTGTCGACCGCAACGGAACCCGGGAAACGGAGAAGACAGCAGAATGACAGCACAACAATCAGACCGAATAGCGGTGGTGGGTGTCGGCAATCTGCTCCTGTCAGACGACGGTGTGGGCGTGCATGCCGTGCGGATTCTGGAAGCTGACGGCCTGAACGGGATCAGCTTGATCGACGCCGGGACCTCCATTCTGCATGCCGCCGACCTGCTGCTGGAGATGGATCGGATATTGGTCATCGATGCCGTAAAAGGCGGGCAGAAACCGGGAACCGTCTACCTAATGCAGGGGAATGATGTGCAGGAGAGCACGACGTATATGTCGATGCATTCACTGGGGCTGAAATCCGCGCTGCGCATGCTGCCATCGGCGGTGAAGCCGGTGGATTGGACCTTGCTGGGGGTGGAGCCTGCCAGTCTGGAGTACGGGACGGAACTCTCGCCGGAAGTGCAGGAGGTGCTGCCGGATGTGGTTTTTGAAGCAAACCGTTTAGTCAAAGAATGGACGATGGAATCGCCGAGAGGTGGGAAAAATGAGTAAAAGCAGAAATATCTATTTGCTGATGATCGCGGTTTTGTTGACCGCCTTGCACGGGGCTCATGCCCAAACCGATGGCGCCGTAAACTTCAGGGTGACCACCAGCAACCCGGGACATAAATACGACCCGAAACATGTCATGGCGATCTGGGTAACCGATTCGTCAGGCACCTTTGTTAAAAGCCTTAAGGTTCGGGCGGCCACGCGCGAACAGTATCTGTATCAATGGATCGCCGACTCCAGCCACAGTAAAGTGGATGCCGTAACGGGGGCGACTTTGAGCAGTCACCAAACCCACAACGTGGTGTGGGACTGCCGCAATACCAGCGGTGCCATTGTGCCGGATGCAGCGTACCGCATCCGGGTGGAGCTGACCGGCAAGAATGCCCAGGGGCTTTATACGCCGGTTGATTATATCTCTTTCACTAAAGGGACCTCACCTGTTTCGCTGACGCCGGCCAATAACCAGGTGTTCAGCAATATGCTGCTCGATTATACACCTGACGTGGGATCCGTTACGCCCGACGTTGCCGTTCTGAATATCGATCCCCCCCTTGGTACGAGAAACTCTACCGTCGGCATTCAGGTCGCTGTGACCAATAAGACGACCCAGGCAGAGAGTTTTACCGTAACGCTGACGGATGTGACATCCGCACAGCAGATTGGAACCGGAAATGTAACCGATTTGGCCGGCAACAGTTCCACCATCGTTGCAATCAACTGGAATACCAGCGGCCTCCCAAGCGGGCAATACACCTTGCGGGCGGAAGCCGGCCCCATGGTCGGCGAAACCACGGTATCCGATAACACACTGACCGACACCATTCTGCTGCGCAATGCACGCCACGACGTGGCGATTCAATCCGTTGACTTTGACCATCTCATGAGAAATCCGGGTGAAACTACCGGTGCGGATGTGTGGGTCAGCAACATGGGCGATTTCACGGAAAGCAGCGTACTGGTGCGCGCAACAGACCTTACTGAAAACGGTTTGCTTGCATCGCAAACGATCTCAAGCATAACGCCCGCCCAGGCATCAAAAGCGGTGCTGGCGTGGGGTACGGTTGGCTGGTCACTGGGCTATCATGATATTCTTATCGAGGTGGTGCCGGTAAGCGGCGAGACGCTTACGGATGATAATACCCTGATTGGAAACCTGGCCATGGCAACCGGGACGGAAACCACTGCCTTTGTGCAAACCGCCAGTGGATGGAAATACAACGACACCGGCGCCGACCTTCACGCCTCCAACTGGAAGCTGACGACCTACTACGACGGGTTGTGGGGCTCCGGTCCCGGCCCGCTGGGTTACGGCGACGGTCAGCCAACGATCATTTCATATGGTCCGGACTCCGATAATAAATACCCATGCTATTATTTCCGACGGGAATTTATAGCGGACCGCCTGCCGCTTTCACTGACGCTGAACCTGATGCGTGATGATGGTGCGGTGGTTTACCTGAACGGTGCCGAGATTGCGCGCGATAACATGGTGGCCGGGCCGACGGTGTATAACCAGTATGCTTCAGGCACCGTTAGTAGCGGTGATGAAGACACCTATTTTGTGTTCAGCGTGGATCCCTCGCTCATGGTGCTGGGCCGCAACGTGCTGGCCGCCGAGGTTCATCAGGTCAGCGCATCGAGTTCGGACCTCAGTTTTGATGCTGTACTGGAAGCTTTAACACCGCAGATTCCGGTCGTTCGCGACCGGGTGGTGAACAGCGTTCAGGTTGCAGGCTCCGCCACCGTTGGCGACCAGGTCGATGTGGTGGTGCAGGTCGGGAACAACGGCAACAGCACCGAAGCGTTCAGCGTAACCCTCACGGATACCACCGCCGGGCCGCAGGTCGGTTCTATGGCTGTCGACGAGCTGGCGCCCGGTTCAACGCAAACCCTGCGCTTCCCGTGGTCCACCGTCGGTGCGGCGACCGGCACGCATACCTTCGAGGCCGAGATCGCAACCGTTGCCGGCGAAACCAATATACTGAACAATATCGCCAGTGGCGACGGAACCGTCGGTTCTTTCAGTATTGTGCAAGGCGCGTCGAAAGCGGTTTCCGCTATCGGCGGTTTCTGTGCTGCGGTCGCCGTGGCACCGCCATACGCCTATCTGGGCGCCGGCGATTCGCTGGTGGTTGTGGATGTGTCCAATGCAGCCACGCCGGTGAAAGCGGGCAGTCTGCATCTGCCGGGAATGATTGAGGACGTGGCGGTCAGCGGTTCGCTGCTCTTTGCGGCTTGTGGTGAATCCGGCGTACATATCGTCGATGTCTCCACGCCGTCTGCGCCCGCCTACGTCAATACATTCGATTCGTCGGGCCATGCCTTTGGCGTTGCGGTGAGCGGCGGAACGCTTTATCTGGCCGACGGCGTGAGCGGCCTGCGCATCATTAATGTGTCGTCACCGGCTTCGCCGTCTTTGCTGGGTTCCTTCATCACCAAGGGTCCGGCACGCGATGTGGCAATATCCGGCTCCACCGTCTACCTGCTGGATAACTACAATGGGCTGCTGATTCTGAATGCGGCGAGTCCTGCCAGTCCGACGCTGCTGGGATCCTACGGCCTCATCGCCTTCGGGCAGAAGCTGGCACTGAGCGGTTCTCTGGCTTATGTCGTGGATGGCGGCGGCACGGTCAGCGCAATCAATGTAGGCAGTCCCGCCACACCCACCCTCGCAGGCAGTGAGCGGGTTGGACCGCCCGGTGGCGGCGTGGCCGTATCCGGCACCTCGCTCTTCGCCGCCAACGGCGCGGCGGGTGTTCGGATCCTCAACTCTTCAACGGCGGCACTGCAATCGACTGTTGATACAGACGGCACATCCGCCGATGTGGCGGTCGACAGCGGCAACCTCTATGTGGCGGACGGCTTCAACGGACTGGAAAAATTCAATGCGGCTTCGTCGGCGGCGCTGGGAAGCTATCACGGCACAACCCGTGGTCGGCATACCGTCGTCAACGACGGCGTTGCCTATGTAGCTTCCGGTAACCAGGGCGTCCGCATCTTCAGCGTGGCCGATCCTGCTTCACCGGCCTTGCTGGCGACAGCATCCTCGTCTACCAACGCGCGCGGCGTGGCCGTTTCGAGCAACCTGTTGTTTGTGGCGGACGGACAGTATGGACTGGAAATCGTCGATGTATCCACGCCGGCGGCACCGAGCCATGCGGGCCGCTACGCGAGCAGCACCTACGGCAGTATCCGCTGTGTGGGAGCAGTCGGTTCCATGGCTTACATCACCGATGGCCGCAGTGTGATGCAGATTAACGCCGCCACTCCTGGATCGCCGGGACTTCAGGCAACGTATGCCGCGCCGGATTATGTCTACGACCTGGAAGCTGACGGCGCAACGGTCCTGCTGGCCGCGGGCCGGGCGGGGCTGATTGTGCTTGATGCGGTCGGAGTCGGCTACCAAGGCGGCATCGCGCTGCCTGGAATTTCGACCGGGGTTTCGGTCGATGGCACCACGGCCTATGTCGCCTCCGGCATTGGCGGGTGGCATGTGGTCGACATATCAAATCCCGCATCGCCGTCGCTGATCCGCACCTACACGGGGCAGGGCGTCATCAGGGATATTGCCGCCGGCAATTCCACGGCCATGGCGCTGGGCGCGGATCGCGACCTGGTTGGTTACGATGTTTCCACGCCGCTGACCCCGGTGGCGGTTACGAACTTTGCGCCGCTGGTGCGCGCCATGCAGGTGACCGTCGGCGGTGCGTACACCTATGCTTCCTCCGACGATGCGGGTGTTTCCATCTTCGCGCTTCCGGCTGATTTCACGGATGCCGACGAGGACGGAATGGACGATAGCATCGAGCAGCAGATTGTGGATGCCGATCCGGGTGATGGCATCACCAGCATCTACGACGTCGACCCGGACGCCGACTTTGACGGCGACGGCCTCTCGAATCTGCACGAGCAGATTGCCGGCACTTCGCCGACAGATAGGGCGTCGGTGTTTGCCCTGAGCGGCGTGCAGGAAAATCCCGGCGGCGCAGGCTATGCCGTAAGCTGGTACAGTGTGTCCGGGCGGACCTATACCATTCATAAGACCACCAACCTGATGGATGGCTTCACGGAGCTGCAGCCCGGTATTTCCGCGACAGCGCCGCTGAACACCTTTATTGATCCTGACAGCGAGTCGGTGGCCATGTACATGATCACCATTGACCCATAGTGGATGAATCCTGCGCAGGGCGGTTTTTCCAATGGGGCGGGTTCATATTTTAAGTGCAACAGAAGAGCCCATTGGCTTCTCCGGTTCGATAAGATCGAACCTAGCCAAAAAAAAGGGGAAGACCAATGGACCGAAAGCATTTTAGCATCGAAGAACGCGAAGTCATCGTGATTCAACTCGGTGTGGGCAGCTCGTTGCGGCACATTGCCGCACAGCTTGGCCGATCACCCTCGACGATCAGCCGGGAGCTCCGGCGCAACAGCGCGCAGGGCGGATACTGCGCCTATGGAGCCCATGGACAGGCAATGGCCCGGAGGAGACAGCCGCGCCGGGAGCGGTTGATGTGCAACCGGCGCTTGCGTAGATATGTCAATGGGAAGCTGCGGGCATACTGGTCGCCTGAACAGATCGGCCGGCGGTTGAAGATAGACTGCCCTCATGATCCATCCATGCGCATCTGTTACGAGACAATCTACCAGTTTATCCTCGCCGAGGCCTGCAATGGAGTCAATTATGGGCCGTATCTGTGGCAGGGACACCGGCGCAAAATAATAGTACCGATCCTAAATATGAATGGGTGGAGCAGTTCCCCGAAAGCGACACGCAGGCTGGCTCGAGAGACGGCAGCGAAGCGGCAAAATCGGCTAGCCTCCATTTCCAGGCGGTGAAAAATGAAACTGATCGATATCAATAAACTTGAAGAAGAGGGTGTCTCGCACAATTCCAAAATCCGGAAACGCGTCATCCTGTCCAACGGGGAAGCCCCACCGATTATAAATTATGCACGTTCGGTTTTCCCTCCCGGCGAGATGGCCGGGGCGCATGTACATTGGGATATGGTTGAGGTCTTTACCGTGGAATCAGGCTCGGGGGTTATCCGCATTAACGATGTGGAATATGATTTCCTGAAGGACATGTGTACCGTGATCGAGCCGGGCGAACTGCACGAAATTGTAAACACCGGCTCGGACGATCTGGTGCTACACTATTTCGCGGTGTTTGCGAAATGATGTATTTTCGTTTTTTTACCGATTTTTATCCATATCTGAACGTAAATGGATACTTTTTTGTCCAAAAAATAAACGGGAGAGAAATGATGAAAATGATAAATGGAATTGTTGCGATAGCGGTTTTAATGGCGTGTACAGTGATGGCTGAAGAGAACAAAAACTGCCCATCCATCATGGAAGTAAGAGCAACGCTGGCAGAAACCGGCTCGGAACAACATTGGTTTGAAGGAATCAAAATTTACAAGGTGGGTAGTGTTGTCTATGAGGGAAAATATTACCATGTCTTTAACGGCTATGTGAAAGACCGGGAAATGGATATTGAAGAGAACCGCGCGTTGATCTTCAACAATCAGGGTGAGTATCTTGGATATTATCCGTCTACTGAGCAGGCATCGGAAGTTACACCAGCAGGTATATATTTTGATTACACTCCGATGTCCGATAATATAGTTGAGTTCGTCAAGGGAGGTCTGCCAAGTACATCAAATCTTAATGGAGTTTATGTCAAATTTGTACCCGCCCCGAAAAAAGAGGCGGAATAATCCAATCAGTCCACCTGCCGCAGGGAGACCAGTTCGATAAATTTAACAATGGCGCTGCGGTATTGCGTTCCCGCCGTCATAACAAAGTTATTGTGCCCGGCACCGTCGACCCACAGGCTTTGTTTGGGATCCGGCGCGGCTTTATACAGTTTCTGCCCGTGCCAGAAGGGGATGATGCGGTCGGAGGTGCCATGCATGACCAGCACGGGGCAATTTACTTTCTTGATGTTGCCGAGATTGTTGAATTTATCGATCGGCAGGATCTTCCAGTGCGTCTTCACGCGGAAGGCGGAGGTGAAGGCGCTTTCAAGAATCACACCGCCTACTTCGTTGCGGGTCGCCAGCCAGGTTGACGGGCCGGCACCGACCGAGCGGCCGTGCAGGATAATCTTGTTCGGCTTGATCTTTTTCTCGTTGACCAGCCAGTTGTAGGCCGCTTCGATATCGCGGTAGCTTTTCTTCTCCGACGGCTTGCCTTCGCTGGTGCCGTAGCCGCGGTAGTCGTAGATCAGCACGGAAAAACCGAGACGCTGGAAATCCTGCATCGACGGCATCGCTGTACCGATATCCTCCGCATTGCCGTGGCTGTGTAGGATGGTGTATCTGGCCTGCGGATTTTCCAGGAAGACCGCGGAGATCTTCTCGCCGTCACTGGCGGTCAGTTTAAGGATTCTGTCCCCATCCGTATAGCTTGCCGACTGCGGCTGGAAAATCATCCCGTCCGCGATGCCCCAGGCATACATATTCAGGAACAGGTATATAACCGTCGTGGAAATCAGTACCCGTGCTATTGAAAACTCGCCCAAAACCCACCTCCGCCAGTTGTTTTTTTGTTTTCCCATTTGAAACAGGGTAAATTCATCCCGTTGCCGACGCAAACGAAAGTTTCCAATCATTGGAAAAAAGAAACACCCCAAAAAACAAAAGCACTACAGGTATGGCGCCCACTCAATCGACCCATCCGCCATTGCGGGGGTCGTTAACTGTGTCCGCTAGACAAAGCACCGACGGCACAAGGCCGTCGCCAAAGGTGCTTGTTCATTCGACCACGATGACTCGATAGAATTTCCTTGGGTTATCTCGGATTGTGTCCAAGACATAAGTCATTGAGCTCTCTGCAATGACGGGATCGCCCAGATCATTCCAGTCATTCGGGGCGAGAGCTGTAGCGTACTCAACCTGGTAGGTCAGCCCGGAGGTTGAGTTCCATCCGATTTCGACGGCTTGATCAATGGAGACCAACAGCTCATCGGAGTCGTTTGCCTCGGTCGCTGCAAAGTTGTCAAAGTAAGCTTGCCCAGTTTCTACGTCCAAACTCCAGACGCTGACTCCAAGTCCGACATAGAATAGATCGAAGTCGTCCATGTCCCACGCGGTGACATTATAATTGGTCAGCAGGGTGAATCCGGAACCCGTGTCGTAATAGGAACTCAGCGTCTTGCTGCCGGCAACGTATTCCAGTTTAAGGGTAACATCGTCGCCGCTGTAATCCGTCCAGATTTCCTCGCTGTCGTCTTCAAAGTTTCTGTTGGTAACAATCATGCAGTAAATTTCCTGTCCGCTTTCAAAACCGTCGTCATCGTCTTCCGCATAAATTTCATAGCAAATGGAAAATTCATTACTGCCGCTATCACTGCACAGGAGTCTCAAGCCAAGCAAGTTATTGGTCCACAGCGAGTTGTCAAATCCTGACAGATGAACATCCACTTCGGCCGACCAGTCGTTGGTATAGCTTCCGCCTTCACCGGGTTTCCACTCGATATGGTCCCACCGCTCTTCCGGAGTGATGTCAGTAACAAATTCCAGCCGCTGGTTTTGTTCAGACAGTTCCGTGGGAGTAGCAGGCCCCCATTTTTCCGTATCCAGGGAATTGTCGTTAAAATCATCCACTCCAGAGAAGCTGCCAAAGGCAGAACCGCATACTAGCGTTGCGACAATGAACAGTGCTGCAAGTTTCATATTATGCTCCTTTCCATTAGTTTAACTATAACCCTTAGTGACCTATAGGTCATTTTGGTTGTTTCGTTAAACTAATCAAGACATTTTTCGGTTATTTAAGGAAATTCTGTAAATTTTGTATTTCATCGGTTTTTCAGACTTTGGAATAAACAGTGGCCAAACTTCCAACCATTGGAATATTGCGGAAACCGGGGAAGGGTTGTAGTTTTCGGGTGGAGCGAACGGAAAATGGATGGAACAGTACAGTGCGGGTTGTGCCCGAAGGCGTGCATTATAGAGGCAGGCCAGAGCGGTGCCTGCCGGATTCGCGTCAATATCGACGGGAAGCTGACGGCGGTGACCTATGGATTCCCGTGCTCGGCGCATCTTGATCCGGTGGAGAAGAAACCGCTGTTCCATTTTCTGCCGGGCACCTCAATCCTGTCGCTGGCGACGGTCGGTTGCACGCTGCACTGCAAAAACTGCCAGAACTGGGAAATCTCCCAGCGCAACCCGGAAGAGTCGACCGCGATGAAGCTTCCGCCGAAGGCGGTGCCGCAATTGGCAAAAGCACACGGATGCCAATCCGTGGCCTATACCTACACCGATCCGGCGGCCTATTACGAGTATGCGCTCGACAGCTCCATCAAGGTGCGCGAGGCAGGATTGAAGAATGTGCTCGTTACGGCGGCCTACATCAACAAGGCCCCGTGGCGCGAACTGTGCCGCCATACGGATGCGGCCAATATCGATCTGAAGTCGATGTCCGACACGTTCTACCGCGATATCTGCGAGGGCACATTGCAACCGGTGCTGAATGCGTTGGTGCTGGCGCTGGAGTGCGGCGTGCTGGTGGAGGTGACCAATCTGCTGATCCCGACGCTCAACGACAGCGACGGGGAGCTGCTGAAGCTTGCCCGCTGGGTAAAGCAAAACATGGGCGCGGAAACACCGCTGCATTTTTCCCGGTTTTTCCCGCACTACCGCATGCGCAATCTGCCGCCGACCCCGCCTGAAACACTCGACCGCGCCAAACAGATTGCGGAGAGCGAAGGATTGAAACATGTCTACATTGGCAATATTCTCAGCAAACGGGGTGAGAACACCTATTGTCCCGGGTGCGGGAAGCTGCTGATCGAACGCAATCGCTACACCATTCTGAAGAACGAGCTTAAAAACGGGAAATGCGGTTCCTGCGGAACGGAAATCAAAGGAGTTTGGCAATGAAGCGGCGCACTTTCATTTGGGTTTCCTTTGTTGTATCGTCCGCCGCCGCGCTGGAAATCTGGCGGGCGGACCGGTTGCCGGAATATCCGGGCCGGGTTGTGCCGTTGGATGAGCTGGCTTTGAAGAGGGCCGCAAAGTGGGTAGGATAATCGTATGAAACCTAAAAACGGAATTTGTTGGATATGTTTAATTGCGCTGGCGCTGGTGTCGTCGGCCTGCGGGAGGGAAGAGATGAAAACGGAAAAGAAAGTTTTGCAGTCGAAGCTGGCGGGAACGTGGTACAGCGCGAACCCGGATCAGCTCGGGGCGGAGCTAGATGGCTATCTGGCGAATGTGAAGCAGGAGAAGCTGGAAAACATAATGGCGGTGCTGCTGCCGCACGCGGGCTACCGCTTTTCCGGGCAGGTGGCGGCGTATGGCATCAAGCAGCTCGAAGGCCGATCATTTAAGCGCGTGGTTGTGTTGGGGCCAACCCACCGGGTTTCCATGGCGGGCATTGTGAGCATTCCCGACATTTCCCATCTCCAAACCCCGCTGGGCGCGCAGGAACTGGACCGCGAATTTATTTCCAAACTCTGGAAACATTCCGAATTCCAGTCGCACATGCAGGCGCATGCCGACGAGCACAGCGTGCAGATTGAAGTCCCGCTGCTGCAGCGCGTGCTGGGTGATTTCAAACTTGTGCCTATCGTCGTTGGGCAGATGGATGAACGCGCCGCCCGGAAAATCGCCGATGTGCTGCTGCAGAATATCGACTCCGAGACGCTCATTGTGGTCAGTTCCGATTTTACCCACTATGGACAGAACTTTGGCTACCTGCCATTCAAGGATGACATTCAGGAAAACCTGCGGAAGCTTGATCTGGACGCGTTCAAGAAAATCGAGCAGAAAGACCTTCCGGGTTTTATCGGTTATGTCGACTCCACCGGCGCGACCATTTGCGGGCGCTGCCCCATCTCCATCCTGCTCGCCATGCTGCCGGACAATGCCGGGGTGCACCTGCTGAACTACGACACCTCCGGCAACCTGACCGGCGACTGGTCGCACTGTGTCAGCTATGTCTCCGCCGCGTTCACCGGATCGTGGCAGAAGAAGGAACCTGCTTCCGCCGCTGATGAGGAACTGTTGTCCGACACCGACAAGGCCAATCTGCTCAAACTCGCCCGCGGCACCATCGAATACTACATGGATAACGGTAAGAAACCGAAGCCCGCCGATATTGGTGTTGAAGTCACCCCCGGCATGGAAACGGTCATGGGCACGTTTGTCACGCTACATCAGAATGGACAGCTGCGCGGCTGCATCGGCGAAATCTTCCCGAGCCGGGAACTCTACAAGGCGGTCATCGAGCGCGCAATCGACTCGACTGTTAATGATCATCGCTTCCGTCCCGTTAAAAAAGATGAAGTGGCCGGCCTGCACATCGAAATATCCGCGCTGAGCCCGCCGAAGCCGGTCGGTTCGTGGAAGGATATTGTGATCGGCAAGCACGGCATGACGCTCTCGAAGAACGGGCGCGGTGCCGTGTTCCTGCCGCAGGTTGCGCCCGAGCAGGGATGGGGGATCGAGGAAACGCTGACCCATCTTGCCATGAAGGCCGGGCTGGGAGCCAACGACTGGCGCGAAGGATGCCAATACCAGGTGTTTGAAGCCATTGTTTTCAGCGAGGATCATAAGTGAAGTCCGGTCGGCAGTTCATCCGTCTGCTGACCGTCTCCATGCTGGGCTTTTTCTCGTTGATTGCCCAAACCTTGCTGTTTCGCGATTTCCTGTCCGTTTATGAAGGCAGCGAGCTTGGCATCGGTGTATTCTTCGGCTCATGGCTGGTGTGGGTCGCCCTCGGCGCGCTGACCGCCCGGCGAATCCGCCAAAAGCAGAACATTGACCTGCTGTTTTTGCTCTACCTGCCCGCCTTCATCTTCCAGCAGTTTCTAATTCTGCACTCGCGGGAGCTGGCCGGAATCAAGGCCTACGAACTGTTCCCGTTTATTCGGATGCTGCCGGTCTCATTCATCGCCAACGCGCCGGTAAGTTTTATGACCGGCCTGCTCTTTCCGCTGGCCTGCCGCTGGTTCGAAAACGAAGAACAGGACATTCCCGTGTCGCGCGTCTACACCTGCGAGGCGATGGGCAGTTTTCTCGGCGGCGCGGCCGTAACCGCAATGCTGGCGGCAGGGTTGACTGCGGAACGCATCTTTTTGTCCGCCGCGCTGGTGCTGACCGTGGCCGTATTGCTTTCAAGTAAAAGGAAAATTGCCATGCCGCTGGTGATTTTTCTTTTGGTAGCGTTTGCGTTTTCCAAGCATTGGAATAATCTAAATAACCGTGCGGCGTGGGCGCGACTGCTGTCGGTGGAACAGTACGAAGGATCGTTCACTACGACACACGCCCGTTATCTCTACGGCTCGCATCGCGGGCAGTTCAGTGTGGTTTCATCCGAGGCCGTGACCGAATCGGTTCCGCAGGCCGAATACGCGTCGGAACTTGCGGCGCTACACCTGGCGCAAAAACCAGACGCCGAAAACGTGCTGGTGGTTGGTGGTTCCTATGCGCTCTGCCGCCGGCTGGCGGAGGTTCCAACCCTTGGAAAAACCGTCTGGCTGCATCCCGACACGCACTACCCGACCCGCCTGCTTGCAGCGTTGCCGCCGGAGCTGAAGACCGGCCTTGATAAACTGGAGATGCCCGCAACGGATGTCCGCAGCTTCCTGCAAAACGGTCAGCTGTTCGACCTGATCATCCTCAACCTGCCCGACGCATCGACACTTTCCATCAACCGCTATTTCACCGTGGAGTTTTTCCAGCTGGTACGGCAGGCGCTGACGCCTGGCGGCCGGGTCGGTATTCGCGTTTCGGGTGGCGAAAACTTCATGGGCGGCGAGCTGCTGCGCATCGGCGCATCCGTTTTCCAGACATTGGAACGCGTTTTTCCAGCGATTGGAATCAAGCCCGGCGACGAAACCTGGTTGCTGGCATCGACGGGCGGAAATGTTTTGACCCAAAATGCCGATGAATTGGTGACCCGTTATGCGTCTATCGACGGAGCCGGCGCACTTTATCCGCCGGCGGGACTGCGGTCGCTCTATCCGGCGGATCGCGCCGAATTCCAACTGAAAGCCTACCGCGGAATCGCCGACGAAAATCTGATCAACAGCGACCGCCATCCGCTGGCGCTGTTCCACACATTGCTGCTGACCGGGCGGCAGAGCGGGGCGGGCGATAAAACGGTGCAGGCGATGGTTTCCCTTTCCAAAAATGGCTTTATCCCTGTCCTTGCGTTGATTCTGCTCTACGGATTGTTGCGGGCGGTTTATCTGCGCCGTCCCTCGCCCGGCTCCATCAATTTCGACAGCGGCTTCCTCGTCGCCTCCGCCGGTTTTGCCGGGTTGGCGCTGAATGTGGTGCTGATGTTCCTCTTCCAGTCCCGCTTCGGCTCCATCTTTCTCTATATCGGTCTGATTTCCTCGCTATTCATGGCCGGGCTCTTTTGCGGCGCATTGCTGGCGCGAAGGAAAAATATTCTTGTGGTCACGTTGCCGTTGCACGCACTGTGTACCGTGGCGCTGATACTGCTCCCGGCCGGGCTGCCCATGGCCGCCTACTTTGCGCTGCTGTTTGGCTTTGGGTTTTTCAGCGGAACCTACATTCCGGCGACCGCGATGCTGCTTACGTCGTCCGCCCTGCGCACCGGGTCGGCGATGGAGATGTGCGACCACCTCGGCGGCGCGCTCGGCGGCCTGCTGATCGGGATTCTGTTTCTTCCAACCTTTGGAATTTACAAAACCCTAATCCTGCTCGCCGCGTTGCTTGCGGTTAATATTCTTCCAATGCTTGGAAGAAGGGTTTCCAAGCATTGGAAGTCCGATCCCCTGCGGCAAATTGGCTATGTCCTGTTCGGGATTGCGGCGCTGATGCTGGTTGTCCGCCACGCTGTTCCCCGTGCCGGCGGTGATTTTGAGGAAGCGGTAAAAAGCCTCGATGCGGGACCGGGGGCGCATGGTTTCGATTCACGCAAACATGCGCCGAACGTCTACGGATACGGCGGCCCGCTCTCGATGGCGGTGGCTCTCGATGAAACCGGCAAGCTGCTCGACTTCAGGATTTATGAACACCGCGAAACCCCGACCTATCTCCGCATGGTCGAGCCGTGGATGGAGCAGTTTGTCGGACTGAACCTTTTTAGCGACGACGTGCGGGAAATCGACGTCCTGAGCGGTGCAACCATTACCTGCGCCGCCTTCAGGCAGACGCTCGTTTCCGGGGCGGAGAGCTTCCAAGGCAGGGACGGTTCCCAGCCCCGTTCAGCATCGGCATGGAACGTTTTTCCACTCATTGTTTTTGCGGCGTTGTGTTTCATTGCTGTTGCGCTGCGCAAGGGAACCACCCGCCGAGTGAGGCAACTGTTCCTGATGCTGGTGGTGCTGGCGGCGGGATTCCAACTGAACATGCAGTATTCGACCGATCATCTTTTCCGCCTGCTGGCGCTGGAACTTCCGCCGCTCCAATCAATCGTTCCCCTTTTGCTGACGGTGGCGGTCCCGATATTGGTTCTGCTGTTCGGGAACATCTATTGCGGCTGGCTCTGTCCGTTCGGTGCACTGCAGGAACTGGCTGGAAGCTGCAACCGCCGGACGCCGGACAAAGCAGCCTGGCGATATGCGCGGTTCATCAAATATATCCTGCTGTTCGTGTTGGTCGCGCTTTTTGCGAATGTTGAAAACGATCCGCTCACCTCGTTCTTCAGCGCTACACCCTCCGTTGCGGCGTTTGGCTTTGCCGCCGCCGCTCTGATTCTATCGATTGTGTTCGGCCGCTTCTGGTGCCGCAACCTCTGTCCCGCCGGTGCGTTTCTGGCGCTGCTCAACCGGGCGCGGTTGCTGAAACGCTGGATTCCAAAGGTGCCGTTTGCGCGGTGCGACTACGGGGTGCGCTCGATTGCCGATCTCGACTGCATCTGCTGCGACCGGTGCACTTTTCCAATCATTGGAATAACGGAAACGGAAACTTCCAATCGTTGGAAAATCCGCGGAATCCTACTGGTTTTTGCAGCGGTTGTTTTTGCCGCCGTTTGGATTGGCGTGGCCTTGTCCGACAAGGAGGAAGTTGCTGCGGCACCTTCCGTGCGAATCCGGCGCGGAGAGGGGCGGGCGCGGAATGTCGACATGCAGCTGCTGCGCGCAAAGATTGAACGCGGTGAGCTGTCGGACCGCGAAGCGCTCTTCTATGACAAGCTCGGTTTTCCAGCGCAGGAGGATTAGCAATATATTCGTTGCGTTTCATTCGCGTGTTGGTAAAGATACGTTTCTTTGGAACAGTAGAGGGGTGCGGACGGATGAAACTATCAAAATACCAGATTATGGCGGTTGTGTTGCTGGTTGCCGGGGCGTTGCGGGCACAGATGGCGCACGAGGTGCTGTTGCTGGTGAACAGGATCTCGCAGGATTCGATGCATGTGGCGAACTTCTACGCATCCGCCCGCGGCATTCCCGCCCACAACGTGGTTTACCTTGATCTACCTGTCAGCGCATACGGCGGGAAAGCGGAGGTGACGTGGGAGGAGTTCACGCAGCTGATCTGGGATCCGGCCAGCAAGCTGGTGCGGGAGCGCGGCCTGGACCAACAGATTCTCGCGTGGGTGTATTCGGTCGATTTTCCGATCCGTGTCAAAACCCATCCGCGGGACCGGCACCAGATGTCGGTGTCGGGGATGACGTTTTTGCGCAATAAAGCCATTCCGCCCGGGGACGTGCTTGAAAAGGGGATCTACCTTTCCAAGCTTTTCGGCGGACCCAATGCGGAGTTCAAAATGCGGCTGCCCGCGCTGTCGCTGGCGCGCTACAAGTACGGGCTTGGTTCCGAAGCAACCGTCCCGCCGGAGCTGGACTATCTCAAAAGCGGGTTGCGGGACCGGATGCCGTTGCCGAGCATGATGCTCGGTTATACCGGCGAAAAAGGCAACGACAAGGCCACTGTACTGAAGTCGCTAACGCTCGGCAGGATTTCCGATCACCGCGGGCAGCGCAGCGGGATCTATTTCGGGGTAAGGGCAGACATGGTTACTGACCATGAAAAAGGATACAGGGTCAGGGAGTGGCAATATCCCTCGGCACAGCAGGAGTTGGCGCAGTGGAAGGTTCAGGCTACGATCACAACCAACTTCCCGGCGGGGACGGAAAACGTGATGGGATTGATAACGGGGGGATACGATGTGGATCCATCAACAATCAAATCGTTTGCGCCCGGTGCCATGGCAGACACCCTGACGAGTTGGAGCGCGGAGTTCCAACAACCCCAGACCAAGGTGACGGAATGGATCAAGGCGGGTGCCACGGTGTCGGCCGGATCGGTGGTGGAGCCGCTGTCGAATCCGAACAAATTCCCGTCCGCGCGGTTTTTCTGCCATTATGCTGGCGGCTGTACCGCACTGGAGAGTTTCTACCAGCCCATCGCCTCGCCGCTACAGCTGCTGCTGCTGGGTGATCCACTGGCCAAGCCGTATGCTCTGCCGATTCAGGTGAAAGTACTGGGAGCGAGCAAGCTGACCGGAGACTTCAGTTATATGGTGCAGGCTGCCAGTGCCGCACAGAATGCCCGGTATTCCTATGCGTTCCTGCTTGATGGCGTAAAAATCCGGGGTTTTGATGAGGATCCGTCGATGCGCATCAGACTGAAAGATGTATCGGACGGTTACCATGAACTGACCGCCATCGCCAAGGTTGAGAATAATGTGGAATTCAATGCTTTCGCACTCAAAGGGTTTGTAGTTGCGCGGTTCGACCGTTCCGTTGCCATTGTGCCGGAAGGCGGCAAGGGCGATAATAAAATGCGCCATGCTCTGCAGGTGACGCTGGGCGGCATAGACAAGCCGGAGCGGATCAGGCTGATATGCGGTGAACGGGTACTGGATGATAAACCGTATGAACCGGAAGCAAGGCTGTTCTTCACGGAGCGGGACATCGGGGAGGGCCCCAGCCGTCTGCAGGCAGTGGCGGTTTACGGCGACGGCATGGAAGTCCACAGCAGCCCCGCGAACATAACCGTTAAATTCACAGAGAAGTAGCGATATGAAACGACCCTGTATATTTTTTGATCGCGATGGAATCGTAAATGAATCGCCCGGTCCCGGCTACGTGCAGCGCTGGGAAGATTTCTACCTTCAGCCCGGTTTCGTGGCGGCGCTGCGCGTCGCAAAGGAGAAAGGCTATCCGGCGGTGGTGATTACCAATCAGCAGGGAGTGGCCAAAGGGCTTTACTCGGAAGAGAAGCTTCAGGACATTCACCAGCGGTTTCGTGTCCTGCTCCGGGCCCACCGGCTCGATGTGCTGGATATTTACTACTGCCCGCACCTTGATGCCGACGGCTGCGAATGCCGCAAACCAAAGCCCGGCATGCTGATCGAGGCTTCGAAAAAGCATGGGCTGGATCTTTCCAAATCCTGGATGGTGGGTGACAGCGAGAACGATGTTGAAGCCGGACACAACGCGGGATGCCGTGCCCTCCGCGTGATGACCGACTCGTCCGAAAAAACGGCGGCGGAGTTTTGCGTTGAGCATATCGATGAAGTTGCCGGTATTCTGGAAAAGGAGCTGGCGCCTTGCGGATAGTCGAAACCAATAGCCCGGAAGAGACCTGGGCACTGGCGGCGGAACTGGCGGAAGATATGCAGCCGGGAACCGTTATTGCGCTGCATGGCGATCTGGGTGCCGGCAAAACCTGTTTTATCCAAGGGCTGGCCGTGGCACTCGGGATTGACGAGCCGGTCAACAGCCCCACCTACACGATCATCGGCGAGTATGAAGGCCGCCTGCCGCTGCACCATATCGACCTCTACCGCCTCAATGGTCCGGTGGAAGCGCTGGGATTGGGGTTGGAGGAATATTTCGATGCCAACGGCATCACCGCCATCGAGTGGGCGGAGCGTGCGGAAGGTCTGCTTCCGCCGGACCTGCTGCATATCCAGATCACCACCGATTCGGTCACTGATGCGCGTACATTCCGTATCTTCCGGGAGACTGAAAAGTGAAGATTTTTGCCATCGAACTCTCATCCAAGCACGGCAGCATTGCGCTGGTCGAAGACGGGGAAGTGTGCACCGAAGAAAGCTGGATCGAAAACTTCAAGAACCGCCAGCAGCTGTTCGACAGCATGGCCGGGCTGAAGGTGGACTGGGACACCGTCGATGTCTTTGCCGCCGGTCGCGGCCCGGGCGCCTTTTCCGGCATGCGGATTGCGTTCTCGGTGGCCCGCTCGCTGGCGCAGCCGGGAGGGAAGCCTTTTTACGCCCTGAACAGCGCCCAGGCGCTCGCCGCGCAGGTGGCGCAGGAGACGGGTGCCGACCGCGTCGCGGTGGTCGGCGACGCCCGCCGCCGCCAGGTCTGGGCCGGGTTGTTTTGTGCCGGGGAGCTGGAAAAGGATTTTGAGCTGATGGAGCTGGACCGGCTGAAAGATTTTATTCCGGACGGCACGCTGGTGGTCAGCCCCGACCACGACCGGCTCGAAGAGCTGCTTTCAACCTTCCAGACCCTGGAAAAGGCGGTATCCGTTTTTCCAACGGCTGGAAAACTCGGGCAGCTGGTTTTCCAGCGGTTGGAAAACGGTGTCGGATCCGAGCCCGACGAGCCGCTCTACATGCATCCGCCCGTCTTCATCGAACCGCGCTTTCCATCATAGTGGATTTTGCGGAAAGAAAGATGGCTGGCGGGGAATTCCAATGACGTTCGCCTGTCGATGAAGAATAGGAATATTTCGGAACTTTTTAGGTTTAGGGCGTTGACTCGGTAGGGAACAGTTGGTAGAAACCTTGCCCTTTGAAGCACCCGTGGTGAAATTGGTAGACACGCAAGATTCAGGTTCTTGTGCCGGCAACGGCGTGATGGTTCGACTCCATTCGGGTGCACCATAGTTTTAGGCTGTTCTTCGGGGCAGCCTTTTTATTGCCCGTCCCTGAAAAATGCCGTTCTCAACGGAAATCGCTGTCCAATGACCTGAAGATTGTGCGTTCCTTGGAATGGAGCTAGCACAAACAGAGTGGAATCTCGTGAAACATCAGTGTTTTACTTTCAATTGCTGAATATCGTGTTATTTTAACGCGCTGTAAGAGGCAAACTATAAGGATGGCTTGAAAAAATGACAACGATACATAAACTGATTAACCACATGATCCAGTTGCAGGAGCTGATTATGGCCGACATGCAGAAGAAGGTGTCGATGCCGAAAGTCCGGCTGGAAGCGCTGGAAAAATCAATTGCAGCGCTGAGTGCGCAGCTTCCGCCGCAAGTGAAGACGAATTTTGCCCGTCTAGTGCAGAAGCATCCGGAGGCAATTGTTCCGATTTATGGTGAAAACTGTGCGGGGTGCGGGATGCACCTGACGAAAAGCCTGGTGATTGCGGTTCAGAAAGGGGAACAGCTGTCGCGCTGTCCAAACTGCGCCCGCTTTCTATATCTCCCCGAGTCCCAGGTGCAGCGCGAGCGTACCAGCCGCAAGTGGGGCGAAGTACGCAAGGTGGGGATCGAACGGTTTACTTCGCCGGAACTGATGATTCCGGCACTGTCGGGCACGACGGCGGACGAGGTGCTGGCGGAACTCTGCGGCAGAATGGCCGACGAGGGTTTTGTGAACGATGGTGCCCATCTGCTGAGAATGGCGCAGCAGCGCGAAGCGATTATCAGCACCGGTGTGGATAACGGATTGGCCTTTCCGCACGTGCGCGGCGTGGAGGGCGGCGGATTGACCATGGCGCTGGGCATTCATAGAAAAGGCATTAAATTCGGCGGACCGGGCCGGACGCTTTCGCGCGTGTTTTTCTTCATGGTGATCCCCACGGCGACGAGTGCATTTTATCTTAAACTCCTTTCCGGGCTGGCGAACACGTTTCGGGAAAAGGATGCCCGTGAGCTGCTGGTGTCGGCCCAAACAGAAGAGGATCTGTGGAAGGCACTGATTAAAACAACGAAGAAGACGATTAAGTGACCGGGCGGCTCCGGATCGCATGAAAAAAAGGTCGGCGGATGCCGGCCTTTTCTATTATAACCCGACCCATGATCTCAATTTACGACCAGCAAGGTTTGGAGGCATTGCGCAGCCGGACGGCGGTGCAGCCGCACCGGTTCAAGCTGTTCCGCAATGCCTTCTTCAAGAAAGGGCTTGGCAAGGAGGGGGCGCTGGCGGTGCTGCCGGGTGCGGCCCGGTCGGTGTTCGGGCGGGAAGTCGGTTTCCAATGCCTGGAACTTTCCGGCCGCCGCGACTCGGAAACCGACGGGGCAACCAAGCTGGGTTTCCAGACATTGGACGGCCATCTGATCGAAAGTGTGATTCTGCGGGTGAAGACGGGGCGGACGGCGCTTTGTATCTCTTCGCAGGTCGGTTGTGTCTGCAAGTGCGGGTTCTGCGCCACGGGACAACTGGGGTTTTCACGGAATCTGACCTACGGGGAAATCCTCGACCAGGTGGCACAGGCGAACCGGTTGCTGCGGGCCGAAGGGCGCACCGTGCGCAACGTGGTTTTAATGGGCATGGGCGAGCCGTTCCAGAACCTGGAAAATGTTTTCCAATCATTGGAAGTGCTACAGGACGCGACGTGCTTCAACCTTGCCGGGATGCGGTTGATGGTTTCGACGGTCGGCATTCCGGATGCGATGGTGCAATGCGCGGAACGGTTCCCCTGTGTCCAGCTTGCGCTCAGTCTGCACAGTGCGCGTCAGCAGGTGCGCGAGAAACTGATGCCGCTGGCCAGGAAATACAATCTGGATGCGCTTCATGAAGCGATGGCCGTGATCGGCAGGAGCCGGAAGGTGATGGTTGAATACCTGATGCTCGAAGGCGTTAACGATGGCGACGAGGATTTCCAGGCATTGGAAAATTATCTGCGGGACATCCCCGTGCACATCAATATAATCCCATTCAACGAATTCGAGGGCTGTGGGCTCAAGGGCACGCCGCACCTGGCGCGGAAGGCGTTCGCCGACCGACTGAAGGATGCCGGGTTCAACGTGACGCTGCGCTACTCGCTGGGATCGGACATCGCCGCTGCCTGCGGGCAGCTGGTGCGGCGCAGGATGAGGGAGGGGTTTGCATGAACCCAGTGGATGAAACGGGGGTTGGGCCATGATCGATCGAGAAGCCATCAAAAGAGTCGTGAATAGTACCGACCATGTTTCCGGGAAGGTGTTCGCATTCACCGTCCAGGCGTTAATCCTCATTTCGCTTGTAACCTTTTCCGTCGATACCTTGCCGGATCTGTCGCCCAAAACGCAGAAGGTTCTAAGTGTACTTGAGATCCTGACGGTTGTTATCTTCACACTTGAATATGTGCTCCGGTTGGCTGTGGCTGAAAAAAAGGCGAGGTTTGTGTTTAGCTTCTATGGATTGGTTGACCTCGCGGCCATCCTGCCGTTCTACATTGCCTCCGGTCTTGACCTTCGCGCAGTCAGGGTATTCCGCCTGCTGCGGCTCGTGCGCATTCTTAAGCTGTTCAAATACAACCAGGCGGTCAAACGCTTCAACCGCGCCTTGATGATCGCGAAAGAAGAGCTGGCGCTGTTTGGGTTTGTGGCGGCCATTCTGCTTTATCTGTCTGCGGTCGGTATCTACTATTTTGAACACGTCGCCCAGCCTGAGCAGTTCAAATCGGTTTTCCATAGCCTTTGGTGGGCCATCACCACGCTGACGACGGTCGGGTATGGAGACATGTACCCGATCACGGCCGGCGGCAAGGTGTTTACCTGTTTTGTCCTGATGATAGGCTTGGGCGTGATAGCGGTCCCGACCGGTTTGCTGGCCTCGGCGCTTTCGCAGGCCCGTGATGAAGAGAAATAAAAGATGACTGCATTGTTCATCGCAAGAGAATGGATTAATGGACGACGCGATCGATGGATCGCTGGAGAACAATGGGTAGTGCGGTTGCAAAAACCAAACCAAGTAATCCACGAATCCAATAATCCATTTATCCAAGGGGTTTTTTATGGGCTTTGACAATATCGTTCTGGAGTTGACGCTGATTTTTGCAGGGGCAGGGGTTCTGGCAACCTTGTTCCTCTACCTCAAACAACCCATCATTCTGGCCTATATTGCCTTGGGAGTGATTATCGGGCCGTGGGGCACTAAACTCATCGGCAATGCCGACCACATCGAACAGTTGTCGCATCTGGGAATTATTCTGCTGCTTTTCCTGCTGGGACTTAATCTGCATCCCGACAAGCTGCTGAAGCTGTTTCGCAAAACCTCCATCATCACGCTGGGAACCTGCTTGGCCTTTGCGGGGTTGGGGCTGGTGACGACGCTGTTGTTGGGATTTGGTTTCGCCGACAGCCTGGTTGTCGGCGCGGCACTGATGTTTTCCAGTACCATCATCAGCCTGAAGCTGATACCGACCACTTCGCTGCACCACCGGCATATCGGGGAAATGATGACCAGCGTGCTGCTGTTCCAGGACATCATTGCCATTGTGCTGATTCTGCTGCTGGGCGGGGAGGGGGGCAAAGGCGTGGGGCTGGGGGTCGTCCTGCTGGTGCTGAAGCTGGCGCTGATGGGTGCCGGATCGTTCCTGCTGGTTAAGTTCGTGATCATGGCGCTATTCCGGAAATTCGACATTATCAAGGAATACATCTTCCTCGTGTCGCTGGGGTGGTGCCTGTTCATGGCGGAAACGGCGCACCTGATCGGGCTCTCCTATGAAATGGGCGCATTTGTTGCCGGTGTATCCATTGCCGCTTTCCCGGTTGCGCTGGTGATCGCCGAGGAACTCAAGCCGCTGCGCGAGTTTTTCCTGATCCTCTTCTTTTTCGCCATCGGCGCAAAATTTGACTTTCTTGTTACGCAGCAGGTGCTGGTGCCGGGGCTG
>JAIPIO010000005.1 GCA_021734595.1 Kiritimatiellales bacterium | reverse complement strand
GAACGGATTGTAAACCAGATTGAAGAAAAGAAGGAAACGGTTAAACCGAAGGTGATGTTTGATCCCGGTGAGACGGTCAAAATCAATGATGGACCATTCCTTAATTTCAGCGGTGTAATCGAAGAGGTTGATCCCGAACGGGGGAAATTAAAGATTTCGGTGTCGATCTTCGGACGGACTGCGCCGGTGGAACTCGAATATTGGCAGGTAGAGCGGACGGACGACTAAAATTTGACAGAGGACAGCTATGGCTAAGGAAATAAAAGGTTTAATCAAGCTGCAGATCCCCGCGGGGCAGGCGAATCCGGCACCGCCGGTCGGTCCGGCGCTGGGTCAGCATGGTGTGAATATAATGGAATTCTGCAAAGCGTTCAACGCGGCGACACAAAGCGATGCCGGGATGATTATCCCCGTAGTGATTACCGTTTATGCAGACCGGTCATTCACATATATCACGAAAAGCCCGCCGGCGGCTGTACTGCTGAAGAAAGCAGCGGCCATTGCAAAGGGTTCTGGTGTGCCTAATCGTGAAAAGGTTGGTACCGTGACACGCGCCCAACTCGAAGAGATTGTTGAAATGAAAAAAGATGATCTAAATGCGAACAATATGGATGCCGCCGTGCGCATTATTGCAGGCACCGCGCGCAGCATGGGAATAGAGGTGGAGTGAAATGGCTTTACACGGAAAAAAATATAATGAGGTCGTCGAGAAGGTAAACCGGAGTTCTGATTATGGTTTTGAGGCCGCAATCAGCTTCTTACAGGAAAATCCAACCGCCAAATTTGATGAAACGTTTGAAATAGCTTTTCGCATGGGTGTTGACCCGACGAAATCCGATCAGGCCATCCGCTCTACGGTGGCTCTTCCGCACGGTACCGGAAAAGAAGTACGGATTATTGTTTTTGCAACAGGCGATGCGGCCAATGCAGCGCGGGAAGCCGGTGCATCTGAAGTCGGCTTTGAAGACCTGATAGAAAAGATTCAGGGCGGATGGATGGATTTTGATGCGGCGGTTGCCACGCCCGAGGCGATGAAGGAAGTCCGGAAAGTGGCCCGTGTGCTTGGACCGCGCGGACTGATGCCGAATCCGAAAACGGGAACAGTAACGGATGATACCGCGTCGGCGGTCAACCAGTTGAAGGCCGGGCGGGTAGAGTTCAGAATGGATCGGAACGGAAACATCATGGTTCCGTTCGGCAAGCGCTCTTTTGCCAAAGAGGCGCTTCTGGAAAATGGCAAGGCGGTCGTAGATGCAGTAAACAGTGCCAGACCGTCTGTGGCCAAAGGGCAGTATATTAAACGGTGCACGATTTCCAGTACAATGGGACCCGGTCTGCGGGTTTCGCTTAAAGAAATTGCATGATAGAAGGTGGGAAGAGCAATGAAACCTGAAAATAGAAATATCAGACCGGAAAAAGAGTCGATTATGGCGGAGTTGCAAGACCGCGTGTCGGGTGCTCTTTATATGATTTTAGCCGACTACCACGGCTTGAACATGCCACAGACCGACGAACTCAAAAAAAGCCTGCGCGAAAAAGAGGCTTCATACAACGTGGTAAGCAACCGTTTAATGCGTCGGGCGTTGAATACCGAAGTGCCGGCGGATTTGCTAAGCGGGCCAACGGTGATGATTTCCGGTGACGGAGATGTTGTCGAAGTTGCGAAAATCATCCGAACGTTTTCCAAGAAAAACAAGAAGCCGGTTGTCAAGGGCGGCATTCTTGAAGGTAAAATGATCACTGCAGATGAAGTGGGACAGTTGGCGCAACTACCCGCGAAACAGGTACTGCAAGCTCAGTTGCTGGGTACATTAATGGCTCCGTGCAGCCAGTTGGTTGGTGTGATGCACCAAAAGGTGGCCAGCCTGGTGTACGTACTGAATGCAGTGAGAGAGAAAAAAGAGCAGGAAGCATAGTAATTTTTGATTAAATATTAAGTCTAAGGGAGGAAAGATAATGTCCAAAGAACAAGTAGAAGCTGTAGAAGCCACGGAAGAAGCTGTAGTAGAAGCCACGGAAGAAGCTGTAGTAGAAGCCGCGGAAGAAGCTGTAGAAGTCAAAGAGGAAGTGAAACTCGAAGGGAAAATGGGCGAGTTTGTGGATTGGATCGAAACGATTACCGTGCTCGAACTGTCACAGCTGGTTAAAGCCCTTGAGGTTCGCTTGGGCGTTAGCGCCGCAGCTCCGGTTGCAGTTGCCGCTGCAGGCACCGGTGGCGGGGATGGTGCTGAAGAGGTTGCAGAGCAGACGGCATTTGATGTGGTACTGACGGTCGTCGGTGGCCAGAAGATCCAGGTCATCAAAGAGTTGCGCGTAATTACTTCCCTTGGGCTGAAAGAAGCTAAGGATCTGGTAGACTCTGCACCGAAATCGGTGAAAAACGGAGTGACCAAGGAAGAAGCGGAAACTATTAAAGCACAACTCGAAGGTGTTGGAGCCACAGTAGAAATAAAGTAAACCGCTGGTTTACAACATTCTATGAGGGCAGATCATCAGGTGCTGATGATCCATTAGACTGTTCCCCTTTTCACGGAGGGGAACAAGCGTTCCAACATGAAGCGAGGAAACAGAATGGCTGAAAGAATAAACTTTGGTGAACTGACAGACGCGTTGCAGGCGCCGGACTTAATCGAAATCCAACTGAATTCCTACCGGGACTTTCTCCAGCAAGATACATCTCCTTCCCGTCGGAAGAAGCTGGGGATGCAGTCGGTACTGAGCGAAGCATTTCCGATTGAAAGTTATGACGGGCAGATTGCGCTTGATTTCGTGAGTTATGAAATCAAGAAGCCTAAGCTTTCCCATCTGGAATCGATAAAAGAAGGCGAAACATTTTCTGCGCCGCTGTACGTGACATTCAAATTGCGTGAGGGTGAAGATATTCGCGAAGACACCTTGTTTATGGGTGAAATCCCGCTGATGACCAACAGCGGCAGCTTTGTGATTAATGGCGCCGAGCGGGTGATTGTCAGTCAGTTGCACCGTTCGCCCGGGATCTGCTTTGAAGAGTCGCAGCATGCCAATGGATCGATTCTGCATTCGTTCCGCGTTATACCGGATCACGGTTCATGGATTGAAGCCCAGTTTGACACGAACGACCTGATCTATATTTATCTTGACCGCAAGCGCCGCCGCCGAAAGTTCCTCGCGTCGACATTCCTGCGTGCACTTGGTTATGGAACGGATGAGGAAATCCTCAAACTGTACTATAAATTTGACGTGTTTTCCCTAGTCAAAAAATCAATCGCCGAAGAAGAGCTTGCGAATCTGGTGCTCAGCGATGATATTATTGACTCAGATTCACAATCCATCATTGGACGCCGCTACGATAGTCTTACCGTGGATATGATCCAGCGCATGAAAATGGCTGGGTACAAGAAGGTAGCCGTCGTTGATGTTTCGTGGGACGAAGGTGTATTCCTCAAGAGCGTTCAGGCCGATACGACCCGCACGGTGGATGAAGCGCTTAAGGATCTTTATCAGAAACTGCGTCCGGGCGATCCGCCGACCACGGCGTCGGCCCGCCAGATGATCAAGCGCCTTTTCTTTGATGAAGCGCGCTTCAATCTGAGCCGCGTTGGTCGTTACAAGATACAGCAGAAACTTGGCATCAAAAGCGCGTCGCTGACGTTGGAAGTTGAAGATGTTGTTGAAGCGTTGCGCTATTTGCTGATGGTCCGCATGGGTGAAGGCACCCTTGATGATATCGATCATCTGGGTAGCCGTCGCATCCGTACCGTTGGCGAATTGCTCGAAGGCCAGTGTCGCGTGGGGTTGGCCCGCATTCAGCGTTTGGTCAAGGAACGCATGACCATTTTTGATACAACGGTTGACCGTCTTTCCTCCCAGAAGCTGATCAACCCGAAGGCACTTTCTGCAGTCATCAAGGATTTCTTCGGTCGCAGTCAGTTGTCCCAATTTATGGATCAGACGAATCCGCTTTCCGAACTTACCCACAAGCGGCGTCTTTCTGCACTCGGACCGGGGGGGTTGAATCGCGATCGCGCTGGATTTGAAGTCCGTGACGTACACAGTAGCCACTATGGCCGGATTTGCCCTATTGAAACTCCTGAAGGACCGAATATCGGACTCATTTCTTCGCTCAGTACATTTGCCAAGGTGAATGAGTATGGATTCATCGTTACTCCCTATCTGAAAGTCTCCAAAAGCAAAGTTTCCAAAACCATTGATTGGCTGACAGCAGATGAAGAAGAACGCTATGTAATTGCGCAGGCCAATGCCCCTCTCAATGACGAAAACAAATTCGTCAATGACCGCGTTATGGTCCGAGTCCTTGGCGATTTCAGGGAAGTTGCGCCGGGTGATGTTCAATATATGGATGTATCCCCGAAGCAGGTGGTAAGTATTGCCGCCGGGCTTATTCCGTTTCTGGAGCACGATGATGCCAACCGCGCATTGATGGGTTCAAACATGCAACGCCAGGCAGTTCCACTGATGCAACCCGAGCGTCCGTATGTGGGAACGGGTATTGAAGGCAGACTTGCGCGGGACTCCCGCATTATGATTACTGCCGAAGAATCCGGTAAGGTGGCCTACGTTTCTGCCGACCTCATCGTGGTTTCTAAAGATGGGAAGGTCCCTTCCAAGAAGACGCCCGACAGCGAATATCAAAAGTATCCGCTTCGTAAATTCATGCGTTCGAACGCCGGAACCTGTCTGAACCAGAAACCGTTGGTACAACAGGGTGAAAAGATCAAAGAGGGACAGGTGCTGGCCGATGGCCCATCTACCGACCAGGGTGAACTCGCGCTGGGGCGCAATGTGGTCGTGGCCTTTATGCCTTGGGGCGGTTACAACTTTGAGGATGCTATTCTCATTAGCGAAAAGCTAGTGCGAGAAGATGTATACACGTCCGTGCACATTGAGGAGTTCGAGTGCGGTGCCCGGGACACTAAACTGGGACCGGAGGAGATCACCCGTGATATTCCCAACGTGGGAGAAGAAGCACTTAAGAACCTGACACACGAGGGGATTATACGTGTCGGGGCGGAAGTGAAGCCTGGCGATATCCTTGTTGGCAAGATCACCCCGAAAAGCGAAACTGAACTGGCACCGGAAGAACGGCTGCTGCGTGCTATTTTCGGCGAAAAAGCTGCGGATGTCCGGGACACTTCCCTCAAAGCGCCATCAGGAACGAATGGGATTGTGATGGATGTTAAGGTTTCCTCCAAGAATCAGGCGTTGAAGGGATCAATGGATAAACCTGCAGATATCAAGAAGATGCAGAAGGAAATCGAGGATAAATTCACCGGTTCCGTTGACCAACTTACCGAAGACCTGACAGAAGCCCTGAGCAACATTCTGCTAGGGGAAAAGATTCCGCTCGATGTGATGAATGCGGAAACGGGTGATATCATCATCCCGGCAAACCGTAAAATCACAAAAACGCTGTTGCGCAAGCTGGCCGCGAATTACGAGCATGTAGAAATCGATCCCAGCCCGATCCGCATAAAAATCATGGGTATTATCGATGAATACCGCAACAAGTTCGTAGAGGCGGTGGCCGAAAAAGAACGGTCACTTGACCGTGCGGGCAGCGGCGAAGAAATGGATGCCGGTATCATCAAGCAGGTTAAGGTGTACATTGCCACCAAGAAGAAACTATCGGTTGGGGACAAGATGGCCGGTCGGCATGGTAATAAGGGGGTAATTTCCCGCATTGTTGCCGAAGAAGATATGCCTTTCCTGCCTGATGGAACACCGGTTGAGATCGTACTCAACCCGCTGGGTGTGCCGTCACGCATGAACGTGGGGCAAGTGCTGGAAACGCATCTGGGCTGGGCCTGCAAGTATCTTGGTATGCATGCGGCGACACCGATTTTTGACGGGATTTCAGAAAAGCAAATTCGCGATCTGATGGTCAAGGCAGGCATGTCGGATGATGGTAAGACGGTACTCTATGACGGACGCACCGGAGATCAGTTTGAACAGCGTGTGGTGGTTGGATGCATTTATATGCTGAAACTTCACCATTTGGTCAGCGAAAAAATTCATGCGCGTGCTGTCGGTCCTTATTCCTTGGTTACACAGCAACCGCTGGGCGGGAAAGCCCAATACGGCGGTCAGCGTTTCGGTGAAATGGAAGTATGGGCGCTGGAAGCCTACGGTGCGGCCCATGCACTGCAGGAAATACTTACCGTCAAGAGCGACGACATTGCCGGGCGTACACGGATGTATGAATCGATTGTTAAGGGCGAAAATGTTCTGGATTCAGGCCTGCCGGAGTCGTTCAACGTGTTGATTAAAGAACTTCAGGGACTATGCCTGAATTTCCAGGTTGTTGGTGCAGATGACGAACCGAAGCTTTCAGAATAACTGAGCTGCCCGGCAGACGAAGATTGCAGGAGGAAATACAGTGGATACTAACACAAACAGCTCCGTAGATATTTTTGGTTTTAAAATTGATAACCGCGGCGATTCCGCCAGCATTACGTTGGCTTCTCCCGAAGCGATTCGTTCCTGGAGCAACGGGGAAGTTAAAAATCCGGAAACGATCAACTACAGGACATTCAAGCCGGAAAAGGGCGGTCTGTTCTGCGAGCGTATATTCGGCCCGACCAAAGACTGGGAATGCAGCTGCGGAAAATATAAGCGCATTAAGCACAAAGGTGTGATCTGCGACCGTTGCGGTGTGGAAGTTACGCTGTCGCGCGTGAGGCGCGAGCGGATGGCCCACATCGAGTTGGCGGTACCCGTATCCCACATATGGTTTTTTAAAGCCACACCCAGCCGTATGGGACTGATTCTGGACATGACCCTGCGCAACTTGGAACGAGTGCTTTATTATGACAATTACATTGTGGTCGATCCCGGCGAAACACCGCTGAAAGAGAAGCAGTTGCTCACGGAAGATGAGTATCGTGAAGCGGTTGACAACTACGGCGAAGATAACTTTACAGCGATGATCGGTGCGGCCGCCGTGCGCGAACTGCTCAAGAAAATAGACATGGTTGAGACCCTTCAGAAGTTGGAAGAAGCCATGATGAATACGCGCAGCAAGCAGACGCGTAAGAAGCTAGTCAACCAGATGAAGGTCATGGAGGGTTTCATCAAGAGTAGTTCCCGTCCCGAGTGGATGGTCATGGAAGTGCTTCCTGTAATTCCGCCGGACCTGAGGCCGCTGGTTCCGCTCGAAGGCGGAAGGTTTGCAACATCGGATCTTAACGATCTATACCGCCGGGTGATCAACCGCAACAACCGCCTGCGCACTCTGCTGGCACTGAAAACGCCGGAAGTGATTATCCGCAACGAAAAACGGATGCTGCAGCAGTCGGTCGATGCTTTGTTTGACAATGGCCGCCATGGACGGGCGGTAACAGGGCCAGGCAACCGCCCGCTGAAGTCGTTAAGCGATATGCTGAAAGGCAAGCAGGGACGCTTCCGCCAGAATCTGCTGGGTAAGCGCGTAGACTATTCCGGACGTTCCGTAATTGTGGTCGGTCCGTATTTGAATCTGAATCAGTGTGGATTGCCGAAAAAGATGGCGTTGGTGCTATTTGAGCCCTTCATTATTCGCAAGCTGAAAGAACGGGGTATAGTGCATACCGTTCGCAGCGCCAAAAAAATGATTGAGCGTGAAGTAGATGAGGTATGGGATATTCTTGATGAAGTGACCAGCGGTCATACCGTCATGCTCAACCGCGCCCCGACCCTGCATCGGCTCAGTATCCAGTCATTTGAGCCGGTTCTGATTGAAGGGGAAGCTATCCAGCTGCACCCGCTGGTTTGTACGGCATACAATGCCGACTTCGATGGTGACCAGATGGCCGTTCATGTGCCGCTTTCCGTTGAAGCACAGGTGGAATCCAAGTGTCTAATGCTTGCGACAAACAACATATTTTCGCCGTCAAGCGGCAAGCCGATTACCACGCCGACGCAGGATATCGCTCTGGGTTGTTACTTTCTGACCTCCGACTCGCAGGAATATCTAATGGATCGGAAGAAAGGCAAAAAACGCGATGAGCGGTTGCCGCTGATGGGCAGCCTTCATGAGGTCCATACAGCCTATGATGAAGGCGTTGTGAAACTGCATGACCGCATTCGCTATAAAAATCCCGACCATCAACGAGAATCCCGCAATGGAAATCAGGAACTTTCTGTAATCACCACTACGGTAGGACGTGTATTTTTCAACGAAGTTTGGCCGTTTGATATCGGTTTTGTGAATAAAACGGCGACCAAGAAGGTTCTCGGCGTATTGATTGAGCAGTGCTATGAAATAGCCGGCCACACTGAAACCGTGCGGGTTCTGGACGCACTGAAAAACCTTGGGTTTGAGATTGCGACAATATCGGGCATGTCCATTGGACTGAGCGATATGATTATTCCGGTGGAGAAGCCGGAACACATTGCAAAAGCCCGTAAAGAGATCGATGGAGTCGAGGATAAATACCGCAAGGGGCTTATTACTGAAGGCGAACGTTACAACATGATCATTGATATCTGGACAGATGCCAATGACAAGATCACCGCCCGCCTTTTTGATGCGCTGGAAAAAAATGACGACCCGTACAACCAGGATTCACTGCATGAATTGAACCCGGTTTTTGTAATGGTCGATTCCGGTGCCCGTGGCAGTCGTCAGCAGATTCGACAGCTGGCCGGCATGCGCGGTCTGATGGCCAAACCGTCCGGTGAAATCATCGAGCGCCCGATTCTCTCGAACTTCCGTGAAGGGCTGAGCGTGCTCGAGTACTTCATCAGTACGCACGGAGCACGCAAAGGGTTGGCTGATACAGCCCTGAAAACAGCGGACTCCGGTTATCTTACGCGAAAACTGGTAGATGTATCGCACGACATTATTATTACCGAGGAAGACTGTCATACACTCAACGGCATCGAGGTAAGCGCGATTGTGGAAGGCGACGAAGAGCTTGTTTCGCTGTCCACCCGTATTATCGGCCGCACCGCGGCGGAAGATATCTGCAATCCGCACACGCTGGACGTGCTGGTTGCCGCCAGCGAACTTATCGATAAGTATTCCGCCCGCAAAGTGGAGAGCGCCGGGGTTGAGACCGTTGTAATTCGCAGTGTGTTGACCTGTGAGTCACGACGCGGCGTATGCGCAAAATGCTACGGGAAAAATCTGGCGACAGGACTGCCCGCGCAGCTGGGACAACCGGTGGGAATTATTGCAGCGCAATCCATCGGGGAGCCGGGAACACAGTTGACCATGCGTACGTTCCATATTGGTGGTACGGCCAGTTCAGTATTTAAACAACCGAAAGTCACCGCCAAGTCAGGCGGTTCGGTTAAGTACGAAGGAATACGCGCGGTTGCAGTCGACGCGGGCTATGTTGTCTTGAACAAAAACGGACACGTATTGATTGTGGACGAAGACGGGCGCGAGTTGGAACGCTACTCGATGGTCATTGGTGCGATCATTGCGGTTGAAGACGGCGGTACGGTAGAGAAGGGCGCAATCTTTGCGCAATGGGATCCGTACAGCGTTCCGATCCTTTCGGAGCATGAAGGGACTATTACTTACCGTGACTTCATAGAAGGCGTAACGGTGCAGAAGGGACAGGATGAGGCAACCGGTATTGAAGGACTGGTAGTCATGGAGCACAAGGAAGACCTGCATCCGCAGATTGTGATCAAGGGTAAGGACAAGAATAATATAGGCTATTATTCCATTCCAGCCGGCGCGCACGTCATGGTTAACAACGGCGAAAAAATAGCGGCTGGTTTGACGTTGGCCAAGACGCCTCGTAAAACGATCCGTACCAAGGACATCACCGGCGGGTTGCCGCGCGTAGCCGAACTGGTTGAAGCGCGGACCCCTAAAGAAGCCGCCGAAATTGCCAAGATTGAAGGAATCGTGGAGCTGGGCGGCATCGTTAAAGGTAAACGGCGCCTGATTGTCCGTGATACCGTTACCGGCGCGGAAGAAGAACATCTGATTCCGATGAACAAACACGTCATCGTGTTTCCTGGCGACTTTGTGCGTAAAGGCCAGCAGCTCACGGAAGGACCGATTGTCCCGCAGGAACTGCTGGAAGTCTGCGGTCCGCAGGAACTGCAGGAATACCTGGTGAATGAAGTACAGGCCGTGTACCGTCTTCAGGGGGTTGAGATCAACGATAAGCATATCGAAGTGATTGTCCGCCAGATGTTGCGTAAAGTGAAAATCACTGATCCCGGAGACACCGAATTCCTGTGGGGAGAACAGGTTGAGAAACAGACCTTCCAGGAAGTGAACCAGACAGCGGTCGCCGAGGGGCGCCGTCCGGCAGAAGCGTCCCCGGTACTGCTGGGCATTACCAAGGCTGCACTGGAAACGGAAAGCTTTATATCGGCCGCGTCATTCCAGGACACGACCCGTGTTTTGACCAAAGCCGCTACACTGGGTATGACCGACTATTTGCGCGGCTTTAAAGAGAATGTCATTATGGGCCGATTGATTCCCGCCGGTACCGGATTCCCGATGTATAAAGACATTCGGCCGGTCCTGCTAGGCGAGGAAATTTCTGTTGAAGACGTATTGGGCGGAGATCCGCTCGGTATTGATGAAAAAAATGTAGAAAGTTAAATCTTATGCTTGCGCGGCAGACGGCGGTTACATAGTATCTGCCGCTTGTCTTTTTTGAGGGAAGGAAATTATGCCAACGATAAATCAGTTAGTGAGAAATCCGCGAGAAAAGGCGGTAAAGAAGAGCAAGTCTCCTGCGCTGGTAAACTGTCCGCAACGGCGCGGCGTATGTTTGTTAGTCAAGACACAGACACCGAAAAAGCCGAACTCGGCTTTGCGGAAAGTTGCCCGTGTACGATTGACGAATGGTCGCGAAGTGAATGCATATATTCCTGGTGAAGGTCACAATTTGCAGGAACACAGTATGGTGCTGGTTCGCGGTGGCAGAGTGAAGGACCTTCCGGGGGTACGGTATCATATCGTGCGTGGCACGTTGGATTGTCTTGGAGTGGATGGCCGGAAACGCGGCCGATCAAAATATGGTGCAAAAAGACCTAAAAGCTGATTGAGAGTTTGACGTATGGCTAGAAGACGCAGAGCAGAAAAAAGAGAATTGATTCCGGATCCAAAGTTCGGGAGCGAGTTGGTTTCGTATATGATCAACGCGGTCATGCAGTGCGGTAAGAAGTCAGTAGCTGCCAAGATTGTATACGGTGCTATTGATGACATTGCAAAGCAGATCCCGGATGAAGATCCCGTTGCGGTATTCTCCCAAGCAATTGAAAACGTAAAACCCCGCCTCGAAGTGAAGTCGCGCCGGGTTGGGGGAGCAACCTACCAGATTCCGATTGAGGTCGGTCAGGGACGGCAGACCGCTTTGGCAGCCCGCTGGCTGATCCAGTATTCCAAAAACCGTCGCGGTGTTCCTATGCGCCGTGCGCTGGCAATTGAACTGCTGGATGCGTATCGCAGTCAGGGATCAGCCATCAAAAAACGTGACGACACTCACAAGATGGCACAGGCAAATAAAGCGTTTGCTCATTACCGTTGGTAATATTACTGGAACAGAGAATGTCAGCAGTCGTGAAACAGAATAATAAAAGCTCAGAATGGACTTCAGATCCCCGCCGGGAAGCTGAAGGACGGGGGCATGGTCTGTCCGCAAGTCGCAATATCGGCATTATTGCCCATATTGATGCGGGTAAGACAACCACGACAGAACGGATACTTTTCTATAGTGGACGCGTTTATAAAATGGGCGAAGTCCATGATGGCGCTGCGACAATGGACTGGATGATTCAAGAACAGGAACGTGGCATTACCATAACCAGTGCCGCTACAACCTGTTTTTGGAGTGACTGCCAGATTAATATTATTGATACACCTGGGCATGTTGATTTCACGGTAGAGGTGGAACGTTCCCTCCGTGTTCTTGACGGGGCAGTGGGAATATTCTGCGCCGTAGGCGGTGTTCAGCCTCAGTCTGAAACCGTTTGGCGACAGGCCAAGAAATACAATGTTCCATGTCTGGCATTCATTAATAAGATGGACCGCAAGGGTGCCGATTTCCATGCGGTCATCCAGCAAATGAAAGAACAACTCGTCGCTCCTGTAGCTGCCCTGCAAATTCCGTGGGGAGCTGAAGATGATTTCAAGGGGGTTATCGACTTGATTCGGATGCGAGCCTTGGCCTTTAAGGAAGATACGCTGGGATCTGATGTTGAAGGAATGCCCATCCCCGAAGAACTGGCAGTGGAGGCGGAAAAATTCCGCGCAACGCTGATTGAGCAGGTGGCCGAAGTAGATGAAGAGCTGCTTGAATCCTACATGGAAAATACGGATGTTTCGGAAGATGCTTTAGTTTCCGGATTGCGCCGTGCAACAATTTCGGGAAAAATCGTGCCGGTTCTTTGTGGTTCATCTTTAAAAAACAAGGGTGTTCAACCGCTTCTTGATGCAATTGTAAGTTATCTGCCATCTCCCCTTGATGTTCCGGCCGTTAGCGGCATCAATCCGAAAACAGAAGAGACAGTTATTAGGGAACCCAGCGATTTCGAACCATTGAGCGGCCTAGTGTTTAAAATGACCAACGATCAATATGTTGGCAAACTGGCTTTCATACGGATTTATTCCGGCACACTTAAAAAAGGGCAGAACATATTCAATCCCCGCACCCGTAAACGGGAACGGATTGGGCGCATCTTGAAGCTGCACGCAAACCATCGTGAAGATGTCGATGTGCTATATGCGGGGGAAATCGGGGGGTTGGCCGGACTGAAGATGTTTACAACCGGTGATACCATCTGTGCTGAAAACGAAGCAGTCATCCTGGAAAACATAGTTTTTCCTGAACCGGTCATTTCGATGGCCATCGAACCCAAAACACAGGCCGACCGGGTTAGTCTGGAAACTGCGCTCACTTGCATGGCTGAAGAAGATCCTACATTCCATATCTCCACACATCCTGAAACCGGACAGAAAATAATCCATGGCATGGGCGAGCTGCATTTGGAAATAATAAAGGACCGGATTTTGCGCGAATTCAAGGTGAAGGCCAATGCCGGCAAACCAATGGTGGCATATCGCGAAACCGTAACAAAAACCGGTCGGGGCGGGTATGTTTTCGATAGAGAGATCGCCGGACGCAACCATTTTGCAAGCATTCAGCTGGAAGTATCGGCGGCGGCTCAGAATTCAGGAAACAAGGTTGTTTTTGATGTTGCGGCGGGTGTGATTCCGAAGGAGTTCCATGCCGCCGTTCAAGAGGGCATTCAAGATGCCTTGCTGACCGGTGTCCTGGGTAGTTATGCCATTGTGGATGCAGAAGTGAAAATTATCGGTGGCGACGCACATTCCGTCGACTCCTCGGAGATGGCGTTTCGTTCGGCTGCGGTAATGGCTGTGCGGGAAGCCGTGAACAACTCGCATCCCGCGTTGCTAGAGCCAATTATGCTTTTAGAAATTATTACACCTGAAGAACATCTTGGTGATGTGATCGGTGATTTGAACGGGCGTCGCGGGCGCATCCGGGAAATGCGGTCCACAGCGGATGCAAAGTTGGTTGAAGCTGATGTTCCGTTGGCGGAAGTCTTTGGATATGCAACAGCATTGCGTTCATTAACAAAAGGTAGAGCCAGTTATACGATGGAACCTCAGTGTTTTGAGATTGTTCCGGAGTCCATGCAGACAAGTATCTTAAATCGGTGAGTGAATTATGAATAATCAACGTATCAGAATACGGTTAAAATCCTTTGATCACAGAGTGCTGGATATATCTGCGCACGAGATTGTGGAAACGGCTCGTAGAACCGGCGCCCGCGTGGCTGGCCCGATTCCACTGCCGACGCGAATTGAACGGTTCACGGTGAACAAAAGTCCGTTTGTGAACAAAAAATCGATGGAACAGTTTGAAATCCGGACCCATAAAAGGTTGCTGGATATCATTGATCCAACCATTAAAACGGTTGACGAGTTGAAGAAACTGAATCTCCCCGCCGGGGTGGATATCACAATTAAGATCTGAGTGATGCTATGAAGGGTTTAATCGGAAAAAAATTGGGAATGACCCAGGTGTATGACGAAGCCGGAACCATGGTTCCTGTGACGGTCATCGAAGCGGGTCCGTGTGTTGTTGTTCAGCAGAAAACTGCGGATAACGACGGTTATGAAGCGGTTCAGCTTGGGTTTGAAGACCAGAAGGAACAACGTCTGACAAAGCCGAGCCAAGGACACTTCAAGAAAGCGGGTGTAGCTGCAAAGCGCATCCTGCGCGAAGTGCCGCTGGATGGTGACGGAATCAACATCGGCGATGTGCTGACAGCTGCTTTGTTTGAAGATGTGGCACATGTGGATGTAATTGCCACCGGCAAGGGACGCGGCTACCAAGGTGCCGTTAAACGGCATGGGTTTTCAGGCGGTCGTGCATCCCATGGCTCCCATATGCACCGTCGCGTGGGATCAATCGGTATGTGCGAGCACCCGGCCCGGGTGTTTAAAGGTAAAAAAATGCCAGGGCATATGGGCAACAAACGTGTTACTACGCAGAATTTAAAAATTGTTCAAATACGAGCCGAAGAAAACCTGATCCTGCTCAAGGGGTCAGTTCCGGGGGCAAACGGCGGCATCGTAATTTTGAAGGAAGCGCTCAAGAAGTAAGCGAGGATAGTTATGAGCAAGGTACCTTTTAAAAATTGTAAGGGCGAAAGCATAGGTGAATTTGATGTGGCCGACAGCCTGCTTATCGCTGATAAAGGCGATCAGGCCGTTACCGATGCGATCGTGGCGTATAATGCGCACCAACGGGCGGGCACGGCCTCCACCCTGACGAAAGCCGAAGTGCATGGAACGGGTGCAAAGCCATGGAAGCAAAAGGGACTCGGCCGTGCACGTGCCGGTTACAAGCAGTCTCCCATATGGCGTGGCGGCGGTGTCGCCCATGGGCCGCATCCGCGCAAGTATGGCAAGAAGCTTTCCAAAAAGGTTTCCCGTCTGGCATTCCGGCGTGCGTTCAGCGAAAAAATAGCTGAAGGGCAGGTCACGATGATTGATGAACTGATGCTCTCAGCCCCGAAAACCAAGGAATTCACCACGGTCATCAAGGGTCTTGAGTTGGCCAGAGGTGTACTGTTCATCCTTGATTCGATCGAAGAAAACGTACAGTTGGCTTCGCGGAATATCCCGCAGGTTGAAGTGGTTACTGCCCAGTTGGTCAACACCTATCAGTTGTTGCGCTATCCGAATGTGGTGATCACCAAGGCGGGCATGGAAGTGCTCGAAAAACGGCTGGCTTAAAGGAATTTGTGCTATGAAGAATTCATACGATGTAGTTAAGAAGATTTTGTTGACAGAGAAGGGAACGCGCCTTTCGGAAGAGCAGAATAAATACCTCTTCCGGGTGGACCCTAAAGCCAACAAAGTCGAGATCAGGGCAGCGGTGGAAGAGCTTTTTAAAGTCCGTGTTATGGCCGTCAATACGATGCGCCGAAAAGGAAAGAAAAAGCGCGAGCGCACTGCTAATTACGGGATGACCGCAGCTTGGAAGCGTGCGGTTGTAACGGTGCATGAAGACGATAAAATTAATCTGATTTAAGGAGTTCGTGTAATGGCGCTGAAAAAATACAAACCGACAACACCCAGCCGACGCTTTATGGTGCTGTCTAATTTCGAAGAGATAACGAAGGATACGCCAGAACGCGCGTTGCTCAAGCCGAAGAAGAGTCGTGCGGGACGCAACAGTGCCGGGCGTATCTCCGTTCGTCATCGCGGCGGTGGGCATAAGCGGCGCTACCGGATGATTGACTTTAAGCGTGATAAACACGGGATCCCCGCAACCGTCGCCGCTATTGAATATGACCCGAACCGTTCTGCCCGTATTGCGTTGCTGCATTACGCGGACGGTGATAAACGCTATATTATTGCTCCGGCAATGTTAAAGGTCGGAACAAAGCTCATGTCCGGTCCCGATGCAGAGCCCAGTGTGGGTAATGCGTTGCCGCTGAACAAAATTCCGCTCGGCATGGCGGTGCACAATATTGAGATGGTCGCCGGTTGCGGCGGGCAACTTGTACGTTCTGCGGGGACGTCTGCCACGCTGATGTCCCGCGAGGATGATTTCGCCAACATTAAAATGCCCTCCGGTGAAATCCGCAAAATCCGTACGAACTGTTATGCCACGATTGGCCAGGTCGGTAATTCCGATCATTCCAATATTGTGATGGGTAAAGCCGGGCGTAAGCGCTGGTTGGGAATCCGCCCGACGGTGCGCGGTGTGGCTATGAATCCGGTGGATCATCCGATGGGTGGTGGTGAAGGCCGCTCCTCCGGTGGTGGCCATCCGAAGTCCCCTTGGGGATTGCTGGCCAAAGGGAAGAGAACTCGTAATAAGCATAAAGCTTCGAATAAATACATCGTTGAACGGAGAAAGAAATAAGTTATGGCACGTTCACTAAAAAAAGGTCCGTACGTTGATGTCAAACTCCTGAAAAAAGTCAGGAAAATGGCAGATTCCGGTCGCAAGGCCCCGATTAAGACATGGGCACGCAGTTCTATGATTGCGCCTGAGTTTGTCGGTCAAACATTTGCGGTTCACAATGGCAAAGTATTTGTCCCTGTATTCGTTACGGAGAACATGGTGGGGCACAGGCTCGGTGAATTTTCCCCGACTCGTGGCTTTAGAACCCACGGTATGGCGACGGAAAAAACGCTTCGTTAAATTTTTTTGACGGAAAAACTGGATTTTAAACAATAAAGCCGTAAACTGTCCGCCCTTTGTATAGTAAGACGGTGGATATAATCGAGAGTGAGAGCACTATGGAAGTGTCAGCAACAACCAAGTACGTGAGAATGTCGCCCACCAAGGCGCGTGATCTGGCGGGTGCCATTAAGGGTCTGCCTGTGGCAGATGCTTTGCGCATCACTGAATTTAATGCTCGTAAAGCTGCGGTTCAAATCGGGAAAACACTTAAATCGGCCATTGCGAATGCTGAAAACAACGAGGGATTGTCGGTAGACAATCTGTTTGTGAAGGAAGCAGTTGTCAATGGTGGTCCCGTGTTGAAAAGGTGGCGGCCCCGTGCGAGAGGAATGGCAAGTCCGATTCAAAAGAAGACGAGCCATATAACCATTGTTCTAACCGATAAAGCGTAGTTGAGGAAAGGAGACCGTTTTGGGTCAAAAAGTAAATCCTATTGGACTCAGGTTGGCCGTTAATAAGAATTGGCGTTCGCGCTGGTTTGCGGACAAGAGAGATTTCGGCGCCTTATTGTATGAGGATATAAAAATTCGTGAAATGGTTATTGCGCGCTTGAAGGATGCAGCTGTATCAGACATCTATATAGAGCGTTATGCCAACCGAATCCGCGTTACCATTCATACCGCGCGACCGGGCCTTGTGATCGGGCGAAAAGGCGAAGATATTGATAAGCTTCGCGAAACCCTGGCGAAATTGACCGGGAAGGAAATCTATATAGAAATCGCTGAAATAAAAAGCCCGGATCTAGATGCAAAGCTTGTTTCTGAGAATATTGCATTGCAGCTTGAGCGCCGTGTTTCTTTCCGTCGTGCGATGAAACGTGCCATTCAGATGGCGATGGACCAGGGAGCGCTAGGCATTAAAGTAATGGCTGCCGGACGTCTGGGTGGTGCCGAGCTTTCCCGTACGGAGAGTTATAAAGAGGGGAAAATCCCACTGCACACGCTCCGCGCGAATATTGATTACGGCACGACAGAAGCCCGAACCGTGGCAGGAAAAATTGGAATCAAGGTCTGGATCTGCAAAGAACCAGAAAAAAAAGCATAACAGGAGCTTGAATAATGCCTTTAATGCCAAAAAGAGTAAAATTTAGGAAAGTGCAGCGTGGTTCGCGTGGCGGTCTGGCGATGACCGGCAACCAGTTGGCATATGGCGAATATGGTCTGCAGACGCTAGAACGCGGCTGGATTACAAATATTCAGATTGAAGCCTGTCGTGTGACTGCCAATCGTGCCATGAAACGTAGAGGTAAACTTTGGATCCGTATTTTCCCGGATAAACCCATTACCAAGAAACCGCTTGAAGTGCGCATGGGTAAAGGCAAGGGGGCGGTGGAAAATTGGGTAGCCGTTGTTAAACCTGGACACATGCTCTTTGAGCTGGATGGTGTATCCGAAACGTTGGCAAAAGAATGTCTGCGCTTGGCAGCTACAAAACTGCCGATGCGTACACGCTTTGTTCAGCGCCACTCCCACGACTAGGAACCCATAGGGTAGAGATATGAAGGTAAAAGAACTTAGAGAAATGACGACGGAAGAGCTGGAACAGCAGATCCGTGAAACGCAGAAAGAGTTGTTCAATCTGCGGCTCCAACAGGTGTCTGGACAATTGGAGAATCCTGCGCGTGTGAAAGAGCTTCGTCGCTCGCTTGCTCGAATCAAGACCATCCAGAACGAAAAAGTTGAGAGGTAGAGGAATGGCTGAAGTTAAAAGAAATTTGCGTAAGGGTCGTGAAGGTCGTGTTTGTAGCGATGCTTCCGACAAGACGATTGTTGTGATGATTGAGCGGCGTATCCGTCATCCGCTATATGGCAAGGAAATCCTCATGCATAAAAAAGTACATGCGCATGATGAAGAAAACCGTGCCAAGGTGGGTGATGTCGTGCGCATTATGGAAACAAGACCGTTGAGTCGCCTGAAACGCTGGCGTCTGGTGGAAATTGTTTCTGAAGCTTCGAAATAAGGTGTAGTTCAATGATTTGGGTACAGACACGTTTAAATGTTGCGGATAACACGGGCGCTCGTAGCGTAATGTGCATCCGGGTGCTGAAGACCAAGAGGAAATTTGCCCGCGTGGGCGAAACAATTAAGGTCGCAGTGAAGGAAGCTCAACCAGGTGGAGTTGTTAAAAAGTGCGAAATCTGCGAGGCTGTCATTGTGCGGACAAAGAATACCATCAGGCGCCCGGATGGATCCTGTTTGCGATTCGATAGTAATGCCGCCGTGATCATCGACGAAACCGGAAACCCTCGCGGAACCCGTATTTTCGGGCCGGTTGCAAGGGAACTCCGCGAGAAGGATTTCATGAAAGTCGTATCGCTTGCGCCGGAAGTGCTTTAACGAATTAAGAGGGTATTTGATATGAACAGGATTTCCAGAGCGCATGTTAAAAAGGGCGATGTAGTAATCGTTATTGCCGGTGATGACAAGGGCAAGACGGGGAAAGTACTACAGGTGATGCCTGAATCGGGGCGGGCGCTGGTTGAGGGTATTAATTTTGTAAAGAAACATATGCGGAAGACTCAGGATAATCCGCAGGGTGGTATCGTTGAAAAGGAAGCTCTGATCGCGATATCAAATCTGAAGTTGAGTAAGTCTGAGTAGTCGATTTCGGTCAAAAAAACAAGAATTTTGGAGGTGGGGTTCCATGGTCCCGACAATGAAAACAAAATACAGGGATGTTGTGGCACCTGAGCTGATTAAGAGCCAGGGGTACACGAATAAGATGCAGGTGCCGGCGGTTTCCAAGATCGTACTGAATGTATCGGTTTCGATGGCGTATGACCGCGATGTGCTTCAGGCGGTTGCCGACGACCTTGGTAAAATTACCGGACAGAAGGCGATCATCATCAAAGCGAAGAAAAGTGTATCAAATTTTAAACTCCGTGAAGGAACAGCTTTGAGTGCAAAAATCACTCTTAGAAATGATCGGATGTACGAGTTCATGGATCGCCTGTTGAATGTGGCGTTGCCGCGCATCCGTGACTTCCGGGGAGTCCCGTCGAACTCTTTCGATGGACGGGGTAATTATTCAATGGGACTTCAGGAACAGACGGTGTTCCCGGAAATTAATCCGGATCATGTCAAAAAAGTGCATGGCATGGATATTTCATTTGTAACAACGGCTAAAACGGATGAGGAAGCAAGAGCGCTTCTTCGGCTTTTGGGCATGCCGTTCGCGAGTGGCAAACAATAAGTGAAGGTAGATAAAATGGTTTTAACAGATCCAATTGCTGATATGTTGACCCGTATTCGTAATGCGAATATGGCCGAAAAAACCGCGGTACAACTGCCGCACTCGAAGATTAAGAGTGAGGTCGCCCGGATCCTGAAACAGGAAGGCTATATTAAGGATTACACGACGGAGAATAAAGAGGGTAAGCGTGCACTAAACCTTTACCTTAAATATACAGCGGACAATACACCGGTTATTCAGGGGCTTCGGCGCATCAGCAAGCCCAGTTGCCGAAGATACGTCGATTCCAGTGAAGTTCCGCGGGTTTTGGGCGGCATTGGAACTGCTATTTTGAGCACTTCGTCAGGAATTATGACGGATAACGATGCCAGGAAGCAACACGTGGGCGGGGAAGTCCTATGTTATATCTGGTAGGAAAATTTGAGGTCAAGCTATGTCAAGAATAGGAAAAGAACCAATTTCAGTTCCAGCGGGAGTGACGGTGGCCATATCCGGAAGAGATTTTTCGGTAAAAGGTCCAAAAGGTGAACTTTCGTTTTCCGCGCCTGATTTCATCAGTGTGGCGCAGGAAGATGGTCAGCTGATAGTTGCCCGTGAAAATGAATCGAAGCAGGCGCGTTCAATGCACGGCACCGTGCGTAGCATTCTCAGCAACATGATTGCGGGTGTTAAGGACGGGTATAAAAAAGAGCTCGTCATTGAGGGCGTAGGGTACAAGGCGCAGATGCAGGGCAAGGATGTCGTTTTGGCGCTTGGGTTCTCCCATGATATCAACTACATCGTGCCGGACGGCATCACAATTTTGGTCGAGGGCGGAACATCCGTGTCTATCGAAGGGTGCGACAAACAGATGGTTGGCCAGGTGGCCGCTCGGATTCGCGGTTTCTCCCCGGCTGAACCGTATAAGGGTAAGGGCGTGCGCTATAAGGGCGAGCGCATTCGCCGCAAAGAAGGTAAGGCGGTTGCATAATCATGAAGGTTATTACGAAAAAAGATTATAGGAAACGCAGACACATACGTGTGCGAAAAAAGGTTAAGGGCACGGCCGAAAGGCCCCGTATGGCTGTTTTCAGATCCAATAAACGGCTTGAAGTGCAGTTTATCGATGACGATGCGTCCGTTACACTTGCCGGCGTGGCCATAGACGGAAAAAACGTTGCAGCGGCCAAGGAGTTGGGCGCGAAAGCGGCTGCGCTCGCTAAGGGCAAAGGCGTTTCTTCAGTCGTTTTTGATCGCGGCGGTTTTGCCTTTGGAACTCGCCTGAAGGCGCTGGCTGACAGTGCGCGTGAAGCAGGACTCATTTTCTAGAAAAAATTTAAGGAGTTCCAAATGGGCAGAGAATTCAAAAGAGAACCGAGAGAGAAATCGGATATAGAAGAGCGCGTCGTTCATATTAACCGCAACTCAAAAGTGGTTAAGGGTGGTCGGCGGTTCAGCTTCGGCGCACTCGTTGTTGTGGGCGATCGTAAGGGTCGTGTCGGGTATGGACTTGGCAAGGCCAATGAAGTCGCCGATTCAATTCGAAAAGCCGGCGACGTGGCGAAGCGCGCCATGACAATGGTAACCATGCGCGGTACAACATTGCCGCACGAAGCAATAGGAAAGCATGGCGGAGCCAAAGTTCTGCTTCGTCCTGCGTCTCCCGGTACGGGAATTATAGCGGGCGGTCCTTGCCGCGCAGTACTGGAACTTGCCGGGGTTCGTGATGTGCTTGCGAAATCGCTGGGTAGCAACAACCATCTTAATGTGACAAAAGCCACGATGGTGGCTTTGGCGCAGTTGCGCTCTAAAGATGAAGTTTTGGCCACCCGCAAGGGTGAATAATATAGAACGAGGGTTTGATTCATGGATTTGCATTCATTACGGAATGTCGAAGGTGCCAAAAAACGCAAGCTCCGCGTAGGTCGCGGTCGTGCTTCGGGCAAGGGCAAAACATCAGGTCGCGGTCAGAAGGGGCAGATGTCCCGTTCCGGTAGCGGACACAAACCACTCTTTGAGGGTGGTCAGATGCCGATGGTCCGCCGTTTGCCTAAACGCGGTTTTAAGAACATCAATCGAAAGGTATTTATTGCAGTTAACCTTTCTTCACTTGATTGTTTCGACGACGGTGCGGAAATCACGGTTGAAGTGTTGCGTGATAAAGGACTTGTCAATGGTCGTTTTGACGGAGTTAAGATATTAGGCACGGGAAATATGGGCAAGAAGCACTTGATCAAGGCAAACGCCTTCAGTGCATCGGCGCGGGAAAAAATTGAAGCCGCAGGCGGTTCCTGCGAAGTGGTTTAACCCGAAAGGTCCTGTACCATGTTATCCGCCTTTGTCAACAGCCTGAAGATTACGGAACTGCGGCAGCGTATTCTGTTTACTTTCGGACTTATCTTTATCTGTCGTTTGATTTCCACCGTACCGTTGCCGGGTGTCAATGCGGTCTTGATTAGGAACACTTTCGAACAGGCCAGCAGTGCCCAGAGTGGTTTGCTTGGAATGTTCAACCTGTTCAGTGGCGGTGCACTGCTACAGTGTGCGATTGGCTCCTTGGGCATCATGCCCTACATCAGTGCATCGATCATTATTCAGTTAATGACTTCTGTGATCCCGCACCTTGAGAAGCTGGCGAGGGAAGGCGATGTGGGTCGGCAGAAAATCACGCAGTATACGCGATACCTGACGGTAATGCTTTGCGGTATTCAGGGATTTGCCATGGCCACTACGTTGCAGTCAGGGAGCTATTTTGGCCTTCCGCCGGAAGTGGTACGCATTCCTGGGCTTGGTTTTGTTTTTCTAACCGTTATTTCCATTATCGCGGCCACTCTGTTGCTCATGTGGATCGGCGAGCAGATCACAGAACGGGGCATCGGCAACGGCATTTCGCTGATTATCACAGTGAATATTATTAGCCGCCTACCGATGGCTGTGAAAGCGCTGGTCGATAAGCTTCGTCCCATTGATGGTCACGCGGAAATTACATATTTCCATCTTGCGTTTCTGATTATATTAATCTTTTTTGTAATCATTGGGGTAATTGCTGTTACGCAGGCACAGCAGCGGATTCCTGTTCAATATGCCAAGCGTGTGGTCGGTCGGAAGATGTACGGCGGACAGCATACCTACATGCCTTTACGGGTGAACTACTCCGGCGTGATGCCCATCATTTTTGCCTCGGCAATTCTGGCCATTCCTCCCAAAATCCTGGCTTATATCCCGTACCAATGGGCCCAGCAGGCCGCTAGTACGTTCCCGACATCGGGCTGGTATCTGTTTTTCTTCGGATTGATGATCCTTTTCTTCTCCTATTTCTGGGTGGCAACGCAGTTTAACCCCATTCAGATTGCAGATGATTTGAAGAAACACGGCGGTTACATACCGGGAATTCGTCCTGGGCGCACGACGGCTGACTTTCTTGACCGCACGATGACCCGGATCACTTTGGCGGGAGCCGTTTTTCTCACCATCATTGCGGTAATGCCCAACATTATGACGCGGCAGTTTAATGTGCCTTGGTTGGTTGCATCATTCTTCGGTGGAACCAGCTTGCTGATCATTGTGGGGGTTATGCTCGATACCATGCGGCAAGTCGAATCGCACCTTCTGATGCGTCACTACGATGGATTCCTCAAAAAAGGCAAATTGCGTAACAGGCGATGAACGCGATAATTCTCTTAGGGCCTCCAGGCGCTGGTAAAGGGAGTCTGGCCGAGTCTTTGGTCAGGGAGGGTTACACGCATGTATCCACTGGCGATATGTTGCGAGAAGCGTTTAAAAACGAAACAGCTGTTGGTCTCGAAGCAAAATCCTACATGGACCGCGGTGCGCTCGTTCCAGACGATGTAATCATCAATATTATACGGGAACGGCTCGGTGATGCTCCTGCCGATGAGAAATTCATGTTTGACGGCTTTCCTCGCACGCTCAATCAGGCCCAGGGGCTCGACCAGCTCATTACAGACCTCAACGGTGTGATCACGCACGTGATAATGATGGAATGTCCCGATGAGATGATCATCAAGCGGCTGTCCGGGCGGCGAATCTGCAGGAGCTGTGGCGCGGTCTATCATGTAACCAACAAGCCCTCCAAAGTGGATGGGGTTTGTGATTTTGATGGCGGTGAACTGTATCAGCGCGATGACGACAACGAAGATACAGTGCGCAACAGGCTTAGTGTTTACACAGAACAGACCAAGCCGTTGGTTGCCTACTATGCCGACAAGAATCTGATCTGCCCGATCGATGCAAGCGGAAGCATCCAGCTTTCGGTTGACAGTGCCCTTAGCTACCTCAACGGATGATTGCCTCCTATGATTATCATCAAGAATCAGAAGGAACTCGAATGTATGCGCGTCAGTGCGCGAAAAACGGCCGAAGTCCTGCAAGACGTTGCTTCCAAGGTGGCACCGGGCGTTACAACCATGGAGTTGGATGAATATGCGGCTGAATTGACCAAAGAAGCCGGTGGGTGTTGTGCTTTTTATGGTTACAGGGGATTTCCCGGACATATCTGCGCATCCATCAACGAAGAAGTGGTACATGGCATTCCGGGTCGAAGAGTCATACATGATGGCGATATTGTAAGCATTGATTTCGGGCTTACATACGAAGATTTTGTAGGCGATACCGCCATTACGGTAATGGCCGGCCAAGGTGATCCGGAATACAGACGGCTTTTGGAAGTCACGCAGCAATCTCTTGACGCGGCACTTGAGTATGCGGTAGAGGGGAATCGGTTGTCCGATATCTCAAATGCGGTGCAGACCGTTGCCGAAGCGGAGGGGTTTTCCGTAGTCCGTGACTTTGTGGGGCACGGCATCGGGCGCAGTATGCATGAAGATCCACAGATCCCGAATTACGGGCCGCCTGGCAGGGGCCCGGTGCTGAAGGCGGGCATGACGTTTGCCATTGAACCCATGATAAATTTCGGCTCCCATCGGACGGAAATTCTCCGGGACGGGTGGACTGTAGTAACAAAAGACCGTCTTCCGTCAGCTCATTTTGAGCACACGATTGCGGTTGGTGTCGACTCTCACGAGGTGCTCACCAGAGCAGATGAAGACGATTAATGGAAAATAAGGAACGAATTTTACTCGACGCAACCTTGAATAGTGTGATAAGTCAACACGCTTTTGGTGCAGAACTGCACAACGGGCACCAGTTGGTTGCTTTTTTTGGGCGCGTGGATAAAGGAAGTATCCAGCTCAATATAGGTGGCGAAGTCAAAGTTGAAATGTCGCCTTACGACATGTCCAAAGGGCGGATTTTAGTTAATCAGGGGCAGGAAAAATGAAAGTAAGAGCATCGGTTAAAAGAATTTGTGAACAGTGTAAGGTAATACGTCGTAAAGGCGTAGTGCGGATTATTTGTACAAATCCACGCCATAAACAGCGTCAGGGATAATAAGGAGTTTATCAATGCCTAGAGTACTCGGTATAGACATTCCAGGAAGAAAACGGCTGGAATACGCCTTGCGGTATATTTACGGAATAGGACCTTCTGTTGCAAAACAGGTGGTGGTCAAAGCGGAGCTGGATCCGGCGAAAAAAGCCGATGATCTCTCGGACGAGGAAATTCAGCGGCTCGTAGCTGTATTGCAGAATGATTGCCGGATTGAAGGGGATCTGCGTCGTGAAGTTTCGCAGAATATACGGAGGTTGATTTCCATCGGCTCATACCGGGGTATCCGCCACCGCCGCGGACTGCCGGTGCGTGGTCAGCGCACAAAAACCAATGCACGTACCCGTAAGGGTCCTAAGCGCACGGTTGGTGTTGTGCGTGGCAAGGAAGCTCGTTCCGCCGTCAAGGCTGGGAAATAAATCCCTGCGGGAAGATTTAAAAAAGGAACCATCAGATGGCAGAAGAAAAAGTTGAAGTAAAAGATCAGGCAGTTGAAACGGCGCCGATAGCTGCGGAAGAAAAAACTGCGGCACCTGAAAAGGTTGCGGCGGTGCCGGAAACGGTCGTGGAGTCGGATAAACCGACCGAAATCCCGGCGGAGGAAGCTGCTAAAACCACTGGGGCCAAGGAACAGCCGAAGCTTGCAACGGCGGCCGAGCTGCTGGGTGAAGAAAAAGTGGAACCGGTCAAGCGCCGGGCTAAGGGATCTAAAAATGTCCCCTTTGGCATTGCGTTCATCAAAACTACTTTCAACAACACCATTGTCTCGATCACGGATATGCGGGGCAATGTGGTTTCCTGGAGCAGTTCCGGTCGTTGCGCGTTCAAAGGTTCCAGAAAGAGTACCGCATTTGCCGCCACCATGGTGGCCCAGGAAGCGGCGCGTGCTGCCATTGGCCACGGTATGTCGGAAGTAGAAGTGCGCGTTCAAGGACCGGGTGCCGGCCGTGAATCAGCTGTACGTGCCATTCAGTCTGCCGGTCTGGCAATTAATTCAATTAAAGACACCACTCCGATTCCTCATAACGGATGCCGTCCGCCGAAACGCCGACGGGTATAATCATATTGTTTGGATTCGTTTGTATATAAACATTAACACCATATGAACCGGTTAATGCCCGGTTCTGGGAGGAATAAAAATGGCTATTAGACTTGCTCGGTTCGAAATGCCGAAACAGGTTGTCAAGGATGAGTCGGTTTCAACCGATACCTATGGCAAATTTTCCGCGGAACCTTTTGAGGCCGGTTATGGGCGCACAATGGGGAACTCGTTGCGCCGTGTCCTGCTTTCATCGCTGGAAGGGGCCGCGATTTCTTCAGTCAAAATCAAAGGCGCTCCGCACGAGTTCTGTTCGCTGCCCGGCGTGACTGAGGATGTAACAGACATTATCCTCAACCTGAAACAGCTCTTGCTCAGATGCTATACGCGGGAGACCACTACACTGAAGATCAAGGTCAAGGGACCAGGCGAAGTTACGGCCGGCAACATTGAAACCGGTGATACCATTGAGGTGCTCAATCCTGATTTCCATATCTGCACGCTGGCGGAAGACGGTGTGTTTGAAGCCGAAATGGAAGTACGTATCGGGCGTGGGTATTGTCCGGCCGACTTAAACAAGAAAGAGAATCAGGAAATCGGTGTAATTCCGATCGATTGCCTTTTCTCCCCTGTGCGCCGTGTCAAATACGATGTGGTTAACACGCGTGTGGGACGTCGCACCGATTATGATAAACTGGTCATGGAAATCTGGACGGACGGGCGTATTGATCCGGATGATGCGCTGACCATGTCCGCTGCCATTCTGCGGCATCATTTGGATGTGTTCGTCAGCTACGACAAGGATTTGATCGAGTTCGAAGAGAGCGAAAAACAGATCGACCTCGAAAAAGACGAGCTTCGTAAGAAACTGAATATCAGCGTCAATGAAATTGAGCTCAGCGTTCGTGCGGCCAACTGCCTGAACAATGCCAACATCACAACGGTTGGTGAACTGGCGCAGAAGACCGAGTCGGAAATGCTTAAATACAGGAACTTTGGTAAGAAGTCGTTGAACGAGATCAAAGCAAAGATTCAGGAAATGGGTTTGACGTTGGGCATGACCTTTGACTCGGATCTTCTGAAACCCCTTAGCAGTGAAGAGTAATTTGAAATTTTGAGGTTCTAAAATGCGACATCGTAAAAAAACAATCAAACTTGGAAGAACATCGGCGCATCGTGATGCGATGCTCGCTGCTCTCGTATGCAGTCTGGTCCAGGAAAAGCGGATCAAGACCACGTTGCCAAAAGCCAAGGCCGCAAGAAGCTTGGCTGAAAAAATGGTTACCTTTGGCAAAAAAGGAACACTGGCTGACCGCAGGGTGGCTGTTTCCCGATTGCACAATGAACTTGCCGTTAAGGAGCTTTTTGAAAAAGTGGCTCCTGGGTTTGCTGATCGGTCCGGTGGGTATACCCGCATTGTTAAGCTTGGGAAACGCATCAGCGACAGTTCTGAAATGGTCATCCTGGAATGGGTTGAAACCGTTGCTGAAACGGCTGAATAACAGTTGATACACAACTCTACTGTATGCCTAGCCTCTCCATCGTTGATGGGGAGGCTGTTTTTTTATATTTTAAATTGAAACATACCGTGAACGTGCTAGTTTCGATCTCCGCATGCAGTTTCTATACGTGTGTTAGTGGTCTTCATACAAACAGGGATGGTAACGGAAATGAGCAGAAGTATTTTTATCCAGCAGGTAATTGATGCCGCGAAAAGAAACCCGCGTAATATCGTGCTGCCGGAAGGGACCGATGAGCGGGTTCTGGAGGCAGCCAACGTGGTCAACTCGGAGAAAATCGCCAATGTGGTCGTTCTGGGCGATGAGCTGCAGATTCAGGAATGGTTCGATGCAAAAGGGTATGACATTGCCGGCATTACCGTAATCAACCCGACCACATCACCGAAACTGGACGAGTATGCGCAGGTTTTGTTCGAATTGCGGAAAGAGAAGGGAATGACCCTGGACCAAGCGCGTGAACTGCTCCTCCAGGTAAATTATTTTGGAATGATGATTATGCATGCAGGTGATGCGGACGGGTTTGTCTCCGGTGCAGCCCATTCTACTGCCGACACCGTTCGTCCTGCGCTGCAGATTATCCGGTCCGTGAAAAAAGGCTCGATTGTATCGAGCTTTTTTGTGATGTGCGTCAACGAGAAACCGTTTATCTTCTCCGACTGTGCCCTGGTAGAGGATCCGACCGCGGAACAGTTGGCGGAAATCGCCGTTCAGAGTGCGCTCTCTGCCATCGCATTCGGCGTACCGCCGCATGTGGCGCTTCTTTCCTATTCAACCCGCGGTTCCGGCAGCAGTCCCATGGTGGAAAAAGTCGCCCAAGCCGCCGAACTGGCCAAACAGCGCATTGCGGCGGAATATCCCGACAAAGGTATTATCATCGATGGCGAGCTTCAGGCGGATGCCGCCATTGTGCCGGGTGTCGCAAAAAGCAAATGTCCCGACAGCCCACTCGGCGGTGAAGCCCGCGTGCTCGTATTCCCCGATCTAAATGCGGCCAATATCAGCTACAAACTCGTGCAGCGCATGGGCGGTGCCGGCGCCTACGGTCCGGTGCTTCAGGGGCTCAACAAGCCCGTCAACGATCTTTCCCGCGGATGCAGTTCCGAAGATATTATCGGAACCATTGCGCTCACCGCATTGCAATCAACCATGTAAATAAACATATAGAAAAGGATAGTAGTAAAAATGAAAATTCTGGTTCTTAATTCCGGTTCATCCTCCATTAAATACAAACTCTACGAAGTGACCGGCGAAGACGACCGCTTTTCGGCGCTGGCGGAAGGCGGTGCCGACCGTATCGGAATCAGCGGAGCATTCATCAAGCACCGGCGCGAAGGCGGAAAGCCGGTTCAACTCTACATGGATCTGGCCAACCACAAAAAGGCCATTGACGAAATTATCAAACTATTGGTGGATGGCGACCACGGGGTGCTTGAAAGCATTGAGGAACTTGGCGGAGTTGGCCACCGCGTGGTGCATGGGGGCGAGGATTTTACCGACTCCGTGCTGATTGACGAGGATGTGATCAAAGCGCTTCACGTCAATTCCGTACTCGCGCCGCTCCACAATCCGCCGAATCTGATGGGCATCGAGGCGGTCACGGCTCTTCTTCCCGATATCAAGCAGGTGAGTGTATTCGACACGGCACTTCATCAGACCATGCCAAAAAAAGCATTCCTGTACGCGTTGCCCAAGGAACAATACACCACCCACAAAATCCGCCGCTACGGCTTCCATGGCACCTCCCACGGCTATGTGGCACACAAAGCGGCCGAAGCACTCGGCAAACCCCTCGAAGCATTGAAGATGATCACCTGCCACATCGGCAATGGCGGTTCGATTACTGCGTTCGAAGACGGTAAATCCATTGATACCTCGATGGGATTCACCCCGTTGGCCGGTATCATGATGGGTACGCGCTGCGGCGATCTCGACCCCTACATCCCGCTGCACATCATGGAAAGCCAGAACCTCACGCCTGCCGAAGTTAGTGGCATGATGAACAAATCCGGCGGACTGTTGGCCATCTCCGGCAAGCGCGATGTCCGCGACATCATGGAAGGCGTTCGCGAAGGCAACAAGGGTTGTATCGACGCCATCGAAATGTTCGTCTACCGGATTCAAAAATATATCGGCGCGTATGCCGCCGCCATGAACGGCGTGGATGCCATTGTCTTTACCGCCGGGGTGGGGGAAAACGAATTCAATATCCGTCGATCCATCCTCGGTAACTTCGGTTACGTTGGTCTGAAACTCGATGAACAGGCAAATTCAAAAAACGCTACCATTGTTACCACCGAGGATTCCAAGGTGGCCGCATTGGTGATCCACACCAACGAAGAACTCGTGATCGCCATCGACACATTCAACATCATCAACAGTTGATGGAGTTTCCAATGGCTGGAACTTCCGGCATACAGAAATCTGGTGCCTATGTCTGGTTCGATGCCGAGTTTACCTCGCTCGAACTCGATCAGGCGCGTCTGCTACAGGTGGCGGCAATCCTGACCGACACCGACCTGCGGCGCATCACGGCACCGGAAGAGGATATCAACCTCTTTATCCGGCTCGATGAAAACGAGCCGGTCAGCCCGTGGGTGGCCGAAAACCTGCCGGAGCTGGTCGGAAATT
>JAIPIO010000283.1 GCA_021734595.1 Kiritimatiellales bacterium | reverse complement strand
GCTTCATTACATGGGCGTATTCGGGATTGTCCGCGAGGTTGTTGAGCTGGTACGGATCCTTGCGCACATCGAACAGCTCGCCCTCCGGCCGCTTGGCGCAGGCCATCTTGAAGTATTTTTCCATTCCCGGCTCATCCTTGTGCTCCAGGATATAGTCCTTGGTGGGGCCGCCGTCGATGTCGCCATAGCTTCCCTTCTTCGACTCCGGCGCACCGGCCGGCCAGCGATCCGGCTTGAAGTTGTGGATGTAGAGGAAATCCTTCGTCCGGATCGACCGCATCGGCGTGCCCATCAAAAGATCGCCCTGGCACGGCGTGTGGCGCTCCTTGCTGCAGATGACATGGTCGCGGAACGCTTCAATCCGGCCCGACTTCGGCGAATCGAAGATGGTCATCAGGCTGCGCCCGGTCATTTCCGGCAAGGGCTTTAGCCCCGCCGCCTCCAGGAAGGTAGGCGCAAAGTCGTGGAAACTGATGAAGTCGTCGACCGTCCGGCCCTGCTTGATGCGGCTGGCCCATTGCATGGCCAGGCAGACGTGCGTGCCGGAGTCGTACAGGTTCGCTTTGCACCGGGGAAACGGCCAGCCATGGTCGCCGGACATCACCACCAGCGTATTATCCAGCTCGCCCATCTCTTCAATCTTCTTCAGAACCTCGCCGGTTTCGCGGTCGAAGCGCTGCACCTCCCAGTAGTAGTCGCAGATATCCGTGCGCACCTCTTCGGAATCGGGGAAGTAGGGCGGCACCTGCACATCTTCCAGTTTCATGCCGCTTTCAATGCCCGACTGCCACTTGTAGGAACGGTGCGGATCGGAGGTGCCGAACCAGAAGCAGAACGGCTTATCCTTTGGCCGTTCCGCGAAAAACTCCTCCACACTTTCATATTTCGTGCCGTCCACCGGACGCTCGCGGTTTTTGCCCGGCCCGAATGCCTTGCGGTAGGAACCGACGAAATATCCATTGTCCTCCAGAATATTCGGGAAGGTTTGGAAGCCATCGGGAAACTCGCTCCACAGATTGACCCCGCGCCCCAGCCGCCAGGGATACTGCCCCGTCATGATCGAGTTGCGGCAGGGGGTGCAGGATGGCGCAATCACGAATGCGTTGTGAAAAAGGATCCCGTTGCGGGCAATGCTGTCGAACGTCGGCGTCTTCACCACTGTGTCGCCCATAATCGAAGCGTGCGGCGCTCCCCAGTCATCCGCCAAGGCAAACAGGATGTTCGGTCGCTTTGCCGATGCCGCTTTCCCGTAAACCGATGCCGCCGCACACGCCAAACCCGCCGCCCTTAAAAAATTACGTCTTCCCGTCATAGCCTACCTCCTAAAGTTGGATTCCAAACATTGGAATACTGTAGCAAAAAAATTCCACCCATTGGAAAACTATTTCCAAGGTTTGAACTCAGGGAAAGTTGGCTTCCACCTTGAAGAACCGTGCATCGCCGGAGGAGGGAACGGCAAAGCGCATGGTGCCATTGGTGCCGGGGGTGTTGGTGTAGGTCGTGATGTCCCACAGACCGTCCAGCAGGTTGGTGGTGGCGTAGAGCGTGTAAAGACGGCTGTCCAGACCGATCCACTCGATCTGTGCCGACGGATTCCCTTTGATGCTGAAATATTCGTTGGGATCGGTTGGCGAGGTGGCGGCGAGATATTCCTTCAGGTTGGTTACCCCGTCTGCGTCCCAGTCCTGCTCTGGCCCGCCGTTGGCTTTACTGGTCCCACCGAAATGAAGATTTTCCCACGTATCCGGCATGTCGTCGCCGTCACCGTCGAATGTCAGGCCGTATTTAACCTCAAGATACCAGCGGACCCTGCTTTCCTCCAGCAGGCTCAGGTTGTGCCCGAATACGAGGAGTTCCGCAATGTCGCCGTTGAGGTTGCGCGCCAAGTTGGGCCGGGCACCGATGGTCACCCGCTCCAGCGAGCAATCCGTCTTTTTCTGCATATCGATCTGCAGCGCATAGACGATGCCGGCTTGGGTATCGGCATCCTCCGGCGCACCCAGCGCCCAGCCCGGCTTATTAAATGAAACACCGTTGTTAGTTGCACAGGCAATCAGTTTTGGTTGCTGATCCGGGTTTTCGAGCGCAAGGCACTGCGAAACGGCAAAGACCGTCAGGCCGCCAACGTTGGTGCTGATGGTTCCGGCCGAGAGCGCGCTGAGACCGTTAAAATGGATACCCGGCAAACCGGCCACCGAGTTGCTGCCCCAGCTGGGCTGCCCCTCCACCGGCACGGCGATATAACCATGATTTATATCCAGCCACTGGGTGACTTCCTGGGCACTTTGCGTAACCACGTTTGCCGCATCCAGCCACAGCAGGCAGTCCACCGTACCAGCCGGGCCGGCATCGGAACCCAGCGGCGCGTGCAGCAGTATTTTGCCGGACTCCGGCGGCATGGTAACCTTCGATACGGCCTGGCTGGATACCGGATCGAGATAATACCGATCAAGCCAGATATCAGTATTCGTGAATGCGGAGGGATTCACCAGCACCAGTCCGTTGGAGAATTTCCGCGCATAGGTATCAGTGCTCGGAAGCTTGTAGCCGTCGAAGTCTTCAATGGTGCGTGTCTCGACCGGATCGCCGATGGGCCAGGTGTAGCGATCCTCCAGCTTGGCAAAGCGCACACTGTTGGTGACGTGGAACACGACCGCCCCGAACACCACGGGGCAGACCCCACCGGTGCGTTCGATGCCCATCAGGTAGGAGGCGTAGGCCCAGTCTTCAAAATCGTCGCGCTCCACCTGTGTCAGTTCCTCATACATCCGCACCTTGGTGCCCGCGTTGCACATCATCGGAACGGCGGGAACGCCGTCGCGCGACGCCTTCATAATCTGAATCACCCTGTTCGGCCAATCGTTGCCCGCATGGTTGTGCGGCGGGACCGCCAGACCGCCCGGCACCCATGCATCGAATTCGGCTTGATCGATGTAACCCGCAAAACTTTCTATGCACATGCCCTCCATCGGGCGCGGCTTGACCGACGTGGACATGATCAACCGGCTTTCGCCGCCGTCGCCCACGTCATAGTCGTTCCAGCCCATGTTGTTGCCGTAGAGGATCGGCCATTCCCCCTTGGCGGAAAAAAAGTTGGTCTGCACATAATGGATCCCCGCTTCGGAAAGCTCGCGGAATTCATCCGGGGTGTAGTTCCGGTCGTGCGTAAAACTCCAGACGCCGCTTAACCGGCTGCCGTCGCAATGGGCCTCCTTGAATGGGTCGTCACCCAGCAGGTCGTACCAAGTCCCGTCGTAACCCTCGTCCACGTGGTCGAGTGCGCTTTGGAGCGACAGCTCCCAGCGAATGGTATCCGCCGGGTCATAGTGAAAGCGAAACGACCGGGTGCTCCCACCCAGATAGTGGTCCTCGTGGTAGGCCGGAGCCAGGACCTCCGCGCCGGCGGCATGCGCCGCCGCCGCTGTTCCGTCGAACCCACGCGTCACCCCGATCTGCCCCGTGGTTTCATCCCAGGTCTCGATGCGCATGAATTCATCGTCCATCTGAATCCACGCCACATACTCAACCTCATTGCTGAAGTTCACCGTGGAGCTGAACAGCCCGTCGATGGTGCTCGCCTTGAGAAGGATGTCGGTGCCGGCATCTTCCGCCAGTACGAAGTTGGTGACGACAACATCAATGGCACTGTCGAGTACGGCCGCCTTGTAGCAGAGGACTTCATCCCGTCGACCATCTTCCACATTATGCACCTCGGTGACCGTCTTGGCCTGGGCATGGTTGGCGTACTTCAGCACAACAAAGTTGGAGTTGGCATTGTGCATCGTCTGTATCTGGCTGGCGGAAAAATCGCCATGCACGAAAAGAAAGTTGGTGGCCATCAGCTGAAGATCCACCGCCGTCGCAGTCTGATTCTTCGGAGCAATCGTGAAAAGAGGATATTCCGATTCACTGCCGAATCCGCCGGTCACGAATCCGAACAGGACAACTCCAATAAGACGGGCTTTGCATAGACGCATTATGGTCCCCCTTGTCTTTACAGACAGCGAGGCAAGATAGCCCATTCAACCGCTGTTTCCAAGCATTGGAAAACATGATTCGTGAGCCGTGAAACGTGATCAGGAAAATCACGCCTCACGTTTCACTCGTCACTCATCATTTCTTCTTCTTTCTCCCGCCGCCTTTTTTCTTCTTCCCGGCCTTGGGAGCTGCGGGCGGCGGCGAGATGGAGACAAACTTGCCGGTGCCGGAGATACACCACTTCAGCTCGGCGGTAATCTTCTCGAGCTTGACGCGCCCGTCGTTGTGCTTATCGCCGTAGGCGAGCAGTTCCTTGCCCATGTCGCGGACGATCTCGCGGTATTCCGGGTTCAAGAACTGGTTGACCATTTCATCGGGATCGGTCTTGAGGTCGAACAACCACGGATCGTCCTTGGGTGAAAGAATCAGCTTGTAGCGGTCGCTTGCCGCTGCGATCCACCCTGCCTGCGGTTCGCCGGTGCCGCGGAAGAACGTAACATCCTTCCAGCCGGTCGGCGCCTTGCCGGTGGTGAACAGGACGGACGCGTCGCGTCCCTCCTCTTTTCCAGCCGTTGGAACCTCCATCAGCTTCAGGATGGTCGGCAGGAAGTCGGTGCAGCCGAGCGATTCGTTGATGATGGTGCCGGCCTTGATTTTTTCCGGCCAGCGCATGCAGAAGGCAATCTTGGCGGAACCTTCGTACGGCACGCCCTTATTCTGCCGGCCGTGCTCGCCGCGCAGGTCGCCGTGGTCGTTGGTGAAGATCACGATGGTTTTCTCCATCAGCCCGTTTTTCTCAAGACAGGCGACAATCTTGCCGACGTTGTCGTCGATGCACTTGACCATGCCGTAGTATTTGGACTGGCTGTAATTGTCGCTCTGCTTCTTGCCCCAGCTCGGCAGTCCCTCGTTGGGTTTCGTCGCCGATCTTGGCTGGGTGTATTCTTGATCCTTGTACATGCTCGCATAGGGCTCGCGCACGGAATCCGGTCCGTGCGGATCGGGAATACTGACCATGTAGCAGAACGGCTTGTTTTTGTTCAGC
>JAIPIO010000282.1 GCA_021734595.1 Kiritimatiellales bacterium | reverse complement strand
CGGCCCCACCTCGTGGGCCACATATTTCCCCGCGTTCATGGATGCCACCGCCATGGGAATGTGCAACTCCCATGGTGTGGCGATGACCACCCCGTCCAGGTCGTCGCGCTTTAACAATTCCAGATAGGAAAATTCATGCTCGCCATATCCATCCGGTCGGGCGCCTCTTGATTTTTCGACGATGAGCTGGGCCATATTGAGGTTTTTCGGCGTAATATCGCATACGGCCGGAATGTCCACGTTGGCAAGACGCAGGGTTGTCTTCAGCAGACCGGTGCCGCGCCCTCCCACTCCAATAAATCCCAGCCGCACCCGCCGATCATCTTTTCCGTGCAGTATGGCTGGCGCCGCCGACAGTGAAATGCCTGCGGCAATGCCTTTGTTGATGAAGGTTCTGCGCCTGATATCCGTTTTCATGGGTCGACTCCTTTTGCCCGAATTGATTAATATAATTACTATATTAATAGCTTTCCTTTTGATGTCAACTTCCATATTCTACTTTTTAACCCGACGAATTTAATCCTATTCAATCCACCCTTTTTTTTTTACCGTCCCTTCAGTTGTGAAAAATGAAACCATGGTTATACGGGCCGGCATGGCTGCCGAGAAAATGGAATTTAGGATAAATATCCTCCTTCACCATATCCGTCGCAACGGACCGATCATACGGCTTGAACTGGGCCGGAACCTGCATATGAACAAGTCCCGCCTGTGCGAAGTCATTCAGGAGATGCTCGACGAAAGACTCATTTTGAAGGAAACCATTGTAAGCGACCGCTGCGGAAGAAAACCCATCCCCCTGCTGCTCTATCCAACGGTACCGTCCGGTCGATTTTTTTTAAGGAGACAATCATGGAAACACATTCACTGTATATCAATGGACAATGGTTTAGCGGCGGCGAGCCGCTGGCGGTCGTCAATCCCGCCACCGGGAAAACGTTCGCCAAAGTGGCGACGGTGGAACGCGCCCGCGTGGAGCGCGCGATCAAAGACGCCCATCAGGCGTTCAAGGAGTGGAGCGGCCTACCCGCAATGGCACGGGCGGATTATCTGCTGCGGATCGCCGAGGAACTGCACAGCAACGCGGATCATATTGCGCGCGTCATCACCATGGAAAACGGCAAACCGCTGCCCCAGAGCCGCGGCGAGGTGAACGTCAGCATCGATCATTTCCGCTGGTTTGCCGAAGAAGCGCGGCGCGCCTACGGGCGAATCGTTCCGCATCAGGCCGACGGGAAGCGGCATTGGGTGCTCAAGTCGCCGATCGGCGTGGTGGGCGCCATCGCCCCGTGGAACTTCCCGCTGGTGCTCGCGTGCCGGAAAGTGGCGCCGGCGCTGGCGGCCGGTTGCCCTGTCATACTCAAACCGGCAAGCGCCACGCCGCTGAGCGCCATTGAACTGGCAAAATGCGTGGAGGCGGCAGGCCTGCCCCCCGGCGTATTCCAGGTGGTGGCGGGAAAGTCGTCGGACATCGGCGCGGAAATGCTCGAAAATCCGCTCTGCCGCAAAATCACCTTCACCGGCTCGACCGCGGTGGGCCGGCAACTGATCGAAGGCGCGGGCGCGACCGTCACCCGGCTTTCGCTCGAGCTGGGCGGCAACGCCCCGCTAATCGTTTTTGCCGACGCCGATCTGGACCAGGCCGTTGAAGGCGCCCTGATCACGAAATACCGCAACAATGCGCAGTCGTGCATTGCGGCCAACCGGATCTATGTCGAACGGCCGGTTTACGACGAATTCCTGAAGCGGTTTGTCGAACGCACGCAGGCCATGAAGGTGGGCGATGGCCTCGAAGACGGGGTTGAGATCGGCGCACTGATCGATGAAAACGCTTTTGACACCGCAATACGCTTTATTGAAGACGCCAAGGCCAAGGGGGCCCGCGTGCTTTGCGGCGGAGAGCGGCAGGAGGGTGCAACAGCTCCTTTTCTCAAGCCGACGGTTCTGGCCGATGTGCCGGAGAACGCGCTGTGCCTGCAGGAGGAAATCTTTGCTCCGGTTGCGCCGGTGTGTGCATTTGACACCGAAGACGATGTGATCGGGAAAGCCAATGCCACAGAGTACGGTTTGGCCGCATACGTTTTCACAAACAATTTAAAGCGCGGAATCCGTTTGGCCGAGGCACTCGAGGCGGGAACCGTGGGACTCAACGACGCCGTACCTTCCACGAGCAACTGCCCCTTTGGCGGCTTCAAGCAGAGCGGCTGGGGCCGGGAGCTCGGCGAGGAGGGACTGGAAGCGTTCCTTGAAACCAAGCACGTATCCATCGGTGGGCTCTAACCGGTTTTCCAGACATTGGAAACCAGCCTTCCCAGTGGATTCGACGGGTAAAAAAGGTTTCCAACCATTGGAAAATAGGTTCCAATCATTGGAAAATTACGTTGTAGAAGTTCCAACCATTGGAAAGAGAAAAAATGTACCGAACGACAATCTGCCTGTTGCTGATCTGCTCTGCCGCCTTTGCAAAGAAAAAGGAGCCTGAGGTTTTCCAGCAATTGGAGGAATACCGGTTCTGGCCGGCCTACAAGCAGCAGTATTTCACCGAGCCGCAGTTGTGGGTTCAGCAGGACCATGCAATCCCCGGTTGGGACTGGTCGCTGCCGCCGTCCGTCAAGCCGTCGGACAAAGCCTATGTCCAGTTGGGACACGCGGCGCGCGAACCGGTCATGAACCTGCCGGTTCGCCCTGTGGTGGAAATGATGTGGAACTGGAAGGATTTGGAGCCGGAGGAAGGCAAATTCAATTTCCAGCCGCTGATCGGCGCCATTAGCGAATGGGATGCCAAGGGCTACGGCGTCGCGCTGAAAATCCGCGCGTCGGTCTACGACAAGCTGGCGGTTCCCGCCAACAAGAGGCCGCCAAAATGGTATGCCGACCACGTCTCCGCGCCGGACTGGCTGAAGCAGTACAACATTCCGGTCATCCACGAGGAGCCGAAGAAGAGTTTCCAGATTGTCAACTACGACATCCTCCACCCCGAATACCACCAGCGCTATCTGCGCTTCATTGAAAAGCTGGGAGGATCCGGCATCCCGCGGATGGATGCCGTGAAGGTGGCGTACCTCGGTTTCAAGTCCAGCTCGCAGGGCGAGGAAGGCGGCGGCCCGCACGAACCCGGCCCGGACCGTGTTTTCGAAAAGCGCGCGCTCGAACGCTACGATGCATGGGCAAAGGCCTTCAAGGGCGTAGAAGACAAGCTCCTCCCCACCGGCGGCGGGAAAGGCAAACAGGAACAGATCTACCAGCAGCACGCCTACGACCTCGGCATGGGCCAGCGCAGCGGCTTCGTGGAAATGTTCCTCTACAATATTCCCAATCCCGCCCTGGGACAGGTCTGGACCAAGGCCGGCTACCTCGAAATCGATGAATCCTGCCCGCCCATCCGCTACAACCGCGCCTTCGGCGATGAAAACGAGGAGTATGAAACCAGCTGGGTGCACCGCTTCGGCGCGGTGGAAAGCTATCCGTTCCGCTACTGGGTTTCGATGCTGCGCGCCCTGCAGATGCGCCGAAGCTACCTGATGGTCAACGACTTCACCCTTGATCCGAAAATGCTCCACTGGGTCTGCCACGAGCTCGGCCGCACCGTCGATGACACCCCCGACGCATGGTGCGCACTGCGCGAAAATACGATCCAGTCAAACAACCGAACCGGCCCGGTCAAGAACTTTGAACGCTGGCTCTACCAGCGCGATCCGGAAGAGTACAAAACCGAACCCGCCATCGCCATTCCCCACGCCATAAAGATGTGGATGGTTCCAAAGGGGGAGGTGTTCGACTACATCGCCCGCAAGGGCAAAAAGATCGGCTTTGCCATCGATGACCGCTACCTTTTCGGCCACTGCCCGAAAGCCGCCATCAAAATCACCTACCACGATATTGGCAACAGCCTTGTCCAACTGCTGTGCCTCGACAAGGACGGCCAACCGCTGATCCGTTCCTCCCAGTGCGAAGATACCGGTGCGCTCAAAACCGTCACCTTCATCATAGAAGACGCCGATTTCAACGGCAAGGTGATGGACAACGACTTCGTCATCCGCGCCACCACCGGCGAAGCCGTCATCAGCATGGTGCGGATCATTAAGTTGTAGGATTCAAGGCAACGGGATTTCGTCCAAGGTTCGCAGTTGGTAGAGATGAACGTCGCGGAACACGCCTCCGGCCGATGAATACAACCCCACCCGGCTCTGCTGTAATGCTTCCGGGAGCACCGCCGTCAGGCAATACCGGTCATCGAGGAACGCTTCCAGTATGTTTCCTTCAGCCACAACTCGAAGCGTCATCCACTTTTCACACGGCACCGGTATATCCAACGCAGCGAGTGTATCCCTTCCGGTCTTCACCAAAAACTTTCGGAGGGGCGCATCCAGGACTACACGCGTTACCTCGCTTCCTGCGGATTCAACAACTACGCCCACCCTTTCCCCGCCTACACAGAGTCTTGCCTCCACCTGCAGATCAAAGCGGTCATAGTCTCCTTCAAACATGAGGTGTGAATCAGGTGTGATATCTGTCGGTTTTCGAACAACAACACCCCCTTTCATCAGCCAGTTGGTATTGTTGCCCAGAGGGGCATCTATAATTGGACCCCGGATTCTTTGCCCAACTGTTTCCTCCAGCCGAAAACCGATCCCGCCGTCAGGTTGTACATAGACTTCCCGTGGCAAGGCGAGATGCCCGCCGAATCCACGGGCTGTTCGGATCCACCCGAATAGCAGTCTGCGCTGGTCAACCGGGCAGGTGGTGCCGGCATAAAAGGCCGGCCCATCCACAATCGCCGGGGTCGGGGCGCCCCATGGCCCCCGCGGACTGTCGCTTATGCGGTAGTGCGTGCACTTATCCTTGAAGGTTGAAAACATCAGCACCCAACTATCACCGATTTGAAACATGGTCGGCACTTCCGGTTCGGAAATATCTTCTGGAGCATAAAGCTCCCCCTCAAAGGTAAAATCCACCATGTCCGTGGATGTCGCGAATCCCACCACCCCGCCAGTCCCTTTCGGGCTGGTCTTGCGGCGCATTGTCAGCAACATC
>JAIPIO010000281.1 GCA_021734595.1 Kiritimatiellales bacterium | reverse complement strand
ATGAGTCTGATTAAAAATAAAGATCCCGTTCGCCTTGCTTGACTTGGCCAATGCGCTCGATGAGTTTGTCTTTTCGCTCGCTTTCCGGCATGCGTTCCAACTCGTGCGCGATCCGCCGCATGCCCACTTTTTTGGTTTCGGGCGACGAATAGTCCTCCATGTATTCCAGGAAGGTCAGGATCGCATTCGGCGTGCAGAAGCGCTTCACGAATCCCGGAACCGCAAACTCCATGAAATGCTCGCCCGTCCGTCCGAGGCGGTAGCAACCGGTGCAGAACGAAGGAATAAAACCGGCTTCGCACAATTCGCGGATCACCTGGTCGAGCGAGCGGCCGTCGTTGAGCACAAACTGGCTTTTTTGGTACGACTCGCTACCCTGCGTGGAGTAGGCCCCCACGCCGATGTCCGATCCGGCATCGATCTGCGACACACCGAACTTGATGATCTCATTGCGCAGCTCGACCGACTCGCGACACGTCAGGATCAACCCCGTATACGGCACCGACAGGCGCAGGATCGCCACCAGACGTTTAAAGTCATAGTCGTTCACTCCGGGATATTTCGCGTTGTCGGTTCCGATCGCCGGCTCGATGCGCGGGAACGAAATCGTATGCGGCCCCACGTTGAACCGCTCTTCGAGATGCATGGTGTGGTAGAGCAGCGCCATCGTTTCAAACCGCCAGTCGAACAGCCCCATCAGCGCGCCGATGCCGACATCGTCGATCCCGGCCTGCTGCGCCCGGTCGAGCCCATGGAGGCGCCAAAGGTAGTTGCTCTTCGGTCCCGACGGGTGCTGCTCCTTGTAGGTGGCCTCGTGGTAGGTCTCCTGGAAAATCTGATAGGTGCCGATCCCGGCCGACTTCACCAGCTTGAACCCTTCAACACCCAACGGCGCGGCGTTGATGTTGACCCGGCGGATTTCCCCATTGCCATGCTTCTGGGCATAGACCTCTTTTACGGTGTCGTGGATAAACTGCGCGTCATATTTCGGATGTTCGCCGTAGACGAGAATCAGGCGCTTGTGGCCGCGGTTGACCAACGCTTCAATCTCATCGTCCAGCTCGGGCATGGTCAGTGTTTTGCGAGCCACCTCGTCATTGGTGCAGCGGAATCCGCAATACTGACAGTTGTTGACACAGTCGTTGCCAATATACAGCGGCGCAAAAAGCACGATACGGTTGCCGTAGACCTTTTCCTTCAACGTCCGTGCGCCTTCAAAGATCTCTTCGGCCAGCTCCGGCGAATCGGCATTGATCAGCGTCGCCATCTCTTCCGGTTCCAAGCGGTTTTTATCCAGCGACCGCTGGATGATTTCCCGCACGCGCTCCGGTGTCGGATTTTTCGTTTGTTCCAGCCATTGGAAAATCTCGGCTTCGGGAATGAAGCTCGCCAGGCCTTCGGTTTCTATTTTCGGTAGTCCACGTTTCATTTTTCTTCCTCGTCGTAAGCCATCAACGCCGCGGGAAACGGAGACAACACTCTCCGCAACACCCCCTGCGTCTGGGCAATGCACATTCCATAGTTTGTGATCGGCACACCGGCCGATTCGCATTTTTCAATCCGGCTTAAAACCTCGCGGCGGTTCTGCATGCAGCCACCGCACTGCACCGCCAATTGGTATTCGGATAAATTGTCCGGGAAGTCGCGCCCGGCATAGACATCGATTTCCAGATCCATGCCGACATACTGCCGCAGCCAGCGCGGAATCTTTACGCGGCCAATGTCGTCCTCCAGCGCATGATGGGAGCACGACTCCGCAATCAGCACCTTGCCGCCCGGCTCCAGCCGGTCAATCGCCGCCGCGCCCATGGCAAACTTGCGCAGGTCGCCTTTCAAACGGGCGAACAGGATCGAAAACGTGGTGCAGGGAATATCCGGCGGTGTGTCGGCCACCATTTTCAAAACCATCTGCGAATCGCAGACCGCCACGTCCGGCTTCTGGTTCAGGATCGAGAGCATGTGCGCATATTCGCGCTCCTTGCAGATCAGCGATGCGGCATCGTTGTCGAGCGCATCGCGAATGGTCTGCACCTGCGGAAGGATCAGCCGGCCCTTGGGGGCCTGCAGATCGATCGGAACGATCAGCATCGCCAATCCGCCCGGCTTCACCAAGTCGCCCATCAACGGCGGCGGGGTGATGAACTCGTCGGGGCACACACGCAGGAGCTCCGCTTTCAACGCGGCCAGCACCCTATCTCTTGAAGCGAGGTCGGTTGAGTTGCAGGAAAAATCAGTCAAATCTGTCGGATCAGTCAGATCAGCCTTGTTGGCGATCCGGATCACAGGAATCTTCTTCAGTTCTGCCTTGGCTTCAACCGACTGTTCAAATTCCGTCATCTGGTCGCCTTCATGCAGCAGCAGGATCACGTCGGCGCGGTCGAACACCTTTTCGGTTTTGCCGATGCGCTTTTCGCCCAGTGTGGTGGAGTCGTCGAGGCCGGCGGTATCAAGGAAAACGACGGGGCCGATCGGCAGCAGTTCCATCGGCTTTTCCACTACATCCGTCGTCGTGCCCGGTTGCGGTGAAACAATCGAAACATCCTGCCCGGCAATCAGGTTGAGGAAACTGGACTTGCCCACGTTGGTTCGTCCGAACAACGCGATGTGCAGTCTTAAACTTTTAGGCGTCGTTTGCATCAGCGGTACCCCAGTGCCATCAGGTTTTGCGGGGAGAGGGTTTTGGCGACAAGCTCGTCTCCGAGTTCCTCAATGAGGAATTGCTTAAAATTTGACTGATCAGACGAATCAGTCCGATCCTTAAAGGCTTCAACCAACTCGGTGGCGCGCTCGTATCCAATGGTTGGAAGAAATGCGGTGATAATTTCCAATGAGTGGAAAAATTGTTTTTCGCATTCGGCTTCGTCGGCCTCGATGCCTTCGGCATGCTTTGAAAGCATTCCGCAGGCGGCACCGAGCAGCTCCATCGATTCGAGCAGCGCGGAAGCGAGCAACGGCATGAATTCGTTTATTTGCAGGCTGCCGCGCGAAGCGCATTCGGTGACGATGAAGTCGTTGGCCTGCACTTTGATCCCGATCTGCATCACACTTTCGAGAATCACCGGGTTCACTTTGCCCGGCATGATCGACGAACCGGCCTGCACGGCGGGCAACTTGATCTTTTTGGTCATGTGCAACAGCCGCAGGTCGCCGCATATTTTCAGCAGGTTGGCAGAACACGCTTTCATGATGCCGGAGACTTCGACAAACGCGTCGGCGTTGGCAGTTTGGTCGACGAGGTTTTCGCCGCGGCTCAGGCCGAGCCCGGTTATCTCGCGCAACTTATCGGTGACGAGGAAGATGTAGCTGCGCGGTGCGGTCAATCCGGTACCTACGGCGGTGCCGCCGAGGTTGATCACACGCAGGCGCTCCTCGCATTTGAAGGTGCGCCAGCGGTCGCGGGCAAAGGCCTCGGCGAATGCGCCGAACTCGGCGCCAAGGGTGAGCGGCACGGCGTCAACCATTTCCGTTTTCCCAATGGTTGGAATATGGGCGAATTTTTTTTCCAATCGTTGGAAAGCACCCTGCAGGGCTTCGATCTTGTCAGCCAGGCTGCGCAGTCCGTAGATGGCGGCCACCTTGACGGCGGTTGGATAGACGTCGTTGGTGGACTGGTGCAGGTTGACGTCTTCGATGGGATGGACATTGCCCCCTGCCCGATTGGCAATGAGCTCATTAACAAACATGTTGGTGGATGTTCCTGCGCCGCCCTGGAGGGCTGGGAGAGGACACTTGATGCTTGATGCTTGAAGTTCCTCGCAGGCGTGGATGATCGCATCGGCCTTTTCGGCAGGGAGGAATCCGAGTTCCTTGCTGGCGAGGGCGCAGGCTTTCTTGACCTGGGCGAGCGCGGCGATGAGTGCTAGAGGAACAGAACATCCAGGGATTGGAAAATTTTCCAAGGCCCGGGCGGTGTGGATGCCCCAGGCCGCATCAACCGGAAGTTCCTTTTCGCCCAGCAGATCTTTTTCGATGCGTGTTTTCACTTGGATTTGCTCAGCATTGATTTAACAGATACGCCAGAAACACGGCCCAACCGGCCCGTTAGCGAGCCGAGCTGGTCGGTGGTGGCATCGATTACGAGCGTGATGGCGGAGCAGTTGCGCTCGGGACACGGCACACCGGTGCGCGCGAGTATGATCGTGCCAAATTCAGACAGCAGCGTATTGACGGTTGCCGCGTTTTTCTCGCGGTCTTCAATGATAAGGCCTACAAAGCCCAGCCGTTTTTCCATGATCTCCTCCGTTCCGTTCGACGAAACCTTCAGATTGTTGTTCAGAGCCCTTGGTCTGGCCGCAGCCAATAACCTCAGGAGCGGAAAAGGTACTACATTGGCCGGAGATGACAAGTGATTAGTTGCAAATATGAACCGGATTCAATTATACTGTTCGGATTCTTATTATACGGGAGATGTTATGAGGAAGGTTCCCTCCGCAAACCTAAAGTGGATTGAAAAGGAGATTCCTCTGCTGGAAGAGGAAGGTGTGTTGGATTCGGCAGCGGCGGAGAGGCTGCACTGCTATTATGAAGAACAGACTGTGCCCGTCAGCGGCACAAGCTGGGCATTAACCGCTTTTTCCATTTTGGGTGCCCTCTTAATAGGTGCAGGCATCATCCTCTTGTTCGCCCATAACTGGGATATGCTTACCCGCGAAACGCGAGTGATTCTTTCCTTCAGCCCCCTATTGATCGGATCCCTGCTAAGTCTGGCGGCACTGCTGGCCGGCGGGAAAACCGCCTTGCGCGAATCGGCCGGTCTGTTTCATGCCATCGCCATCGGCGGCTCGACCGCGCTGGTCGGGCAAACCTACCATCTGCCCAGCGACACCCCGATGTTCCTGCTGACATGGGCGCTATTGACGCTGCCGCTGGTTTTCCTGCTCTCTTCAACCGGGGCGTTCTTTATCTATCTGGCGCTGATCAGTTCCTGGAGCGCCGTGGCCCAGGACACGTACGGACAGGCGGCGGCATTCTGGGTGCTGCTGCTGCCCGCGCTGCTGTGCCTTATGATACGGGTCCACCGCAAACCCCTTGAACAATCGACGTTGCTTTCCGCATGGGGATGGCT
>JAIPIO010000280.1 GCA_021734595.1 Kiritimatiellales bacterium | reverse complement strand
GCTTCGAGTGCCACTCTCGCCTTGAACTCCGCCGTGTGTTTTCGTCTCTGTTTTTTCATAGCTCCTATCCTTCCATGTTAAGGAGCCATACGACAAAACCAAACTTAACCAGTGGTCCTAAATCTCAAATCCGCCTCTATCCCGTTCATCGTGCTTTTCCATTGCATCGACCACGCAGTGCTTGAGGTGCTTTTCAAGGATAAGCTTGCTTACCGACTGTAGCGCGGACCGGGCCGCCTGAACCTGGGTAATGATATCGATGCAGTATTCGCCTTTGTCAATCATGCGTTTTACACCCTTGATTTGCCCTTCGATACGGGAAAGACGGTTGATATGCTCTAAATGCGTTGTGGTGTGTCCCTTCATTTCATCTCCTGAATTCAAGAGGGTAGAAACCCTATGGGGGTATAACGCTCAAATATTATATGACAAAAGCGATAATATATTTAATATTGGCGAGTCGGCGTTTTACAACGATTGGAAATGCTTATCCTATTATTGGAAAAAAGAGGGGGAGGGATTTCCAGACATTGGAAATACAGTCGCGGTTTTTTCCAACCATCGGAATATGCTGCTTAATGGATTCCAGAGATTGGAAATTTGCGAGGCAAACATCTCAATGCATGGAAACAAAAAAGCCGCCCGGTGGGCGGCTTCGTCGAATCCGTTTCAGGAAGCGGTTAGGCTTTCTGGACTTTCCCGGACTTGATGTATTTGGCGGAAACCCATACGCGTTTCACGGTTCCGTTTTCATCCTTGATGCGGATGCGTTGCAGGTTCGGCTTGAACGTACGCTTGCTGGCGCTCGTTACATGGAGGCCGATACCGCCTTTTTTCTTCGCGAGACCTTTACGGACAATACTGCGTCCGCTGATGGTTTTCTTTCCTGTATATGCACATTCTCTGCTCATGATTCAATCCTTCGTAAAATAGTTTATACAGTTGTTTACCAGCTTGCTTTAGTCATTCCCGGGATCAGTCCTTCGGAAGCCATTTCACGAAGAGTGATGCGCGAAAGACCGAATTTCCGATAGACGGCGCGAGGACGTCCTGATACCGAACAACGGTTCATGATCCGGTTAGGGTTGGCGTCGCGCGGAAGTTTGCGCATACGCGCCATGGCCGCCGCGCGGTCTTCGGGCGAAGTTTTCGGGTTTTGAATGGCTGCCTTGAGTTCCATGCGGAGCTCCTTATACTTCGCGGCCATCTTGATACGCTGCTCGTTTTTTACAATTTTGCTTGTTTTAGCCATAAATCTATCTATCCCTGTTTGTTTAAAGACCCGTGGATAAAACATAAATGCGGGAAGGGGTGCAATCAATAAATGAAGAAAAAATCGCCCCTTTCCATGTAACGTTTGGCGGATAAGGGTGGTCGTGCGGTTTTTTTAGTCTTGCAAGCACGGGGGAGAACCGTATTTTTATGTTTCCAATTTATCAACAGAGGGTAGGGAGGGGTATGAAAAAAGCAACGAACAGTAAAGCAGCCACATTGAAATTTGGTTCAAAGACCATTGAACTTCCCATTATTACGGGCACAGAGAACGAACAAGCGATTGATATCCGCGCACTGCGGAAAGAGACCGGCCTGATCACCTATGACCCGGGCTTTGTGAACACAGGCAGCTGCGAGAGCGAAATCACCTACATTGACGGCGAAAAAGGAATCTTGCGCTATCGCGGATACGACATCAACGATCTGGCGGAAAACTGCGAGTTTGTCGAAGTGGCCTATTTGCTGGTTCATGGAAAGCTGCCCGCGCCCAAGCAGAAGGAAGCGTTTTCCAAGCACCTCAATAGCCACTCGATGCTACATGAGGACATGCGCCATTTCTTCGGCAACTTTCCAGACCACGCCCACCCGATGGCCACGCTATCGGCGATGGCGGTTTCGCTTTCCTCTTTCTATCCGGAATTGGAATCCATCGAGCAGAGGGAAAACGTGGACTTCAAGGTAACCCGCCTGCTGTCCAAAATGCGGACGGCCGCCGCGTTCTCCTACAAGAAGTCGGAAGGACATCCCATTGTTCAACCGCGGCACGACCTCTCGTACTGCGCGAACTTCCTGAACATGATGTTTTGGACGCCGGTCAACGGTTACGAGCCGGATCCGGTCTGCGTAAAGGCGTTGAACAAGCTGCTGATCCTGCACGCCGACCATGAACAAAACTGTTCTGCGTCGGTGGTCAAGATGGTGGGAAGTTCCGATGCCAACCTGTACGCTTCCATCTCCGCCGGCATCTGCGCGCTGTGGGGGCCGCTGCATGGCGGCGCCAATCAACATGTAATTGAAATGCTCGACCGGATCCTTAGGAAGGACAAGGGCAACGTTAAAAAAGTTTTAGCGCGCGCGAAGGATAAATCAAATCCCTTCCGGCTCATGGGCATTGGACACCGCGTCTACAAATCGTACGACCCGCGCGCCAAGGTGGCCAAGCAGATGTGCAAGGATGTACTTGCGCAATTGGGAGTGAACGATCCACTGGTCGATCTAGCGCAAAAGCTGGAAGAAGCGGTCTTGGCGGACGATTATTTTCATAGCCGAAATCTCTATCCAAACATCGATTTCTACACCGGACTGACCTACCGGGCCATGGGCATCCCGACCAATATGTTCACGGTCATGTTTGCCATTGGACGCATTCCTGGCTGGATTGCACAATGGCTGGAAATGAAAGCCGATCCGGAATCGCGGATCGGTCGACCGCGCCAGATCTATACCGGTCCCGTAAAGCGTGAATTTAAACCGAAACATATTTGAGCGACTTATCAATGAGCAAGAATTCTGACGAATGTCGCAGTCAAAGCGGCCAGGTTGAACTGAAGTTCCTCGAAAAAGTGGCAGGGCGGCTTCCTGATGATATGGACGTGCTGTTTGCGTTGGCAGACCTGTACACGAAAGCGGGGAAATTCAAGGAAGGGCTTGAGGTGGATCTGGAGTTGAGCCAGCGGAACCCGAAGGATCATATGGTCTGGTACAACCTCGGCTGCAGTTTTGCCCTGACCGACCGCAAGGACGAGGCGTTCGAAGCGTTGACCAAGGCGGTGGAACTCGGCTATGCCGACTATGACTGGATGAAGCAGGACGGCGATCTGTTTTCTTTGCGCGACGATCCTCGCTTTGAAACTCTGCTGAGCTGGCTCTACACCGCGTGCGATGAAGAATACTAGGATACTCCTGACCGGCGCCAGCGGATTCCTCGGTGGCGAACTTTTCAATTTGCTCTCCACAACAAATGAAGTGACGGGTATCTGCCACCGGCCCGACGCGCGCTTCCGCGCAGTAGATCTGCGGGAACCCGCGCAGATTAAGAAGCTGCTGGATGACGTGCAACCAGACGTAGTTATCCACAGTGCAGCCTACCGTAAGCCGGATGAGTGCGAGCAGCATCCGGAAGCATGCCGGAGGTTGAATGTCCAGCCCTTGGAAACGTTCCGCAATTGTTTTCCAATGCCTGGAAAACTGGTTTTCGTCAGCACCGACTACGTGTTCGACGGACGAAACCCACCGTACACCGAGGATGATCCATGTTGCGCCGTTAATGTCTACGGCCAATCAAAGGTCGATGCGGAAACGATTGTGCGGCAGCGCAAAAATTCCGTGATCGTCCGCGTGCCCCTGCTGGTGGGAACCGAGCCCGAAGAAGACGGTCATCTTTCCGCTCTATACCGCCAGATCAAATCGGGAGAGGAATGCCAGATCGACCACTGCGGCATCCGGCATCCGACCTGGGCGTGCGATGCCGCCCGGGCCATCGCCTTTTTGCTGGAAAAGGACGCAACCGGCATCTTCCACTACTGCAACCCCGAAACCCTCACAAAATATGAAATGGCGGTGAGTGTGGCCAATACGCTGGGGCTGCCGCACGATCACATCAAGCCGCTGCTGAAGCCGCTTCCAATTACCGCGCCGCGCCCGGTCGATTCCAGTCTCGACTGTACTAAAATAAACGAGCTCGGATTTACACACACCATGCCGTTCGCCGAAGTGGTCCGGCTCTGCGCGCCTGACTTCCGATGAGTGGAAAAAATGGCAGACTTTTTTCCCATGTCTGGTAAATTTACATATCAAACTTACGGAGGTTGGAGATGAGAAAAAGCCTGTTGTGGGCGCTGTTGCTGATGGCACTGTGTACAATTATATTTATCTTTACGAAGGGGCGGGTGGACATCGCGGTTGCCAAGCTGGTGATCAAGAATGTACCGACGTCCATGGCCCTGCTTGTTTTCACCGGCACTGGAATTGTAATCGGGGTGCTGCTTAAATGACGTATGAAGGCCATATATCGCCAGAGGCCATCATTCATCATGGGTGCCGCATCTTCGGCGACAAAACATCGATCGGCCCCGGCTGCGTGATCGGGGCGGAAGCACCTGTCACCATTGAAAACTGCCAACTGGGCCGGAACGTGGAATTGAAGGGCGGCTATTTTTCCGATGCGGTTTTTCTGGACGGGGCCAACATGGGCAGCGGCGCGCATGTGCGCGCCGGAACCATTCTCGAGGAAGAAGCAAACGGCGCGCACACCGTCGGGCTGAAGCAAACCATTCTCTTCCCATTTGTGACGCTCGGCAGCCTGATAAATTTCTGCGATATCCTAATGGCAGGAGGAACCAGTCGCAGAGATCACAGCGAAGTCGGCTCCTCCTATATCCACTTCAACTACACCCCGCATCAGGACAAGGCGACCGCCTCGCTGGTTGGCGATGTGCCCCACGGCGTATTCCTTGACCAAAAACCGGTTTTTCTGGGAGGGCAGGGGGGTCTCGTTGGTCCCGCCAGGATCGAATACGGAACGATTGTTGCCGCCGGCGGAACCTGCCGCAAGGATGTGCTTAAACCCGGCCAGCTCCACATTCCAAAAAACCTGGCGGGCGCAACGATGGATTATGAAACCGGCGTCTACCGCGGCATCACCCGCATTGTCCGCAACAACCTGCATTATATCGGAAATATCATACCCCTGAGCGAATGGTACTTGAACGTCCGCAAGCGCTTCATGAACCGGGACGCATTCGATGCCGCCTGTTATGAGGGTGCGGTGCGGAACCTTGATCTGGTGCTGGCGGAACGCATTAAACGCCTCGCTG
>JAIPIO010000279.1 GCA_021734595.1 Kiritimatiellales bacterium | reverse complement strand
TTCTGCCTTGGGGATATGTTTTCACCCTGGTGCAACGACCAAGAAGATTATAAACAAAAGTAGTGCCATAACAAACGATTCAAAAATGGAATAGCCTGTAATCATGGAGGATTTTAATCCCTACTCGAAAAAATGGGTTAAAGGGGTTGTCGGCTGCGTCAATGTCATTGGCCTGTTTGCGCAAGGCTTCCAGTTCTTCTTTGGCCTTGCCGGACCGTGCTTCGGAAATCTCGCCGTTGTTTTTTGTGTGGATGACGAGAACAGAATCTTTCAAGTCGGGATAATGGCCTTCCAGGTACTCGGCCACATCATCGCAGTTGCGGGTGTCGTCGGTCATGACGAACAGGATGGCTTTCTTGCCGAGCTTCCGGTGTTCCGCATGGGCTTTGCGCCACTCTATGACCCCGAGATCAATATAGTCGGCGTATTTCTCGGTGTATTTGGCGCTTTGCCGTTCAGTGAGTTTTGCGCGGCTGGGGGCATCGGGCAGGACGGGGTGTTTGACCACGTTTTGCGAGATGGCTTCGACCAGAGGGTAATCCGCGACGGTCTGAACGAAAATAGCGCCGTTATTGTGTTTCGGGGTGGCGGTCACATCGAGCTGAAGGGAGAGGGCGGCATCCTTCTGTTTGAGGCGGTTGTGAATGTCCTCGATGGATTTGAACCAGGCCATGCCGGGATCATGGATATGATGCGCTTCATCATTTAAAATCATGAGTTCGTCGATATCGCGCACGATCATGCTCAAATCCACCTTGGAATCCGTGGTTGCGCCGGTCGGTCGCTTGCCCAGGAAATAGTCCATGGTGTTTTCGTCGTCCGGCGATGGCGGGATATCGTTGCCCGCATAGACGCGGTGAATATTGGTCAGAAAGATATTGCCGGTCGGCCGGGTGATCGTGACCTCGTCCTGTTTATGCAGGGTGAGTTGAAAATCGTCGCGCCAGTTGCGGCCGTCCACGCCGTTATCGGGAAGGGCCGGGTCCGCAAAAAAGATCCGAAGCCCCTGAAAGTCTCGATAAACGCGATCGAGCACGATGATGTTGGGAGTGATGACCAGGAAGTTCCGGGCCAATTGGGAATCGGGCTCATAGAGTTTGTGGAAGAAACTCCATACCAGGGCAAGGCTCAAGACCTTTGTTTTGCCGCTTCCGGTAGCCATCTTGATCACAAAGCGCCGCCATGTCTCGTCAAACATGCTGCCGGATACAAAGCCGCCGGCGTCAAAGCGCATCATATCGTGCTTATCCTGAACGCCTGCAACGTCGTACAGGTATACGATTGTTTCCAATGCTTCACGCTGGGCAAAATAGTATTGGAACCGGGACATGGTCCCATCCGCCCGCTCAAGCATGTGCGGCGTTTTGAACCACCAGTTGAGCAGGCTCCTGCTGGTATCGGCGGCGCCCACATAGCCGCTGTCGCGGAACGTCTTCACTTTCCTGCGGAGTTGTGAGATCAGGGGCGGCATGAGTTTTTCTATGCTTGTTTCGCGCAAGGCTTCATCGGCCGGAAACCAGCGAATGTCCGGGTCGAGGACGGCATGCGGCGAATCGGGGAAGTTCTTGTGCAAGGCCATTATTTGTCCCCCGTTTCAAGGCGCTTGAGCCCTGTGTCATTCGTCAGAATACTCATCTGCTGTATGGCAATCCGGTTCAGCTTGCGAAGCCGCTCTGCCTGCGGCGTCTTTTCCTGGATAAAAAGGGCGTTCAGGTTTTCCAGGTTGGACAGGCACACGAGTTGGGACATATTCGCGTAATCTCTAATATTGCCCTTATCGCCCGGATGGCTGTCGCGCCATTGTTTGGCGGTCATGCCGAACAAGGCCATATTCAAAACATCCGCTTCCGAGGCGTAAACCAGGTTTATCTGCTGTGGCGTGAGTTCAGGCGGTATCAAGTTCTCTTTGATGGCATCTGTGTGAATCCGGTAGTTGATTTTGGCCAGATTGCGCCGGATGTCCCACCCAAGCTGTTTGAGTTCCTCCGCCTTCAGCCGCTGGAACTCCTTGATCAGGTAGAGCTTAAACTCCACCGAGACCCACGAGGCGAACTCAAAGGCAATGTCTTTGTGGGCAAAGGTGCCGCCATAGCGTCCTCGTTTAGATATGATGCCGATGGCCCCTGTGGCGGTTATCCATTGCGTTGGCGTAAGGACGAAGCTGTTCAAACCAGCCTGTTTTTTAAACCCCTCGAATTCGAGGGGTTTAAAACCCGGATTGTTGAGCTTCTCCCAGATGCCCAAAAATTCAATTGTATTTCGGTTGCGCATCCAGTTCTGGATCACATGATCCGTCCGTTCCGGTTCCTGGTAACGGGCAATATCGGTGATGCAAATATAATCATCTTCGTGCATTCTTTGCACTGTGACGATCTCTTTCAAGACTTCAATTTGTTTAATTTTGTTCATATCCGCACCTCGACAATGGTCATGGTGTCGTTGCCGAAGATATCAACCACCTTGACCGCGATCTTACGCCGTCCGGGAGGACACTCATGGAAAACGCTCGTCAGCTCCAGGGAGCGGTCTTTTTTGGTCCGGAAGGATTGCCATTCGTTTTCAAAGATGTAGTCCCCGGTCCAGCGTTCTTCCCATTGACCGGTGTCTTCGTTCCGGACCCGGATAATCTCGCGCTTGCTCTCAAAATTGAAATCCACGGCCCAGTAGTCGATCCAGTCGGTCCAGTTTTTTGTGAGCACTTCGCGGGTGACGATGCCGTCCTTGTCCTTGCTCACCTTCACGATCTGCCCCTTTTCCACCACTATGCGGCTGGCCTTGTTCTTGATGGCCGCCTCGGCGTTGGCGATCGAGTCCTGCGAATAAAACACCGAAAAATCGGTCAGTTCCACCGCAACGGCGGCGGGCTTTTTCTTTTTGCCCGCCTTTACAACCGGCTTGACCTCGATGAACGCCACATCGTGGAACACGACCTGGTTCTTCTCCACCGCCCGCTTGTCAAACACCTCGGCCGGGATGTATTTCGGGGCAATGTCAATGCCCTTGGCGCGCGCTTCGTCCAGCACGTTCGGGAAAAGCCCCATCTCAAACTCAAAGCCCAGGATGTCCACTTTGGTAATATGCTTCTTGCGGCATTCCAGAATGACCTCTTCCACAAACAGCCGCGTCACCGGCAGGTTGACCGGGCCGACGGCCACGAGCCGTCCGGCCTTCTTGCCGTGGAAGGCGGCGAAGTTTTCCACCTTCTCCGCCCGGTAAGCGCGCAGGATCAGGTCGAGGAACGCGGCCTCCTTCTCTTCGAGCTGCTTCTGCCGCTGCTCCTCGCGCAAATTTGGGTTGATGCCGATGTAATGCTGGCGCTCGTACTTGCCCAGGTTGAGAATCTCAAAGGCCCGGTAGCCCTTTCCATCCTCCTTGAGCTTGCGCTGCACCCCGATCAGGCGCTTGCGGGTGGTGTGAACGGCGAACTTGCCCAGATCCGTGGCGATCCACTTGCGGCCCAGTTTTTCGGCGACTGCCGCCGTGGTGCCGGAGCCGCAGAAGAAATCGGCGACGAGGTCGCCTTCGTTGCTCGCAAGCGATATGATCCTCTCAAGTATCAACTCAGGTTTTTGGGTAGAGTATCCTGTTCGCTCCTTCGCTTGAGGTTGAACTGTATTTATGTCTAACCAGAGGTCCTGAAGAGGAACTCCAGGCATTTCATCGAGGTATCGCTTCTGGCGCGGAACTGTGCCTGGTTTCTTTTGTACAATAATCCCTCTCTCATATAATTCCTTCATTCGAGGCTCGCTAAACCGCCAAAAACGCGACACGCCAAGGAACTCGTAATAAGGGTTTCCCTTTGATGCACCGCCGGGGGCCGTGATGTCACCTAACTGGTATTTCCGTCCTGTTTCTGCCTCTATTTCTTTGTAGAATCCGCTGGCATATTCTTCTGAGTATGGCTGGTACTGCATATTCCAAGTGAATCTGTCAGACTTCGAATAGAGTAGAACAACATCATGAATACGCCCAAGATGGCGGGAACCCTGGCCGATGTCACTGTGCGCAGTCTGTCTGCGCCATATGATCTGGTTGATGAAATTCGGCGTCCCAAACACCTCGTCAAGTACAAGACGAATATGATGGCTGACGTTCCATCCGATATGCAGAAACAAGAGCCCATCCTCGGCCAGCAAATCCCGCATCAACACCAGCCGTTCATAGATCATGGCAATGAAGGAATCCGCGCCTCTTCCCCAGGTGTCACGGTAGGCGATTTCTTCGAGGATGTTAGGCTTCTTGGTGAAGGTGTCTGTTTTATCTCCTGAGCCGATCTCGATATCCATGGAGAAATCCGCGCCCACGTCAAAGGGCGGGTCAATGTAAATCAGCTTCAGGCCGCCCTGGGCCTCGATCTCCTCGCGGAGCGGCCCGTTCTTGAGTGATGACAGAATCAGCTTGTTGTCGCCCCAGATCAGCTTATTTGTCCAGCCTTTGAGCTGGCGGCCACGCTCGTCAAAAAGAGACATCTGCGCTTCGGTATCCTCCGGCTTTTCGGCTCTGGGTTCATCCACTTGCTCGATAACCTGAAACGGAAGAACGATATTGCAGACCTCGTTGGTCTTTCCGTTCCAGACCAGCTCCACCTCGCGCTTCTCGTCGAATAGAAGAAAACGGAATTTGTCCGGCAATAGTTTATCCGCTTCGATGTAGCGGGTAATCTCCTGTTGTTCCTGTTCAGTCAGTCTTGGCATTTGTTTGTCCTTCATTCACTTCCTGATGGTATCTGCCTTCAAAACATGACGATCCGTGTGAGAGGCGCGACGTTTTTCCGCGGCCTTTCCACACGGTGGTTAGCTGTTCAAGTGGTCACTCCTTCTCAATCTCAATGTTCTTTATGCCTATGCGGCAATAACCTGCAACAAAGATGATCCTTCCGGCTGTAAAAACATACGGCAGATCGCAAAGAAGCTTCACGAATGAAAACTTGCCAACGTGCGCCTTTAAATGCTTCGAGTCTATGAATAAATCAAACCTGGTAAACTCATTGATTTCAAACTCGCTGATTTCACCAACCAATTCATCATGATATTTGCCTGTATCGTCTTCTCGGATAGTAAGATAGACTTTTCCGTCATCGCGAACAAAAACCAGGTGCCCGAA
>JAIPIO010000278.1 GCA_021734595.1 Kiritimatiellales bacterium | reverse complement strand
CAGCACGCCGAACGAAACACCGGCCGCCACTTGCCACAACGGAATCGTGGGAGGGAGGATGAGCGGGAAAAGCATCCCGGTTACCAGGAAGCCTTCATTGATCTCGTGCTTGCGGACCACCGCAAACAGCACTTCCCATACACCGCCGACCACATACGAGGTGATTACAATCGGCATTACCAGAATCATCCCGCGCAGGCAGTCGGAAAGGAAATTCGCATTTTCCACAACATTGGAGGTGTTGTAGAGATGTCCGGCATTCCACATGCCGAAAAACAGGCAGGGGAAGAGCGCATAGATCACATACACCATCAGACGTTTCTGGTCGATGGAGTCGCGTACATGCGGTGCGCCGGTTGTCACATCCGCCGGTGTCCGGGCAAACGTGTCGCCCGCCTCGAACAGCGGATAGAGTTTTTCAAGTTTGCCGCCCTTTTCAAAAAGCGGCTTGATTACTTTATCTGAAAAATCGAACAGGAATTTCATAATGGTCGTCCTTAGATCCCTTCCTCTTCGATTTCTTCCAGACCCTGCTTGATAATGCCGCAGAGGTCGTTCTTGGCGGGATCGATGAATGCGCAGAGCGCAAAATCTTCCGGGTCGGTTTCGAGTATGCCGAGCTGGATGGCTTCCTCGGTGTCGTGCGCGAGTACGGCACGGACGAGATAGTCGGTCATGATGTTCAATGGCATATACTTGTCGTACCAGCCGGTCACCACCATGGCGCGGTGTCCGCCGTGCAGGTTGGTTCCGAGGTTCCACTCGGCGGATTTGCGCAGGACCGACAGGTTCAGGCGGTGTACGCTGTACTGCAGCCAGCCCGGGGTGGTCCAGCCCAGAAAATGGCGCGAACGGTCTTCTTCAACCACGGTGATTTCCTGGTCGTAGAAGCGGATGGCGGATTCCTTGGCCACCGGGGTGCCGCTGAGTATATTCCCGCTGATGATCCGAAGCTCGGTTCCTTCGGTGAGCGCGGGATCAAATACGGGCTTCAGGCAACCGCCGATCCAGACGCGGTAATGCCGGCAGGATTGCGGTTTCACTCCCGGTCCGCCGAGTGCGATGACCTTGGTGGTCGGCAGCGTGCCGGTCAGCAGCAGCTTCCCAATGAGAATTGCATCCTGCGCACGCAGTGTGTAGACGGTGTCGTGCGGCTCAATGGGGCAGACGCGGTTGATGTGAATGCTGGTATTGCCGGATGGATGGGGGCCTTCAAAGGTGTGTATTTCTACATTTCCAAGGTCTGGAAGATTCATTCCCGGGGCTGTGCAAAGATGAACCTTGCCTTCCGTCAGTTTTCCAAGCGCTGCAAGTCCGGCCTGGAAATGGTTTTCATCGCCCTTGAGGACGGTGCCGAAGTCCGCCTGAAACGGGGCGGAGTTCATGGCATTTACAAACACCGCCTTGGGGGCGGCGGCCGGATCGGCGATTTTTGAAAAGGGCCGCTGGCGGATCAGCGGCCAGTATCCGGTGTTGAGCAGATGCGCCACCAGTTTTTCCCGTGTTACGGTGTCAGGTGCGATGGCGTCAAAGGTTACGCTTTCATCCGTTTCCGAACGCTCAATGATGATTTCCTGCGGTGCGCGGCGCGCCCCCAGTTTGATGGCCTTGACCGTGCCGCTGCACGGTGACCGGAACAGCATCTGTTCGTCCTTCTTGTTTTCAAAAAGAACATCACCCTGCCGGACAGAGTCGCCCTCGGCAACCTTCAGCCGCGGTTTAATGCCCTCGAATTCCGACGGATATACGGAAAAAAGCTGCGGACGCGCACATTCCTGCACGGTCGGCGCCGGTTTGCCGAGCACTTTGATATCCAACCCTTTTTTTACCTTGAAGTCAGCCAAAACAGGATCCTCATATTCTACGTTTCAAAATAACGCGTGATTGTTTAACAATTCCCCGATGCCGTGAAAAGGAGTTTTTATAAATATGCTCATAATATGCGTGTTCCGCGCAGGGCTCATCACTTACCGCCGGCGGCGCACAAATGCTTGTCCAGCACCGGCATTAGGTTCATTTCTACAAAATCATCCCAGACCGCTCTGATGTGAGGCCAGTCGTGCAGCGGTTCCGATGAAGCGCCGCAAAGTGAATGTACATAAGCGGTTGAATCAGCGGGTGCGTTGCAGATAGCGGTAATCGCGGTTGTTTTCCCGCGCGCGTCATCCTGTCCGAGTGTTTTGCCGGCAACTTCCTCGTTGTCGGAAGCGTCCAGAATATCGTCGGCCAGCTGATAAGCCGTACCGATCCTGAATCCCGCCTCCTTCAGTGCCGCGCGCAGGCCGGCATCTTCGCCGCCCGCCGCAAAAGCGGCAAACGCGAAAAGGGAACCGGTTTTAAAGCGTGCAATCTGTTCGCACTCCTCCCAGGTGCCGGGCGAGCCGCGCAGAATCAGTTCCTGCTCGGTTTCAGCGGTACAGACCACGCCGGCCATCTCAATCAGTTCCTTCAGAATATAAGGCTGTTCCAGCGCGCTAATCAGGCTGAGCGCCTTGAACACCAGCAGGTCGCCCAGCAGAATGGCTCCGTTGGCGCCGTGTTCCTTCCAGAAGGTCGGCGCACCGCGCCGCAGTATCCCGCCATCGATCACATCGTCGTGCAGCAGGCTGGCGCCATGGATGATTTCGACCGCGGCAGCGGCCCTTTGGTAGATATCCGGTTCGACTTTATTCGCCTTGCCCATCGAAACGGCCAGACGTGCGCGCAGCATTTTTCCATGCGCCATCACATTGTTGTTCGAGGGCAGCAGCTCCGACAGGCGCGTATCCTTGAGACAGTCCGCCATCAGTTGCTGGACCTCTTTTAGTTCCGGCGATATTGTATTTCTGTTAAAAAGCATTTGGGTATAATGCCCGCCTAAATGACGCGCGTCAATATTTGGTAGACAAATGCATGCTTTAGATAAAGACAGGGATTGGAAATGGCAATTGGAGCACCGGATCGTATCCGGTTCGGAGCGGCCTTCCGCCATCACGCCGTACTACGCGGTCGTCGCTGAAAACTCCGTGCTCCGCCGCACTGTTTTCCCCTCCGAACTTGAGAGCATCTGCGGGGAAGGGGAACTGTGCGACCCGCTGGGCGAGGAGCGGCACCGCGCCGCGCCGAACCTCATCCATACCTATCCCGACAAGGCGCTCTTTCTTGCAACCACACAATGTGCCGTCTACTGCCGCTACTGCACCCGCTCACGCTTAGTTGGCAAAAGCGTTGACGGTGTAGGGCGTGCTTCCATTCCGATGGAGCACGCAGTGCATGGGATCGAGCCCTGTATAGGGAAGTACGCCCTACACCCAAAAGGACAACAATCCCGTTCGTGCGCAACGAGGCGGCAACCCTCGTCAACATTGCAGAACAACTTCCAACCATTGGAAGAAAGTTTCCAATGGTTGGAAAACCATACCGAAATCCGCGACGTGCTGGTCTCTGGCGGCGACCCGCTGACGCTCGATGATCCAGACCTTGGAAATATCCTTTCCAGACTTCGGAAAATCGGCCATATCAAAATTATCCGGGTCGGTTCGAAGGTTCCGGCGGTATTACCGATGCGTATTACCGATGAACTATGTGCTATCCTGCGTGAACACCGCATCTGGCTCAGCCTGCACTTTACCCACCCCGACGAGCTGACCCCGGAAACCCAAGCCGCTTGCCGAAAACTTTCCGACGCAGGGGTGCCGATGGTCAGCCAGACCGTCCTGCTCAAGGGAATCAACGATGACAGCGAGACGCTCAAAGAACTTTTCTACGGCTTGCTGGAGATCAACGTAAAACCCTACTACCTGCTCCAGTGCGATCCCGTCAAAGGCTCCGCCCATTTCCGCACGCCGGTTGAAAAAGGAATCGAACTGATCCAATCCCTGCACGGAAACATTTCAGGTCTCGCGGTTCCAACCTTTGTAATCGACGCCCCCGGCGGCGGCGGGAAAGTTCCCATCCTTGGAAAAGAGCAAATACGCAGGGAGGGCGATGACGTTGTTGTCGTCAACTATGAGGGAAAGGAATTCCGCTATCCGGACATTGATCACGCCCCAATGAAGACGGGGTAAACATGAACACGGATTGACACAGATTTCCTGGTCATAATAAATAATCGACCGAATTAGGGGCTAGGTCCTTAAGTACCCCGATTCGGGGTGTAAAGGGACCTTGAAAGATACAAGCATGTAATAATCTTGCAAAAATGCGTACTCAAAGTATTCTATTCGGGAGAAAAAAGGTCGGGTCCCTTAATTAATATGTTCGCCAGAGAGATAATATGAAAAAATATCACATCATTCTGATCCTTATAGTTATGGTAAATCTGATGCCCTATTTTTTCATCAACAATAAAGATTCTGAACGCTGGACTTACAGCCCTACAATGCAGAGTGATCTTAAAGTAGAAATAAATGAACAGGAACTTGAAGTAGAACACAAAATTTGGGTTTCAGGATTTGTTAAAATGCTCACAGAAACATCTAGTCGAACAACCGTGTTAATATTCATTTTGTACACGATTGTTTTTGCTCAGTGGTTGATAAAAAAAAGAAAAAAGGCGAACCAGCCATCTGAGCCTATCGCGACAACTCCTGTCGATTAGATCAATAGTTATTTGCGCTCAGGCTCATTTCAAATGTTGATTCATAAAAAATGAAAGTACTACTATCCATACTCACAGGAATTATTGGAGTCATCATCGGTTTGTTGCTGGGTAGTTTTGGTGTTTTTTATGCCTGCATTCTTTTGGATAAAATAATGTATCCAAATGGAGTTCCAACAGGTGGAGGGTTTGGTGCAGTCGGTTGGATCTTCTTATTCATTACAGTTCCAGTCGGAGGAATTCTCGGAGGTATTGGAGGATTTTTCATCACATTTTCCAGACTCCGGAAAAAAGAAAAGAAAATGATTAAAAACACAATCAACAGACCTCCTCCACTGCAAGATGAGGTTAATGAATTAGAACCAAACACTGATATTTACAGATAAAAAAACGAACAATAGAGCAATAGATGCTCATGACTGAAAGGAACTGGGCTTCTATTGACTGGTTCCAGCAAGTCGGCTGCGCGCCGGCATGCAAAAGGCGCTCGGGAGAGCGCCTTTTGCATCCGCGGCACCTTATATATAAGG
>JAIPIO010000277.1 GCA_021734595.1 Kiritimatiellales bacterium | reverse complement strand
TTAAAAACATTCCGTCGGGAACCGTCTGCTGCAGATCCATCAGCGTTTCCAGCCAAACCGTGCGTTTGTCTAAGGCTTGTTCGTACGCAACACGGTGGCTATTGAGCTGCTTAAGCGCAGCCTCCTCGGCTTTAAGGCTGTTCTCCACCTTTGAAAGCTCATTCACCCGCGCACTCACCCCGACGGCTTCTTCCTTGGCCAGTTTGGCCATAAACGACAGGCCGGCCGCCCAGATTCCCGCCAGCAGAACAATGCCGGCCGCACATGCCAGCAGCACCGGTTGCTTTTTGAGAAACGCCCGCTCTTTCAGCAACCGCGCCGGCATCAGGTTGATCTGTATCGGACAGACGATGGAGTGCCGCAACGCCAGACCAACCAGCTCGCCGAACTGATGCGTGATCTCGTCCATCCCCGCCGTGTCCACTTTGGGTCCGATTTTAACTTTTTGCAACGGATCCAGGAACTCCACCTTCATTTGCAGGCGGTTTTCCAGTATAGCACCAATACCCGGCAAGCGGGCCGTACCACCGGTCAGCAGCAGCAATCCGGGCTGCTGCCCGTCCTGCTGGTTCCGGTAGAAGGTAATCGAGCGGCTGATTTCCTGATACATCCGGTTCATGGTATTCCGGACACACTTAAGAACCACCGCTTTTTCCGTCCCGGCGACGGGGTCGTCACGGTCGCTCAGCGTGATTTCCGCATGCTGTATTTTCAGGGCTTCAGCTGCGGCAAACGAAATATTCAGTTCCTGTGCGATCTGTTGTGTAATCGCATTCCCCGCCACCGGAAGCGAGCGCATAAACGCCCGGTCCCCGTCGATGAAAATCAGGTTGGATGATCGGGCCCCGACATCCACCACCAGCACGGCGCCGCTCAAGTCGCGGTAATTATGACGCACCGCATTATATATGGAGATAGAGGAAACATCGAAAATCTCGGGCGATAGCCCGGTCATCTCCACCGCATGCGCGAGGCTTTCCACCATATCGGCCTTGATGGCCACCAGCAATACTTCGCGATCATCGCTCTGCGGATTATCGATAATCTGGTAGTCCCACACCACCTCGTCGATCGGGAACGGCACGTTCTGCACCGCTTCGTACTCCACCATCTGGGAAATTTTTTCCTTCTCCACCGGCGGAAGTTTAACCAGGCGCGAGAAAACCGACTGGCCGGTCAATGCCACCGCCGTTGCGCCGGGGGCTATTTTTTTCTCTTTCAGCAGTTCCTGTATGGTTGAAGCAACCACCGCTTCGCGCATCGACTCGTTCTGGGGGTCCATGTCCAGCGACGCAAATCCGTACTTCAGCAGTTCAATCTGCCCCGGCCCATGCTGCGCAAATTCAGCAATCTTTACGCCGCTGTCCCCGATATCCAATGCGATGAACTTATTTGACTTCAACGTCTTCTTCCCCTGTCTACGCCGAACCGCGAACCGCGGTCCGTTTACCCCTCATAGCGCAATCCGGTCGTACCTTCCAATTGCTATTGTCGTCAATGAAACAGAATCAGAGATAGTGCATATATATTTCAGGATAGAAAGGAAAAAATAGCCGAATTAAAAATTATGACAACCCCATTAAACGTTTGGCGGCAGCGCCGGGCGAGTCCATCCGCAACAGGCTTTCGCCCACCAGTATGGCATGCACTCCGGCATCCCTCAACCGTGCGACATCTTCCGGCGATTTGATCCCGCTTTCGCTGATCACCGTGCAACCCGGCGGAACCGTTTTGCAAAGCTCAACCGTAGTATCCAGCGTCGTCACAAACGTTTTCAGGTCGCGGTTGTTGATCCCGATGCAGTCCGCACCCGTACAGATCGCCCGCTCCATCTCTTCGCGGTTGTGCACCTCCACCAGCGGCTGCAGGCCTGCGGACCGGATCTCCGCCATGAAAGCCACCAACTCCGCATCGGACAAGGCGCCAACAATCAGCAGCACCGCCGAAGCGCCCAGCGCCCGGGCATGATAAACCTGCCACGGGTCGATCACAAACTCCTTATAGAGCATCGGCAGCGCAACCGCCTCGCGTACCGCCCGGAAATCATCGGCACCGCCGCCGAAATACTTTTCATCCATCAGGCACGAGATCGCCTGCGCACCGTTTGCCTCGTAATCGCGGCCTATCTCCGCCGGATCAAACGGCTCGCGGATTTTCCCCACCGACGGCGAGCGGCGCTTCACCTCCGCAATCAGCCCGATCGGTGCGCTGCGCAGCGCCGCGACGAAATCCGGCGCTTTTCCAGGCATTGGAAAAAGTTTCCCAATGCCTGGAGCTTTTGCTTTCAGTTCTTCCAAGGATTGGAACCTTTTCCGCGCCGCAATCTCTACGCGCTTATCCGCGATAATTTGTTCAAGTATGTTCATAGCTGGTTTGAAACCACGAAATACACGAACCACACGAACCACACGAAAAAACCTATTCCCTAAACCATTTCGTGTATTTGGTGTATTTCGTGGTTTCCGACTTTTTATCTGCTTTTCTTCAAATACGCCTCGATGAACGGATCGATGTTGCCGTCGAGCACGCCATGCACATTGCCGACCTGCTCGTCGGTGCGGTGGTCCTTCACCATGGTGTAGGGTTGCATGACGTAGGAGCGGATCTGGTGTCCCCAGGCAATTTCGCCCTTGTCGCCGTAAAGCTGGTCGACCGCCTTGCGCTTTTTATCCTCTTCCAGTTCGTAAAGTTTCGCCTTCAGCATCTTCATGGCCATCGCCCGGTTTTTATGCTGCGAACGTTCCGCCTGGCACTGCACCACCGTCCCGGTCGGGACATGCACAATGCGCACGGCGGAGTCGGTTGTGTTCACATGCTGGCCGCCGGCCCCCTGGGCGCGGTAGGTATCGATCCGCAGATCCGATTCTACAATGTCGATTTCAATATCGTCGTCCAGCTCCGGCGAAACATCCGCGGCCACAAACGAGGTGTGCCGACGCGAGGCCGAATCGAACGGACTGATGCGCACCAGCCGGTGTACCCCGCGTTCCGACTGCAGCAGGCCGTAGGCGTACGGACCCGAAATCAGCAGCGCCACGCTCTTGATGCCCGCCTCTTCCCCCGCCTGGTAGTCCAGGATCTGGCAGCCAAAACCCTTGCGTTCCGCGTAACGCGTGAACATGCGGTAGAGCATGTCCGCCCAGTCGCAGCTTTCCGTGCCGCCCGCGCCCGCGTGCAGCACCAGATAGGCATTCTTCGAATCAAACTCCCCGCCGAGCAGCGACTGCATTTCCAAGGCATGGAAACCGCTCGCCACCTTCTTCAGCGACTCCTGCGCTTCCTCCAGCGCCTCGTCTTCGCCCGCCTCCGCCAGCTCCAGCAGCACCGACACATCGTCGAGTCCGGCAACAATGGCGTCAAACGGCTCAAGCACCCGCGTGAGGGTCTTGGTTGCCGCGATGTTCGCCTTCGCCTTGTTCTGATCGTTCCAGAACGCCGGGTTGGCGGCTTCGGCCTCGAGCGCCGCCAGTTTGGCGCGCTTGGCGTCGATATCCAGATAGCCCCTCATCTCCGCCAGCTGACCGAGAAACAACTCCAGACTGCTTTTGATTTCGTCGTACATAAAAAATCCTCTTTCCAATGGTTGGAAGGCGCGAGTATACCGAAAGCCGCCGCCGCCACCAATCCCGTCTTGGAAAAAACCGGCGTTATTTCACTGTTTCTTTTTGCAATTCCAGCCAAGCCAACACCGCGGGAGACCCATCCCACGCCGCCTTCTGAAGTTCCGCACAGATTCGCGCCTCTTCGCGGCTGCCGGGCGAGTAGTACCCGACAGACGCCTTCGGCAGCTTGCGGTGCCCTTTAAGATAGGCTTCGACATAACCGTTCTGTTTACGGGCGGAGGCCAATGCGACCGCTGCCTCGTCCAGCGCACCGCTTAAGAAACGCTCCAGCACATAGCCCCAGCACATCATGCAGCTATAGGGTCGTTCGTCCTCGAACTCAGACAGCAACCGCCGGGCATCTTCCAACCGGTTTTCCTGAAGGTAGAGACCCAGCAGGCCATAGCGGACGCCGAGGTTGTCGTTCGGGCAGAGCTCCAGCATGCTTTCGTGCTCCATGATCGCTTCTTCGATCCGGCCAAGACGGACAAGCCGCTGCGCAAGGTTGCTGCGGGCGCGCATGTAGGGCCGCGTTTCGAGCATACCCCAAAAGTGGCCCTTGCACTCCGCGAACATCTTCTTGCCGAGCCGCTTCTCCGCGGTCTTGACGATATGCCGCGCGAACTCCAGCCCTTCTTCTTCGGACGGATCGAACGTGGCCAGCAGTTGGAGCTGGCAATCGACGTTGGCGGGATCGATCTCCAGCGCCTTGAAGATCAAATCCATGTCGCCGGTTTCCATTGCCTCGTAATAGAGATCCTGCGCCTCGTATTCCTTTTTAGAGCCCATCTTCGGCACCGCTCCGCCCATCGCCCGCTCCATGTAGGTGCGCAGGTTGTCCAGCCGCCCCCCTACATCATCATCCTTTTTCCTTGCCATATTTCCGCTCCTTTCGCTTCGCAATTTCTTCCAGTGCCCTGATCGTGTCGGCCTCGCCTTCCTGCTCCTTGAGCGCTCGGCGCCGCATCTCGTATTGTTCGTACTGCCCCGTTGCATGGCCATCCGCCACCTGTTTGGACACGCGCCCCTTGTCGCCGAGAACATGGCGCTCGTTGAATTCCAGGAATTGGTCCAGCCGTTCGGCCCAATCCTTAAGGAACACCTGCTTCCGGCGGCGAGCCTGATCCTCCGCATAGTCCAGCCACATCACCACAATGCGGTTGAGTTCGTCGATTTCCGGCTCGGTCAAATAGTTCTTCGCCACCGTCACGTCGGTCTTGCGAATCTCCGATCCCTTCCAGCTCGTCAGCCCCATGTTCGGCGAAGCCGCATCGGCGCGTTCATGGATCAACTCCGGTGCAGTTCGTCCCGTTGCGGCGAAGTGCAGCTTGTTCTGGATCGTCGCGAAAAACGCCAGGCTCTCCTGGGCCGACGGATCGTAGTCGCCCGCCAAGGCGAAAATCTCCTTCACGCGCAGGTACATCCGCCGTTCGCTCGCCCGGATGTCGCGGATGCGCGCCAGCATCTCGTCGAAATAATCCGGCACGCCCGAACCTTCCACCGGCGGATTTTTCAGCCGCTCGTCATCC
>JAIPIO010000276.1 GCA_021734595.1 Kiritimatiellales bacterium | reverse complement strand
ACGGTTGCTGGGGCTGGGGCGGACCGGTCGTCCGCGGCGAGGATGGACTGTACCACATGTTCGCATCACGCTGGCCGCGGGAACTGATATTTCATCCGCACTGGCTGACCAATTCTGAAATCGTCCGCGCCGTCGCGGCCAGCCCCGAAGATCCACATAAATTCCAGGAGGTGATATTGCCACCTCGCGAGAAACACTTTTTCGACGGACGCATGACTTACAACCCGAGTATCCATCGTACTGCCGATGGCACATACCTACCTGAATCACGTAGAACCACTACTCGGCGGCGCACTGGAACGCCGGATCATCAGCTCGGGAATAAGTTCGACTCGATGCGTCACACGCTGCTCACGAGGCCTGTCTTGCAGCTCATACAACATTTCCACGGCCTGTTGCCCCAACGACTCGCGCGGCTGATGTACCGTGGTAAGCGGCACCGCCAGGTATCGTGACCAGTCGTAATCGACAAAACCGACTACGGACACAGTTTGCGGAACCAATATCCCATTCTCCCGCGCCTGCTCCACCACTCCAAGAGCCCCCGAATCCGTGTCGCAGAAAATCGCGGTGGGACGAACATCGCTCGGCAAGGACAACAGCCGCGTGCCCGCGGAACGCCCTCCCTCCACAGTCCAACTGCCAGCCATGATCCAGCGTTTATCCACCGAAAGCCCATGGCCGACCATCGCCTCCCGGTATCCCGTCAGACGGTCGCGATGGCTGCTGTACTCCTGCGGCCCGTGTATCATGGCGATCCGACGATGGCCCAGCGATACCAGGTGCTCAACCGCCAAATGAGCACCCATGCGGTTGTCCGTGCCGATGTAGGAACAGTTCACACCATCGAGAAAACGGTCGATCATGACCACCGGAAAATCGCTGTCGAGCAGACGTTTAAAGAATTCATGAGCCTCGGGATGAGGATTGACCAGCGCGCCGACGAAGCGCAAGGAACGCATGATTTCTATCGCCTTGCGCTCCGCCTCCTGTTCATCATGGGTACATTCAATCGCCAGCCCCCAGCCGTGCCTTGCCGCCTCACGCTGTGCGCCATCGATTATAGATGGAAAATACGGGTGAAACAACGAGTTTACGCTGACACCAATCAGGCCCAGACTGCCTTCGCGAAATCGATTGGCCAGCTCGTCCGGCTGATACCCGTGTTTCGCAAAAGCCTTTTGTATGCGCTTCAACGTCGCGTCGCGAACCATGTCCGGACGTCGCAAGGCGCGTGACACCGTGGACTGTGATATGCCCAGTTCCTTCGCCACGGTCATTTGAATCGCCACTGGTTTCTTCAAGATCATCACCCCCGATGTTAAGCGCCCAGATCGTGTCAAGTCATAAACAATAACGACTCACCACCGCATTTCCAGTTCCCCGTACACCTGCTTTGTCTGCCTGCAGGGACTCTCGACCGGTGCCCATCTTTCCGTCGCCCCGGACCGTGAAACAGGAAGGCGACAGTGACTTTGGTATCGGCCGCATGAAGGGTGCTAAGGCTTCGATCCAGTCAATGGGCATTGCGCCGGCAATTATCTACCCGGAATTCTTCTGACGGTCCCCGAAATGGGTGCTATTGCAGAGCTGGTCGCCCCAAGGCCGCTCGTTGTCGTTTCCGGCACTTCATCTGTATCTGGCTCAAGTTTCTGATTCTGCTGCCGCCGCTTTTTTCCGTTGTGCTCCACACCTTCTATCTCAATGGTGCGGTCGTTGAATTCGACTTTCCCATGTCCGCTTCTCCAATGTGCGCATTGCAAAAAAAGTTTCCCGAAAAGCTTGCAAGGTGCATACGTATGCAGTAACGTTCAGTGTTGTTGTGCATTAACGAAAAGCCAATACAAAAGGAGAATGCACGTTGAAAACTGGACGTAAACCATTCACGCTGATAGAACTTTTGGTCGTCATCGCGATTATCGCCATCCTGGCCAGCCTGCTGCTGCCCAGCTTGAACAGGGCGCGGGAAAAGGCGTACTCTGTCGCGTGCCTCAACAATCTGCGGACGATAGGGATTTGGGTGGTGAACTACGCGACCGACTACGATGGCTGGATCGTTTATGGAGGAGGAAACTGCGATGCTTCCCATGTTCACAACCGCTGGCGCGATTATCTTCCCGGCAACCCGCCGATGTGGAGTGCCGGGATGGCGCAAGTTTGGCCGAAGTATCGCTGCCCGACGCTGGCCTCGCAATATCCAACCCTGCCCGACTCAAGCTCGACCTACTTCTGGAATTACTACATCTCCCTCGTGAATGCTGACATGACAACTCCCCCTTGGGCGTTTTATGCGGGACGACTCGGGGATATAAAAAACCCCAGCAGCAAATTATTGAAAACCGGTTCCTTTTGGATGCCGTATTGGAATGATTTTGCCCAACATTGTGTCAACCGCCCGCAGCTGCGGGAGCAGCCCGCGCACAACGGCAGCCGCAATGTGCTCTTCGGTGATATTCACGCGGGTTCCATGCGAAACACGGAGATAACAAACGCGGTTTTGGCGTTAGGCCAGTGATATTGCTCTGGATTCCCGCTTGATGTGTTCAATTCAGCCCGCGTCCACTATGGGCATCGCCAACGATAACAAAGGAGAAATCACAAAATGTTGTCAGGAAAGATTCGTAAAATTATGAAAACCATCTCGGCCGGCTCCGGATTGCTGGCGTTTGCTGTGATCATGTTTGGCAATGGCGCGGATGCCGCGACATCATCATTGACAGGAACTCGATCAGTTATGGATACCGGCTGGCACATTCAAACGGCTACATCTCCCGACATACCCCCCGATGCCGACAAGTGGGAGCAGATCAAGGATGGGACTTGGCCCACGCAAAAATATCGCAAGGGGCACCCGCATAATCTCTGGTACCGACACGTCTTCTCCGCACCGGCGAAGTGGGAGGGCGGCAGGGTACTGCTTGACTTCCACCGGATAGAAGGGGATGCCGTCATTTTCATCAACGACCAACGAGTCGGCGAACTCTTGAGGCCCGGCGGCGAATGCGAATTAACCGAAAACATCAACTTCGGCGCTGACAACAAACTGACCGTGTTCGTCACTCGCAACTACACCGGCATATCACGCGGATTCGAGGACGATCCGCTGCGCTACTATACTCGCGGCCCCAAAAGCCCACGCCCGGTTCCCGTCGCACACTGGGCCCTGGGCATCACCGCCCCGGTCGAACTGCTATGGCGACCGACACCGGCCGCCATAGCCGGTATTCTTGTCAGAACATCCTGGCGGGATAAAGAAATCGCGGTGGACGCGGACATCGAAACCACAAAACCGCTCTCCGGAGTATGCCTGGAAATCAGGGTTGCGGACGAGGCGGGAAAAGAAGTTCTCGTCGCCACCGGCGAAGAGTTCGACCTGCCGTCCGGCTCATCCGTTCAAACTGTCCGCTCGGACTGGCTTGATCCCATCCCCTGGGAGCTCGAGGCGCCATACCTCTACACGGTATCAACTCGCTTGCTGGCAGATGATGAGACGCTGGACAAATCGGCAAAACAACGCTTCGGCTTTCGTGAAATATGGACTGAAGGACGACATGTCTACCTGAATGGGCATGTATCCAGATGGACAATCGAGACGTTTCTCGGCGCGACAAAAAATCAACTTTCCCTTCTGCGTCTCCTCGGGCGCAACGTACTTCTGCTGCAGAACAATCCAACCTCGTGGTGGTCGTCATGGAGTGAGATCCCCTACTACGGCTCAGGGCCGGATTTGTGCGACGAGGAGGGCTTCGGCCTGCTGATGCCGGCATTGAACGTCAGCCACGTACGCGACATCATTCTGCGCGACGACAGGGCGCGGGCCGACTATGAGAGGGAGATGCGGCTGTGGGTACGGCGCTACCGCAATCATCCAAGCATCCTCGCCTGGTGCGTCAGCATGAACGATTTGGGCGACCGTGGGGCCATCCACCCGGCGACAATCGGACAGCGGGTGGATTACGGGGGCAATCTCCAGGCGCAAGTGGTTGAAAAAGCGATGGCGACCGTCCGAGCCAATGATCCGACACGACTGGTATTCAGTCATGCGGGCGGCAACTACACCGACATTGCCGCAGCCAACGTCTATCCCAACTGGGCACCGTTTCAGGAGGTGGCGGACTGGGCGGAACGCTGGGCGGAACGCGGTGACATGCCCTGGTTCCCCGCCGAATGGGGACTCTGCACCGATCAAGACTGGTTCAGAGGCAAACGTTTTTTTGGCACTGAGTTCGCGGCGATCTACTTTGGCGACCAGGCATATACGGGGGAAACCGAAAAACTTCTTGCCGATACCATGAAAATCTCCTTGGCAGGTACAGGGTCGCTGGGTCTGGGAAAGGTCGCGAGAGACAACTTCCCCATGTACTGGAAGGTGCACGACCTCTTTGCCACCTACTGCGACCGCGCTCTCAGGACCTGGGGCGTACTCGGCTGGCAACACTGGAATTTTGCCACGGGCTACGGCGATCCGCCAGCCTTCGACAGCCCACACCCTTTCGGTCGGTATCGGTCAATGACCGAACCCGTGACGGAAAAACCGGAGTGGGCCAACCCCTTCTTTGATATTTACAGCCGCCATATGCAGCCGCTGCTGGCCTATATCGGCGGTTCGCCGACGCACACCGACCGAACCCACGCTTATTTCACCGCCGAAACGGTTGAAAAGCAGGCCGTGATCGTGTGGGACGGACCAGGGGACCGCTCGTTCGATTTGCAGTGGCGGCTCATGGATGGCGACTCCGAGAAAACCCGGGGTAACAAACACGATATTTCCATGGCGGCCGGGGATGTTCTGCTTCTTCCCATCAGCTTCACTGCGCCCGATGTCGACGACCGTTCTGAATTCATCGTCGAAATGCAATTGTCCGAGAACGGTGAACCGGTGGCCGAAGATTCCTTCGCCATCCATGTGTTTCCCGAAACATCGCCTCCACGCCTGTCGGCGAAAGCGGCAATCTGGGATCCAGAAGGAAAAACCAGGAAATGGACGAGAAACCTTTTCACATCGCCACCGACCGACGTCGTTCCCGGTGATACGCTCGAAGGATACGACCTGCTTCTGATCGGGCGCGAGGCGCTAGGGCCCGGCGCAGAGCTGCCGTGGAAACCCGGGGACATACGACGCGGGCTGAAGGTGATTGTCTTCGCGCAAAAACCCCGCCTTTGGGAAGGCTTCGGGTTCA
>JAIPIO010000004.1 GCA_021734595.1 Kiritimatiellales bacterium | reverse complement strand
GAAATCGTGAAGGAATCCGTGCGGAGCACATGGGAGGCCTTGTTGCTTGGAATCTTTCTTTCCACGGTGGTGCTGTATGTTTTCCTGAAGCACGTGGGGACCACGTTTGTGGCGATCCTCGTGATTCCCATCTCCGTGCTGCTTAGTTTGCTGGAGCTAAAGCTTAGCGGCATGAGCTGCAACATGATGACGCTCGGGGGCATCGCCGCCGCCATTGGTGCCATTATCGACGACTCCATTGTGGTGGTGGAAGCCATCTATACCCACATCAACAAGGGCAAACGCCGGATCGATGCCGTCCAGCAGGCAATCAGCGAAATCGCGAAACCGCTGTTGGCCTCGACGCTGACGCCGGTGGTGGTCTTTATTCCACTGGCCTTTCTCGATGGCATTGCCGGGGTGTTTTTCCGCGCGTTGGCCATCACGATGGTGGTGTCGCTGCTGACCTCGCTGGTGCTGTCGGTGACCCTGATTCCCTCCATCGGCGCATGGATTATCCGCGGGCGGGAAACACGCGGAGGAAACAACGAAACCGGCGGGCCGGTCCTGCGCACGATCATCCATATCTACGAGCGGGTGGTCCGCAGCGCCCTGAACCATCGCGGCATCGCGGTAGGCTTCTGCCTGCTCATCGTGGCCGCGGGCATCGGGCTCTATCCCCGCCTCGGCAGCGAATTCCTGCCGCCCATGGACGAGGGCGGCTTTGTGATCGACTATGTCGCGCCGCCGGGCACCAGCCTCAAACAGACCAACCACGAACTGATGAAGGCGGAAGAAATCCTGAAACGGACCCCGGAGGTGGAAAGCTATTCCCGCCGCACCGGCGCGCGCCTGGCGCTTGCCGTGGCCGAGCCGCATACCGGCGATTTCCTCGTTAAGCTCAACCCGGTTCGCGAGCGCTCCACCGAAGATGTCATGTCGGAGCTGCGCCAACAATTCAATACCGTAACGCCGCGTCTGGACTGGGAGTTTCCCACCGTGCTGGGCGACCTGATCGGCGACCTCGCCTGGGCACCCGACCCGATTGAAATCCGCCTCTATTCGACCGACGTCGATTTCCTCAAGCGCAAGGCACCGCAGGTTGAGGAGATGATCCAGCGCGTCCCCGGCATTGTGGATACCTTCGATGGCCTGGCCTACACCGGCAACGCCATCAGCTTCCGGATGCGCGCTGCCGACGCCCTCCGTTATGGGCTGGACACGGCGGAGGTCGCCGCCGCGCTCAAGGCCGCCATGATCGGCACCACCGTCACCTCCATTCTGGAAGGCGACCGGGTCGTTGATATCCGCATCAAGGCCGATTCCCGCAAGCTGGCTACCATGGCCGACCTGCGCGACCTGCCGCTGCGCACGCCGGGTGGCGAAATCGTAAAACTTTCCCAGCTGGCCGATCTGATCGTCGCGCCGGGGCAGATTGAACTGCACCGCGACAATATGCAGCAGAGTGTCTCCGTGACGGCCCGCCTCGAAGGACGCGATATGGGCAGCGCCGTGCGCGAGATCATCCATCAGCTTCGCCAGGATCCCGAGCTGCCGGACGGCAGCTATGAAATCGCCGGACTTTATCTCCAACAGCAGGAGGCGTTCCGCAACCTGCTCGTCGTGTTGGCGATGGCGATCGTGCTGGTCTTTACCGTATTGCTGTTCGAATTCCGCAATTTTGCCGCGCCCATTGCCATCGTTCTGGGGGCGGTGCTGGCCATGTTCGGCACCATTGCCGCGCTGCTGCTGACCGGGATTTCCCTCAATATTGTCTCCTTCCTCGGTGCCATCATCGGCATCGGCATCGTGGCTAAGAACGGCATCCTGATGCTCGACATGGTCGACCATTTGCAGGAAGAGGGGCACGCCCTCACCGAGGCACTCGTCCTTTCCGGTCGCCGCCGCCTACGCCCGGTGCTGATGACCTCGCTGACGACGCTGCTTGGCATGCTGCCCATCGCCTACGGCATGGGATCGGGCGCCGACATGCTCCGCCCGCTCGCCGTCGCCGTCATGGGTGCGCTGACCATCTCCGTCCTGCTCTCGCTCATTGCCACACCGGTCTTTTACCACTTACTGGTTTCAGCGAGGATGAACGAGCCCAAATAATGGAAGATGATGTTCAGATTCCTCTGTTTGAAAGCATGCTTTTGTGGCTGAAGCGGAAGCGGTTTCGCAAGCGGAAGAAGTTAACGAAATGGTGATTTTTATTCCTTTATCATATTCTGAAAAATGATGGTCAAATGCCGACGTGATGCAAAAAACAACTATTGGATTATTACTTCTGTTTGCAGGAATCTATCTATTCCCGCTGAACCCCCGTCCGCTCTTTACACCGGACGAAATGCGGTATGGGGAGATTGCGCGGGAAATGCTGGCTTCCGGCGATTTCGTGGTTCCACGCCTGAACGGGGTACGCTATTTCGAAAAGCCGGCGCTGGGCCATGTACTGAACGCCGGTGCCTTGGCGGTGTTTGGGGAGAGCAATTTCGCGGTTCGGTTCATGTCCGCGCTCTCGGTCGGCATAACCGCCTTGGCGTTGTTTCTTCTGATGAAAAGGGAGCGGGGAGATCGGGCCGCGGCGCTGTCAGCGTTCATCTATCTGAGCAGTAGCATGGTTATAGCCTTGGGAACATTCAGTGTGCTGGACAACATGCTGACCTGTTTTATCACCTTGGCGCTGTGCTGCTTTTATGTGGCTTCCGCCACGCAGAATGGAACGAGGAAGCGATTTCTTGCCTTGGCCGGACTGGGTTTGTTTGCGGGTTGCGCCTTTTTAGTGAAGGGCTTTATTGCACTGGCAGTCCCCTTAATCGTTGTTGTCCCTTATCTGCTGTTGCAGCGACGATGGAAAGAGCTCTTCATCATGCCTTGGATTCCACTGCTGGCGGCCCTTGCGGTTGCGCTGCCGTGGAGTATTGCGATTGCGTTGCGCGAGCCGGATTTCTGGCGGTACTTTTTCTGGGAAGAGCACGTCCGCCGCTTTTTTGCGGGAGAACATGCCCAGCACGCGCAACCGTTTTTGTATTTTGTCCCCGTGTTTATTGGCGGATTGTGTCCGTGGAGTCTCATTGCTCCCGTGCCGCTGGTGGCGGTTGTAAAAAAACGCTGGAAAGAGCCGTTTGTTCAATTCTGCCTGCTCTGGCTGGTGCTTCCCTTTCTCTTTTTCTCGGCCTCCTCCGGCAAGCTCGGAACCTACATTCTGCCATGCTTCCCGCCGGTTGCGATGCTGCTGGGTATCGGCATCCTTGATTTTCATGATCAGGGAAAGGACAAATTTTTCCGTATCGGGGCCTGGATCATGTTCGGAATATTTGCTGTGGCGTTGATGGGCGTTATACTGGCAGGAGTGCTTCCCATCGCGGCGGTTAAACCTTACGGGGATGGCGAACTGCATAAATATTTCATTGCGTTCTTCAGTATCGCCGGCGCAGCGCTGGTGGGCTGGCTGGCGCTGCATCGTAAAGGGATGAATAAATTTATCCTGTTCGGTCTGACCACCGCTGCGTTGGGACTCGGCGCGCCGTTTTGCATACCCGAACAGCAATCGATCGCTACCGCTCTGGACGGCTTTTGCTCCCGTCAAATGCGGCATCTTCCTGCCCGCGCCATCATCGTTTCCGATAAGCGCACCTTTCATGGGGTCTGCTTCAGGTTTAAGCGGGACGATGTCTACATCAAGGACAGCATGGGCGAGCTGGACTATGGCCTCGGATATCCTGAAGCGGCGTATCGCTTTCTGGGTGTAGCCCCGGAAGCGTTCATGAAACTTTTTAATGAGCGTGGCGACTGCGCAATGGTGGTGGCTGCCCATACGGAGCGCATCGTGCCATTGCTGCCGCTGCTGCCCACGCCGGTGTATCACGCCGAATTCTGCAAGCTGTGTTTTTATGTTTTTGCGCCATCAACGATGAAAGGAAACCCCTGATGAGAACCGATTTTCTACCTTTTTCAAAACCGTCCATTTCCGAGGATGAGATTGCCGCAGTCGGCGATGTGCTTCGCTCAGGTTGGATTACCACCGGACCCCATGCGGCGGAACTGGAGGATGCGTTCAGCGACTACACCGGGGCAGGTGGTTCCGTGGCTGTCGCTTCGGCAACGGGCGGGATGCACTGTGTGCTGGAGGCGCTCGGCATCGGTCCCGGCGACGAGGTGATTACCCCCTCCATGACATGGGTTTCCACTGTGAATCTAATCTGCCTGCAGGGTGCGATCCCGGTTTTTGCCGATGTGGACAACGAAACGCTGATGATATCCCGCGAGACCATCGAGCCACTCATCACGGAGCGCACGAGACTGATCATTCCCGTTCATTATGCGGGAGCCCCGGTTGATATGGATCCGATCCGCGAACTGGCGGCGGAACGGGGCATTGCAATTGTTGAGGATGCCGCCCACGCGGCGGGGACCGAATACAAGGGCGAACGGATCGGTCGAAAAGGGACGGCCATCTTTTCGTTCCATCCCATCAAGAACATGACCACCGGAGAGGGTGGGATGGTCTGTTCGGATGATCCGAAGCTGCTCGACAAGGTTAAATCGCTCAAGTTCCACGGGTTGGGCGTGGATGCGTTTGACCGGCAAGCACTGGGCAGGGTTCCGCAGGCACAGGTGATGCGACCGGGCTATAAATACAACATGACCGACATTGCAGCTGTACTCGGTCTGGGACAGCTCGCTCGCCTTGATGGGTTTAACCAACGCCGTGCCGGGCTTGCCGCATTGTATCGAGAACGGCTTGCAGAGATTCCCGGGATCATTCCGCTGGGTGCGCCCAACTATGATCATCTGCATGCTTGGCACCTGTTCATTGTCAGGGTCGATATCGACCGGTGCGGCATGGGCCGTGATGAATTCATGGCCGAACTGAAAACAAAGAATATCGGAACGGGCCTCCATTTCCGCGCGGTTCACCTCCAGAAATACTATACCGAAACGATGGGGATGGGGCGCGGGATGCTGCCGAACACCGAGTGGAATTCGGACCGCATCTGCTCGCTGCCGCTTTTCCCGGACATGGAAGATCGTGATATCGCTGATGTGGTGCATACGATAAAGGAAGTCATTTCATAGTGCGTGACAAACTACCAATCAGCGAAGCGACTGCTCGAACGGGGAGGATTACAAACGTAATTTTATTCTGGTTTTTTGCGGTGGTCTTTCTCTTTTGCGGACTGAGCAACTATTCGCTTTGGGGATCGGAGAATCGTTGGGCAGCGGTTGCCAGGAACATGTTGTACTATCAGGATTTTTTTCACCCGGTGATCAATGGGAAACTTTATTTTGACAAACCGTTGTTTTCGTATTGGCCGATAGCCGCGCTGGGTGCTGTATTTGGAACGGTCAATGAATGGATGGCTCGGTTGCCGAGTGCCGTGGCCGGGTTGTTTATACTGTGGTGCCTGATCCGTCTCGGAAAAATCCTGTGGTCGGAAAAGGTTGCCTATACGGCGGGTTGGCTACTGCTGGGAAGTTATGGGTTTTTATTCTGGGCTCGGCAGGGACAGGCAGATATTGGCAATGTGGCAATGATCATGGCATCCGTTACCTGGTTTTTTGCCCGCAAGGATAAACCCGGATTCATTACCTATCTGGTTTTTTGGCTGATTTGCTTTGCCGGGGCGCAGATCAAGGGGCCTGAAGCGCTGGTTCTTCCGCTGTTGATACTGTTTCCGTTTCTGCTTCGCGAAAAACAGTGGTTGAAACATCTTCGGTTGAGCAATTTTCTGGCGATGTTTCTTGGATTCGGGATCTATCTGGTACCGTACCTGCTAGCATCTCATCTGCCGCTGCCCGGGGGTTGCACGGTGCCGGAGGGGAACCTGTCAGGAATCGATCTGGTAATCAGGGAAAACATCACTCGGTTCATCAATCCTTTTGATCATAAAGACCCTGTTTATTCCTATTTCTATCATGTTCCGCGGCTCATGCTTCCCTTCTCCTTATTTGGTGTTCTTGCGGTGGTTGCCGCACTTAAGAACTATCCAAAATCGGATGCAAATACAAAGTGGCTGACAGCGGCCACTGTGCTGGTTTTTTTGTTTTTCACAGCATCCGGATCCCGCCGTTGGTACTATATTCTACCCGCGCTGCCGTTTCTCATGCTGGAGATTTCGCTCTTTCTGAACGAGGAATGGGAACCGCGCTGGCGCTTGCTGGTTGTCAAGGCCATGAAGTTCATCTGTCTGCTTGCCGTGCTGATGGAACTGATTTCTCCGCTGGTGATGGATCTGCTGGAACGCCGTTATGCAATGGTGTTTCCTCCGTTGCTGAAATATGGCGGGATTCCGGCGGGGGTTCTGGGGCTGCTGCCTTTTGCCGTCGCGCAAAGGCGTCCGATCGGCATGATGCAGAATTCATGGGGGGCGGTGGTGTTATCATTGGCATTGCTTATGGGGATGTTCTTTGCGTTTCAGCAACCCCAAACAGAGGTGTTCCGGACCAGAAAGGCGTTTGCGGCATCGCTCCGACAACTGGCGGATTCCAGGTCATGGACGGCTGATGACATGGCGCTCTTTGATTGCAAGGTAAACGATGTGGTCTTCTACCTTGATTACACGGACCCCATTCCAACCATTGATATAGAGGAAGGGCTAGAGGAAGGGCTGAAAGCATTGCTGCGTCAGCGAACCGGGCCGGTGGCCCTGATAGTACGGAATAAAAGCCTTCCGTTTTTATCAGCGATGTTGGTGCGTGGTCAGGTTCCTCCAGCGATCTTGAAGCAAGCCCTTTCCCCGGTGGCATCACTACGTGCCGTTCGGAAACAGCTGCAGGTTTGTTGGGTTGGCCCCGATGATGTGTTCGGGGCGGGAGAGGAAAAACCATTGAAACAGGTGGGTGGAGAATAATGGCGAATATAAACAGTAAAGTATCGGTTGTGATTCCCTGTTACAACGAAGAGAAGAGTCTGGATGAACTGGCCACGCGCTGTCTGTCCGCCTGCGAGTCTATGCAGCGCCCCTACGAGATCATTCTGGTGGACGACGGCAGCAATGACCTCACGGCTGAAAAGATCACCGCTTTGGCGGAGACCCATGATGGGAAGATCGTGAGCATCCTGCTGAGTTTTAACTGCGGGCAGCACAATGCCGTTCTGGCAGGCTTTTCGCGGGTTTCGGGCGAGATTGTCGTCACACTGGATGCCGACCTACAGAATCCGCCCGAGGAGATTCCCACGCTGGTATCCAAGATGGATGAGGGTTTCGACGTGGTCGGATCGGTCCGCATGAACCGGCAGGATTCACTAATGCGCCGGGTTGCTTCGGCGCTGGTCAATAAAGTGGTGCAGAAGACCACCGGCATACAGATGCACGACTATGGTTGCATGCTGCGGGCCTACAGCAACGAGGTTGTGGAGACGATTCTGCAATGCCGCGAGCGCAGTACGTTTATTCCGATTCTGGCGAATACCTTCGCGCACCGGGTGGCCGAGGTGGAGGTGGCTCACAGCGAGCGCATGGATGGGGATTCAAAATACAGTCTTTGGAAACTCATCAACCTGCAGTTTGATCTGCTCACTTCTATCACCACGTTCCCGTTGCGCATGTTGAGTGTGCTCGGTGGACTCATTTCCTCTTTTGGATTCGGGCTGGGCGTGTTGATTCTTGTTTTTCGCCTGATTCACGGTCCCGCATGGGCGGCGGAGGGGGTGTTCACGTTGTTTGCGGTTCTCTTCGTCTTTGTCGGAGCACAGTTTGTCGCTCTTGGTCTGCTTGGGGAATACATCGGTCGCATCTACCATGATGTCCGTGACCGCCCGCGCTATTTTGTTCATCAGGTCGTCGGAAGAGACGGCCAATCTGTTTCATAAATTAAGGAAGGAATAACCATGAGAGCTGTTGTACTTGGATATCACTCAATAGGCTGCGCCGGAATCAGGGCGTTGCTGCACAACGGAATTGAAATTGCGGCGGTCTTCACGCATTGCGACGATCCGAACGAAAACATCTGGTTTGATTCGGTGGCCGAGCTGGCGACGGACGAAGGCATTCCGGTCTATGCGCCGGAAGACATCAACCATCCAGTGTGGGAGAACAAGATCCGCGCCCTCGAACCGGACATTATTTTTTCGTTCTACTACCGGAACATGGTAAAGAAACCGATTCTGGAGATTCCAAAGGCGGGATGCGTCAATCTGCACGGATCGTTGCTACCCGCATACCGCGGACGGTGCCCGGTCAATTGGGTGTTGATAAACGGGGAAAAAGAGACGGGCGTTACCCTGCACTACATGGTGCCTAAGGCCGATGCCGGCGATATCATTGCGCAGAAAAAGATCGGGATCGATTCCGACGATACCGCGAAAACCCTTTTTAAAAAAATGGCGGTTTTTGCCGGGGAAATGCTGGATGAAGTCCTGCCGCAGATTAAGGACGGCACGGCACCGCGAACGGAGCAGGACCACTCGAAGGCCACCTATTTCGGTGGACGCAAACCGGCCGATGGCGAGATTGACTGGACGAAAAATTCCGAGGCCGTGCGCAATCTGGTGCGTGCTGTTACCCGTCCCTATCCGGGGGCATTCAGTTTTGTGGGCGACCGGAAGTGCCTGATCTGGCAGGTGAGTGCCAACCGTGACGCTGTGACAAAACCACCGGGAACCATCCTCTCTACAGATCCGCTGACGATTGCCTGTGGCAGTGGTTCGGTTTGCATCGAATCAGCCCAGACGGAATCGGGGGTTATTTGCGCAGGACCGCAATTGGCGAAGGACATGCATCTTCGGCCGAATATGCGGTTGGATGCCGATCCGGTTGTTAAGATGGCTGCCGAACACCGCAAGAGCGTGCTTATCCTCGGAGTGAACGGGTTTATCGGCAGCCACATCAGCGACCGTTTGCTGGCCAGCGGAAAATACGATGTCTACGGGATCGACTTGAAATCCAATTATATCAGCCATTTGCTGGATCGGCCCGATTTCCACTTCAGGGAAGGGGATATCTCGATCCATGACGAATGGATTGCATATCACATCCGCAAGTGCGACATCGTGCTGCCGCTGGTGGCCATTGCCACGCCCATTGAATACACGCGCAATCCGTTGCGCGTGTTCGAACTGGATTTCGAGGAAAACCTTAAGGTGATCCGCAGTTGCGTGAAATACAAGAAGCGCATTATTTTCCCGTCCACCTCCGAGGTATACGGCATGTGTCCCGATGAGCAGTTCGATGAGGATGAATCCCCGTTGGTGACGGGACCGATTAAAAACCAACGCTGGATTTATTCCACCATCAAGCAGCTGCTTGACCGCGTCATTTGGGCCTGCGGCGAGAAAGAGGGCCTTGAGTTCACCCTGTTCCGCCCGTTCAACTGGATTGGCCCCAAGTTGGATTCGCTTCAATCGGCGCGCATCGGTTCTTCGCGGGCGATTACGCAGCTGATTCTGAACCTATGCCAGGGCTCGCCCATCCAGTTGGTCGATGGCGGCGAACAGAAGCGCAGTTTTATTGACTATGAGGATGCCATCGAAGCGCTTTTTCGGATTATTGAAAACAAGGACGGACGCTGCAACGGCAAGATTATCAATATTGGGTATCCGGAAAACGAGGCCAGTATCCGTGAACTGGCGGAAATCCTGATCAAGAAATTCGAGGCCCATCCGCAACGCGCCAAGTTTCCGCCGTTTGCCGGGTGCGTCGTGGTGGATAGCGGCTCCTTCTACGGCAAGGGCTATCAGGATATGCAGCGGCGTGTTCCAAGCATTGAGAATGCACGGAAATATCTCGACTGGAAGCCAGGGACATCGCTGGAGGATTCGGTTGAAAAGACGCTCGATTTCTTTTTGGAGGAGGCGGTCGGTTCCAACCTGTTTGAGGATGCATTTAAGAAGGCAGTTTAAAATATGACGCGATTCCGTGCGGGGCTTGAGCATTTAAACGCGAGGACATGTTTCCTTGCGCTGGTTTTGTTTTCCCTGATGATGTACGGGACGGCGCTGAATGCGCGGCATTTATGGAAGCCGGACGAGCCGCGGGTGGCCGGTATCGCACGGGAAATGCTCCTTACCGGCGAATGGGTGGAGCCGCGGCTGAACGGGAGCCCCTTCCTGGAAAAGCCGCCGCTCTATTTCTGGCTGGACGCCCTTTCAATAAAGGCATTCGGAACGACGCCTCTTGCCGCCAAGCTGCCCTCGGCTGCCGCGGCGGTGGTCGGGATTCTGGCGGTGTATGGCGCGATGCGCTTTATGCGGTATTCGGCGTTTACGTCGGCACTGGCGGGCGTTGTTTTGGCCACCAGTGCGCAATACTGGCGGAATGGGCGCAAGTGCCTGGTGGATATGCTCGTTTGCATGTTCATCACCGTGGCCATGGCGGCCTTGCTGCCCCTGTTGAAAAAGGAAAAAGTCAGGCAGAAGATCCTGTTTTGGATTCTTTTCATTGCGGCGTTGGCGGGTGCCTTGTTTTCCAAAGGGCTGGCCGGGGTTGCGATTCCATGTGTGGCGATCTTTTTTATTCTGATCTATCACGATGGGGTACGCCGTAAAATCACATACCCAAACTGGTTGCTGATTGGAATGGGTGTGTTGCTGGCCTTCATTCCTGTTTCTATCTGGCTGTGGAAGCTTTATCTCCACTCGGGATGGGATGCATTCTACACCGTGACCTGGATAAATAATATAGGCCGGTTCACCGGAACGCAGGTCGATCATGCCGCACCCTTCTATTATTATCTGAAGAAACTGCCGGAAACGGGCCAGCCCTGGACGGTTCTTCTTCCCGTCGCCGTTTTTTATCACCTGCGTCTGGTTAAACAAAACCAGCCCGGTCGCTTCCATTCCGTCTTTATGCTCTGCTGGTTCCTGATGCCTTTGCTGCTGCTGTCGGCGGCCAGCGGGAAACGGATCATCTATCTGCTGCCGCTGTTTCCTCCGGCGGCGATGCTTATTGCTTCCATGGCGGGGCCGATCCTTGAAGGATCATTGACATTTTCGTTCAGTGAAAAACTCGATCGCGGCCTTGAACGCCTGCTACATGGTTTTGTATTTGTGCCGTTGCTGGTTGCCCTGGCCTTTGCCGCTGCGGGTCTCTGGTTCCACCTGCCAATATTGATCGTGCTTTTCATGGCGGTTGCCGGGTCACTCGTAACCGCAGTGCTGCTGCGATTATGGCACGACATGAACGGACCGGCCTATTTTACCGTATTGCTCTTTGCGGTTGGGGGTCTGTTTATTACGTTTGAACAAATGCTGTTTTCCCTGGATAACGAAACTGACTCGTTCCGCCCGATTTTCCAGCAGTGCGATAAAATTCTTCAAGGGGACGGTCAAAGAAAGCTTTATCTGTTCCGTCCGGGTGAGCGGGTCAGCGGCGGCGCGGTGTTTTATATGGGAACCTTGGCGTCCGTTATTCAGGAGGATGCGGAACTGGCTGGTATTTTTGCGGGATCGCCGGATCGGGTGCTCGTTTTGGCCGAAGAGTCGCTGCTAAGGAACTTCGACAATATTGAAGTCGCAGGAGAGGCAACGATCGGGAAATCCCGTTATGTTTTGCTGACAAAAGCAACGCGCAAAGGAACGGTACCATGAAACTGGGACTGCGCATCGATGTCGATACCTACCGCGGCACGAAGTTGGGGGTTCCCGCGCTATGTGCCGCGCTGGCGCGGCATGGGCTGCGCGGAACGTTCTATTTTTCCGTGGGGCCGGACAATATGGGCAGGCATCTCTGGCGTCTGTTCAAACCCGCCTTTCTGTTGAAGATGCTGCGCAGCAATGCCGCCAGTCTCTACGGTTGGGATATCCTGCTGCGCGGTACGTTCTTCCCGGGTCCAATCATTGGAAAACATCTGGCGGCACAGATCCGTTGCGCGGCGGAGCAGGGGCATGAAATCGGGCTTCATGCCTGGGATCACCAGGCGTGGCAGGCAACGATCGACAAAATGGACGAAGCCGCACTTTTCCTGCATCTGGAAAAAGGTGCCGCACTGCTGGCCGAAATCTGCGGCGCCGCGCCGGTTACTTCCGCCGTGCCCGGCTGGAAGTGCAATGATCTGGCGCTGCTCCAAAAGGAAAAATTGAATTTTCGCTACAACAGTGATTGCCGCGGCTTTTCCATCTTCCGACCGGTCGTGGCACATCGCGAACTTGCCCAGCCCCAGATTCCGGTCACCTTGCCGACGTACGATGAAATCATCGGCACGCACGGAATTGCCAACGAAAACTACAACGATCATATCCTGTCGCTGCTCAAACCCGATGCACTCAATGTGCTGACGATCCATGCGGAGGTGGAAGGCATTGTCTGCAGCGGACTTTTCAAAGGGTTCCTGGGCAAAGCCGTTGCCGCCGGTGTCGATATTGTTCCGCTGGGCGACCTGCTGCCGGCCTGCGACCGGATGCCGGCCATGGCCATGGCCGCCGGCACCATGCCCGGGCGTGAAGGCTGGGTGGCGTGTCAGGTCTCCTGATTCTGCTTTCCGAACCGCCGTCATATCTGTTACCTCTGTTCTTGAGCTTGGCACCAATCCGCATTAGCATGCGCGCTTTGTCATGGGGAGAACCGGTTTGCGTAAACTGAATAAATATCTGGTTAAGGATTATCTCACCATATTTTCCATGGCGCTGCTGCTGATGACCTTTGCCATGTGCATCGGCGCCATCTACAAGGTGATCGATTACATGGCGCGCGGCCTTTCAATCGATCTCGTTTTCAAGTTTTTCATATACAACATTCCGTATTCGCTGGCGTTCGCCATTCCAATCAGCGCACTGTTCTCCACGTTGCTGCTTTTCGGGCGGCTTTCATCCGACAGCGAGATCAGCGCACTCAAAAGCAGCGGGCTGAGCATGTGGCAGATGGTGTCGCCCATTATCCTGATCTCCATTTTCATGACCGTCGTCTGCCTCTACATCAACTGCGTGGTCTATCCCGCCACCACCTATGCCAACCGCAAGCTGATCAAGGGCATGGGGGTGGAGGAGCCGATCAACCTGCTGGAAGAGGGCCGCTTTATCCGCGATTTTCCCGGCTACATGCTTTATGTGGGGAAGAAGCAGAAAAACAAGGTCAAGGATCTCATCGCCTATGAGCTGGGCGACGGCGGTGTGCAGAGCAGCATCCGGGCCGCCAGCGGAGTGATGAGCACGGACAAGGAACGCAACCTGCTGAAGATCGACCTGTATGACGTGCGGATCGAGGTGCCCGATCCGAAACATCCCAACGACTCCACCAAGGCACGCTATATCAATGCCAAAAGCTATCCGATCCGCATCAATATCGATGAGCTGATGGGGGAGAAGAATGTCAGCAAGAAGCGCAAAAACATGTCGATCTTCGAACTTATCTACCGGATCAGGAATGTCGATGTTGAATACGCATTTATGCATGAACGAGACCGCCGTATCGAAAAGGTGCAGCTGCTCGTCGAGGCCAACACGAGGATCTGTCTGGCGCTGGCCTGTTTTACCTTCGTCCTGATTGCCATTCCGCTGGGGATCAGATCCCACCGCAAGGAATCATCCATCGGCATGGTGATCAGTCTGATCATTGTGTTTGCCTTCTATTTCTTCATCATTCTGGCGGATGCCCTGTGCGACTATCCGCAGTGGCACCCGCAATATTTCCTCTGGATCCCGATTGTCGGCGGCCAACTCGGCGGCATCCTGCTGCTGCGCCGCGCCAACTGATTTTCCAGACGTTGGAAAAAAACCGCCGGAACGTTCCTGTCTCTGGAAAAACGCCATTCGAAAGGTTCCAGGCTTTGGACGTGCAATGCCCTTGATCGGCGGGTGGTTTTGCTCTATTAGTAAGCGTGGCATGACAGAAGACACACATAATGCGGCGACAGCGGAAATACCTGATCGGCAGCTGCTGAAAAAAGCCATAAAACCACTAAGCACCAATGAACGGGTCTGGCTGTTTATTCTCTCGATTTACACGGCGGTATTTTGCATTTCCACCTTTGTCTACTGGGACAACCTCACCCTGAAGATCGTCGGCAGTTTCGCGGCCGCCGCCGGTCTCTTCCTGTTTGCGGCGTCGTTTTTCAATACGGAGTCGCCGGAAACCAGCCATTCGCGCCACCCGATCAATACCTTCATTATCAACACCGTGATTATTATTGCGGTGTTGCTGCTGATCCGTTTTGCCGGCGGCGTCGTGCGCAGCACCCTGCTCGGCGGAGTCATCATTTACGGTGGGCTGTTGGCGGCATTGGTTGTTTTCCGCAAAGCCCTTCTCCAGATCGTCAGTACCGCGCTGGCCGTTGTTTTTCTGGTTTATACGCTCAGCCACTGGACCGACATCGTCATCGGCAACACCAGTTTTAAGGATGCGGTTAGGCACTGCTCCGGTGTGATGATCAGGATCGGGCCGATCCAGGAACTTAAAGACCTGGTGGTGACCGGCAGCTACATGGGCTATCTCTCCAAGGTTGAATACCGCAACCCGTTCATCAACGTCCGCGCCTCGCGCATTGTCTCCGGCACCCGGGACGATGAGCTGCTCAAGACGCAACGGTTGCTCGCCTATGTCAGCAACGAGATCGAATATATTTCCGATCCCGGCGATGGGTTGGAATACCCCAAGGACCCGCTGATGACGCTCGATGCGCGGGCGGGGGACTGCGAAGACCAGACGGTGCTGCTCTGCTCGATGCTCGAGACGGTTGGCGTGAAAAGCTATATCGTATTCACCCGTACGCACGTCTTTGCCCTGGTGCAGTTTGCGGAACCTCCGGATGGGATGGATGCTGTTCCCTTCCTCTATATCGACCAGCAGCCGTGCTACGCCCTCGATCCGTCAACACCCGGCGCGGTCATCGGCGACTGCTCCGCCACGGCAGGCGATGTGCGCCGCATTTTTGATATCCGGGAACGGCGGCCGGTTAAATTTTCAATCGGAAACAGGTTTTAGGCATTTCCAATGGCTGGAATCCGGCGGTCGGAACGTTCCAATGCCTGGAAAAGCGGGATTTCTGTTTTCCAGACTTTGGAAAACGTTGATTTTTGCCGACGGTGTGTCAGAATCCGCCGTTAATTACTGGAGATTCAATGAAGCTGCCTTTTTCACTTTTTCTGGCGTTGAAGTATCTGAAGCCGAAGCGATCGTTTATTTCGGCGGTCACGGTCATTTCAATGCTGGGCGTTACGCTCGGTGTCGCCGTGTTGATTATTGTCCTGTCGGTCATGACGGGCTTCGATGAAATGTGGCGCGAGAAGATCCTGGGATTCAACGCGCACATCAGCGTGGTGCAGCAGGGCGGTATCGTTCGCGATCCCGATTCGGTGCTGAAGAAAATCAACCGGATCGAGGGCGTGACCGGAGCGGCGCCGAGTCTGGAGGGCCTCGTGCTGATTCAGTTCGACGACCGGGTGCATACCCCGATGCTGCGGGGGGTTGATCCGGTTTACGAATCGAAGATCAGCCAGATTCCATCGCACATGATTGCGGGTGAATTCGCGGTCGGTGGCGAGCAGGTGGTGGTCGGCCGCGATCTCGCCATGCGGATGGGCGCCTCGGTGGGCGACAAGCTCATTGTCTATTCGCCGCAGAGTTTTGTGAGCGCGGATGAAATCCGCCTGCCGGAGGAACTGACAATTTCGGGGATTTTCGCAGTGGGCATGTGGGAGCTGGATGTGGGCTATGTGCTGACTTCGCTGGAGATGGCGCGTTCGCTTTACAACGTGGACTACGGAGTGCATTCGATCCAGGTGATGACGGACGATCCGTTCCATGCGCCGGAAGTGGCCATGCATATCCACGAAGCCCTCGGTGCCGGATATTTTCCGCGGACGTGGATGGAGATGAACAGCCAGATTTTCGCGGCGCTGCGCGTGGAAAAAAACATGATGTTTTTCCTGTTGGCGTTTATCGCCATTGTGGCGGCGTTCAGCATCACCAATACGCTCATCACGCTGACGGTGCAGAAGACGCGGGATATCGGTCTGCTGAAGTCGCTGGGCTTCGGCAACGGCGGGATCACCGGTATTTTCTTCTGGCTTGGATTTATTCAGGGAGCCATCGGGAATGCAATGGGCGTGGGGCTGGGCTTCCTCATTTTAAAGTACCGCAACGAGCTGCTTAACTTTATGTCGAGCGAGTTCAACCTGGAGCTGCTGCCGCCGGAGCTGTATCAGCTCAGTCAGTTGCCGTCGCACACCACCATGAGCGACCTGACGATTGTCTGCGGACTGGTGCTGGTATTCTGTACACTGTCCGGACTGGTGCCCGCGCTGCACGCGGCCCGGATGGAGCCGGTCGACGCGTTGAGATATGAATAACGGCAGATTGACAAAAACCATATTGCAACCATAATGGTTGCAATCTGGAGGTTGATATGGCGAGCATAACGATAAAAAACATTGATCCAGAACTCTATGAGCGGCTCAAGCAACAGGCTTCGGAACACCGCCGGAGCATCAATAGCGAGGCGATTGTGTGCCTTGAGCGCAGCCTGTTGCTCCATTCCTTGTCCTCTGCCGAAGAATGGATAAAAGAGGGGCGGGAAATAAGGGAGTCCGTCACCAAATATGTGATTAGCGATGAGGAACTGGATCGTGCCAAGCGGGAGGGACGCCTTTGATTGTTGTGGATACCAACATTATCGTTGGCGTGTATCTTCCCGGCCAACACGCCGAAGCCATCGAGGCCACTTTAGCCAAGGACGGCTGCTTGATTGCCCCCTACCTGTGGCGTTTGGAGTTCCGGAATGCCCTGACTCTTTATCTTCGGAAGGAGTTGATGACATTGCCCGATGCCTGCCGGATTGCTGGCTTGGCGGAAGCGCGGATGCGCACCCGGGAATACTGGGCCAAGACGGATCGGGTTTTAGAATTGGCGCATTCGAGCGGCTGCACTGCATATGACTGCGAATTTGTTTCGTTGGCCAAGGATTTGAATGTACAGCTTGTGACTCTCGACAAGAAAGTGCGGAAACAGTTTCCTTCGGTTGCTGTTTCCCCGGAGGAGTTTGTTTCGGGATGAAGCGGCTTGTTTACCATCTATGCTTGGCGCTCTCGTTCACCGCATCGGCAGGGGCGGCGTTTGACGGCGACCCGTTTTATGAGCGGATGACGGGTACCAACGATATGACCTACCTGGCGGTGCGGCCGTTTTATTCGCACGTGGAGAATCCGGAGAAGGAAAAGGAAATCCGCGATTATATCTGGCCGTTGTATACCCGCAAGACGTTCAAGGATGAAAAATACGGGCGCCTACTTTTTTTCGGGTTTTCCCATGATTTTTCGCAGGAGGAGGACGATGTCCGGGAACAGAATTGGATTCTGCCGATCTATTTCCAAGGCAAGGACGCCGCGGATAACGGCTATTTCGCCATCTTTCCGGTTGGCGGCACCATCCATGATTTCCTGGGCCGCGACAAAATCATGTTTGTGCTTTTTCCAATCTTTGGAAAAAGCAGCATCAACGAGGTGAAGACCACCACGGTCCTCTGGCCGATCGGCTCGAAAACAGAGGGCGGAAAGGTGGAGCGTTTCCGCGTTTTTCCAATCGTTGGAAAAACGCAGCTCGATGGCGAGTATGACAAGCGCTTTGTGCTGTGGCCGTTCTGGAACTCGGTTGACTATCTCAACGAGGAAAACGAGGGCCATTCATGGATGCTTTTCCCGATTTGCGGGAAAGTGGATAAGGAAAAGGAAAAAACGATGTGGGTGGTTCCGCCGCTGTTCCGGTTTTCGCGGGGGGAGGAGCAGACCATCACGTATTGCCCGTGGCCGTTCTACCAGACGGCGGAGGGTGAAGTGAACAAGTTCATCATGTGGCCGCTTTTTGGCAAGAAGCAGATTGGCGGCATCCAAAAAGACTACTATGCGTGGCCGCTGCTCTGGTCGACAACCGTGGACTATCCGAAATTTACGCATAAGCGGAAAATGCTGGCACCGGTTTTTGCTTATGAGTCCGACCGGGCGGTTAGACCGATCGGTGAAGATATCGGCGAAGGGGATGTGTTTTCCAGGTATTGGAAACTCTGGCCGGTGATGAGCTGGCAGCGCGAACACGACGTTTCCCGTTTTCGGATGGTTGAACTGTGGCCGTTCCGGAACACGCCGGCGGTGGAACGCAACTGGGCACCGATCTGGACGCTCTATAAACGGGAATGCGGCGAAAGCGAAACCGGCCATCACGTGCTGTGGGGAACCTACCGGCAGATAAAGCGTCCTGACGAATTTGAATGGTCTTTACTTAAAGGCCTGATTGCTTATAAAAGAAAAGGTCCTGATAAACAGTTCAGAATGCTGTTTGTGCCGTTTGCCGAAGATGAGGTGTCGCCATAGTAAAGTTTGTTCCAGACTACATGCATCTGCCGCTCAATTCCGCACAGCGGATGGGTCATCAGGTGATCCATATGCTGCACAATACCGGGCATGCCATGTTCATGCTGATGGAGTCGCTGCTTTTCATGCGGTGCATGTTTTCGAAACGAAACCGCGGTGAGGTGGCCACCCAATTGTTCATTACCGGCATCAAAAGCCTGGGGGTGATCACGGTCGTGGCGGTTTTTACCGGTATGATCCTGGCGCTGCAGACGGGTCTGGAACTGCGCCGTTTCGGGCAGGAGGTCAATATCGGCACGGCCGTGACCGTTGTAATGATCCGTGAGATGGGCCCGTTTATGACCGGATTGATCATTGCGGCCAGCGTCGGTTCCGCCATTGCCGCCCAGCTTGGCACGATGACCGTTTCGGAAGAGGTTGCCGCGCTGGAAGTGATGTCGATCAATCCGAACCGTTTCCTGGTTATGCCCCGCCTCGTGGCGCTGGTGGTCATGATGCCGATTCTGACGGTCTACACCAATATTCTGGGAATTCTCGGCGGAGGACTGGTGGGCATGACGCAGTTGGGCGTGTCGCTGGACGCTTATTTTGACAACGCCACGCGCTATGCGGAAAACAAGGATCTGTATGTAGGATTGTTCAAGGCGGTGATTTTCGGGCTGGTAATCACCACCGTGGCCTGCCATCAGGGATTCATGGCGACCGAGGGTGCCGTCGGGGTGGGCAAGGCCACGCGTCGAACGGTTATCGTATCGTTCCTGCTGATTCTTATTCTCGGCTACATTATCACGAGGATGTTCTACATATGATCCGCTTCGAAAATGTCACGAAGGAATTCGGCGGCAAGGTTGTGCTGAACAACCTTTCCTTCGAGATCGGCGCGGGCGAAACCTTTGTGATTGTCGGGCTTTCGGGGGCTGGAAAAAGCGTGACGCTGAAACATATGATCCGGCTGCTGCGACCGGACAGCGGCGGCGTCTATGTGGACGGCGAGGAGATCAGCGACATGCGCAAACGTGATCTGATGCATGTCCGTTCAAAGTTTGGCGTGCTGTTCCAGAGCGCCGCACTGCTGCAGTGGATGTCGGTACGCGACAATGTCGCGCTGCCGCTGCGCGAACATACCCATATGGGCGAGGATGAGATCGAGGCGATGGTCGTCGAAAAGCTGAAGCTGATGAACCTGGTCGATGCAATCGATATGTACCCGTCCGACCTCTCCGGCGGCATGCGCAAACGGGTGGGCTTGGCGCGTGCCATTGTCATGAATCCTCAAATCGTGCTTTACGACGAGCCGACCTCCGGACTCGATCCGGTCACATCGCGCCGAATCGATGGGGTCATTACCGATTTGCGGCGGGAGCTGGGCATCACCAGCGTGGTGGTGTCGCACGATCTGCACAGCGCATTGACGATCGGGTCGCGTATTATGATGCTGCATGGCGGACGCGTCGTTGAGAATGCGACGCCGGAAGAATTCATCCGGTCTGAAAACGAGGTTGTGCGCAGTTTTCTTGAGTCGCAGTATATTACGAAAAAAGGAAAATGGGAAAAGGTTGAGTCATGAACGGACAAAAACGTGAAATCAGCATAGAGATTGCGGTTGGGCTCTTTATGTTTATCGTGATCATCGCACTCATCGCGTTTACGGTGGTGCTGAGCCGCGATAACGTGCTTCGGAAGAGCTTCCATTACGAATTCGTCTTCACGGAGATCGGCGGGCTGCGCGAGGGGGACAACGTGTTTCTCCGCGGCATGGATGTCGGCAAGGTTCGCCAGACCGCGCTTCAGGACGGGCGTGTGACCGTGTATGCGGCGCTCAACGTCCCGCTGACCATGCGCAAAGGCTATGTCGTCGAGGTAACCAGTTCGTCTATTCTCGGCGGTCGATACCTGAAGATTTACGAGGGGCCGGAGGATGCTGCGTTGCTGGGTGAAAACGTAACCATTATAGGTTCTCAGCCGATCGATGTCATGGCCGATCTGGGCAAGGCGGTAAACGGCTTGCAAGGCATGATTGATGAGGTCAGCAGCGGCAAGGGAACACTCGGGAAGCTAATACAGGACGATTCGGTTTATGAAAACATGAAAGCGGTATCGGATGATCTGCTGGCGATCAGCGACCGTCTGGAAAAGGGCGAAGGGGTTCTCGGGCGACTGCTTTCCTCGGACGACACCCTTTATGTGGATGTTCAGGAGGCGGTGGCCAACCTGAAGAAGATCACGACTTCGCTGGAAGCAGGCGAGGGAACCATCGGCAAGCTGCTTAAGGAAGATGAAGTCTACGAGGATTTCAAGGCCACCATTGCCAACCTGCGTAAAGTCAGTGAAGATGTGGCGGCGGGCAAGGGGACGATCGGAAAACTGCTTGCCGAAGACGATCAGCTCTACGAAGACCTGAAAGCGTCCATGGCGGCGGTTCGCAGCATCTCTGAATCGATCAGTAACGGAGAAGGTACGCTCGGCAGGCTGACTCGCGATGCCGCACTTTACGACGAGGCGACCTCGCTGGTGGAAGATATGCGCGCTGCGATTGACGACCTGCGTGAAACCTCACCGGTCACCACCTTCAGCAGCGTCTTCTTCGGCGCATTTTAGAGGGGGATGCCATGGGTGCAGAGATCGAAAGCCAGAATCAGGTGCAGTGTCCGCACTGCGGCCATTTCACCGGTCCGCTCAGCCGCTGCGCGTATTGCGGGCAACGCATGGGGAAGCGGATGAAACTGCAGACGTTGAGAGTGGCGGCGTTGCTGTTTGCCATTGGCGGCCTGTTTTTGCTGCATCTCTACGCATCACAGCGTGAAATCCCCCTGATTCAGATTGGATCGATCAAGCCGACCATGAATTTTGCCTTTGTCCGTGTGCAGGGAACCGTGGAGGCGGACAGCCGTATGTTGAAAAGTGGCGGCCTGTTTTTTTCCGTGGACGACGGTAGCGGAACGCTGTCTGCGTTTCTTGGGAAACCGCAGGCGGAGGACCTGTCCCGGGCCGGCATTTTCCCGCGGGCGGGCGACCGCGTGAGCGTGGCCGGGACCCTCAGTGTGAGTGCAGGGAAGGATGTAAGCCTACGGGTTCAGTCCGCCGGGCAGATTGAAATCGAGTCGGCCGAAGTAAAGGAAATCCCTATCGCTGAAGCCTATTCGCTTTCCGATAATTCTTCGGTGCTCATCAACGGCGTCATCAGCGGGGTTTCAGCTCCACGGGAAGGGAGCAGGGCGCCCTGGACGGTAGAGGTTAAGGACACTTCAGGCACCATTCAAGTGGTTTTCTGGCAGGATATTTTCGAGGCGCTCAGCGATAAGCTGCTGCTGAAGCCCGGGTCCGGGTTCCGTGTGCGCGCTTCGGTCACATCGTACAAAGGGCAGAAACAGCTTTCCGCTTCCCGCGTGGAGGATATCCAGCTCAGCGCAACGACCATTGCCGCGCCGGTTGTGCCGGAGAAGCAGGCGGAGCCATCGAAGGTTTCCCAGCTGAAGATTTCCGATATCACGGCGGAGCAGAAGGGTGCAACGACCACGGTCTACGGCAAGGTTTCCAAGGTTTGGAAACCGGCGCCGGACTCGCGCGCTCCGCATAAAATTATCCTGTCGGACGGCAGCGGTGAAATCGAATGCGTCTACTGGAGCAAGGTGGCCGATGCGCTGGTTGGCAATGAGCCCAAAGAGGGCGACCCGCTTGAAATAACCGGCCGGGTGGATGTTTATAATGATAAAATCCAGCTGAAGGTCTGGGAAGCCGGGGACATCCGCTCATCGTTCGGATCCGCACCGGTTGCCGTACTGGGGCTGATGAAAATAGGTGCCATTACAAAGGAAATGGCGAAACAGGTGGTTACCGTTGAGGGAACCCTGCAGGAACCAAAATCCATACGCGGCGGTGTGGTATACCCCTTGTCCGACGGCTCCGGCACCATTCAGCTGCTGTTCTGGGACAAGCAGGTTTCCGGCGAGGCGCGCGATGCGCTGGACGTCGGTACGCGGGTCCGGGTAACTGCCGCTGTGGTGGATTATAACGGCACCCTGGAACTTATTCCGGCGGATGCCTCCGCATTTCAACTGCTGGACGGAAAAAAATAATGGTTACCGCCCTGTTATCCGTGATTGTCGGCACGTTGCTGTCGTGTTTCATCGCCATTCTGCCGGGCCTGCACGTCTACAATGTGATGGGTTTGGCCGTGATGGTTATCTATGGCATGCAGGACGCCGGGATGACGGTGGGACCCGATATTTTTATTCCGTTCATGATCGGTCTCGTTTCCGGATGGTCCATGCTCAACACCATTCCCTCGGTACTGCTGGGCGCCCCCGATGAAAGCGCGATTTTCACCGTCCTGCCGGGGCAGAAATACCTAATGAGCGGGCGGGGCTATGAAGGGGTGATGATCATCGGCATCGGCGGGCTGGCCGGCACCTTCCTGCTCGTATGCCTGATCGGTCCGTTTGCCCCGAAATTCCTGCCCATCGCCCGCTATGTCCTCATGCCGCACATGCACTGGATCCTCTGGGTGGTCATTACCTTCATCCTCATGACGGAATGGCCCAAAGGCGGCAACCTCGGACCCTCCGGCTGGATGAAGTTTTTCGATGCCTGGCGCTCGCTCGGTGCCGGTCTGCTGACCTTTCTGCTGTCGGGTATCCTCGGCTTCATTCTGCTGTACCGCTCGCCGGTTTCCACCGAGGCGGCCTTCCAGAATATCATGCCCGCCTTTGTCGGGCTCTTTGCCATTCCCTGGTGCCTGCTCAATATGATCAGCGGTGCCGAAGTGCCCAAACAGTACATCTGCCGCTCGGTCAATGTGACCGGCGACGTCATTCTGCGCAGCACCGCCGCCGGCGGACTCGGCGGCGGTTTCGCGGCCTTCTTCCCGGTCATCACCGGCGGGGTGGGCGGCCTGCTGGCCGGCCACGCCACCGCCCAGCGCGACGAGCGCGTGTTCATGATGAGCCAGGGCGTTTCCAAAATGGTCTACTACACCGGTGCGCTGATGTTTTTCTTTGTGCCCGGTCTGAACCTGACGCGCGGCGGCGGCGCATGGATGATCAAGGGGCTCTATGTTCCGCAGACGTGGAGCGACTACTACCTCGTGCTCGGCTGCATCGCCATCGCCGGAGCCATCTCATGGTTTCTGCTGTCGCCGCTGACCCGCTTCACGCTCTGGATTATGAAGTACGTTCACTACCGCTACGTCTCGGCCGGTGCGCTGCTGATCATTGTGCTGATGGTCTATGCGGTAACGGGATGGGTTGGTCTTTTCATTGCAGTAGTCGGCGCAGGCATCGGGCTGATTCCGGTACTGTTCGGTTCGCGGCGCCTCAACTGCCTCGGGATCCTGCTGCTGCCCATCGCCTGCAACATGTCAGGCTTCGGCAGCCGCATCGCCGCTTTCCTTGGGCTGGTGTAACAGCGACGTTGAATTACAGGCATTGGAACTATAGCTGGGCGTTATTCCAATGTCTGGAAAACAAGGCGCTCTCGAATGGGTTGGCGGAATTTTATGACAGTATCCCATAAAGAACGAAATGGCGATGGGGCGTATCTATTAGCGCACGCTCCTGTTCAGCTATGCTCTTTTCCGGGCTGCAGGCTCTTGCCGCCGCCCGGCGGCTGCGTGTGCGACCGCCTGGTCTTGACGATCTTGCCCGGCGAAGTCGCCAGGCCGAGTTCGCGCGGGGCGTCCTCGATAGACGCACCCTTGGGGAAGCGCATAGTAATTATTACTAAAATAAACAATGGATGATACTTGAACTCAAATGAGTAAAAAAGGCTAAATAAACGTTACGTGGAAATTTTGGTTTTTGGGTCGGCGGATGATTCCTTTGGAACGGGTATGAAAAGAAGAACGAAAGAGTTCCTGAAGCGGCACCATATGGCGGTGTCAATAGGCGTCACGGTCGTATGTTGCGCGCTGTCGTTCCTGGGTGCCTTTATTCTGCGCTTTGATTTCGGCAGGATTCCCGAGAACCACCTGATGGCGATGCTGATCGGCCTGCCGGTGGTGGTGGTGATCCGCGTCTTGGCCCTTTGGGCTTTCCAGGTTCATCGCGGTTTATACCGCTACGCCAGCCTGTACGATTTTGTGCAGCTTTTTTATGCCCTGACGGTGGGCTCGGCGCTCTTTGCCTCGGTATGGCTCCTGACGGCCCAATATCACTATGTCATGCCGCGCTCGATCTATATTATCGACTGGATGCTGAGCATGGCTTCCCTGATGGGCCTGCGCATCGCCGTGCGCCTGTGGCGCAAACGGTATCACATTAAACCCCGCCGGACGCAATCCACCCGGGTGGACCGCGCCTTGATTGTGGGCGCCGGCGATCTGGGCGAGGCGATCCTGCGCATCGTGGACCGGCGGTTTCTCGGACAGGATATCCACGTGGTTGGTTTTGTGGATCGAAACCCCATCAAGCAGGGCGGTTACATTCATGGCATTCCCGTATTGGGCGACCTTGCGGATGTGCCGGCTCTTGCCCGCAGTCACGATGTGGACATCGTACTGTTTGCCATTTCCGATCCCCGGGAGGGATTGTTCGAGGCGATCGTTGAAAGCTGCGACGGCTTGAACCTGCGCTTCAACACGGTATCGGTGCTCAAGGACGCCTTTACCGGTGCCGTCAGTGTCCAGCAAATGCGCGATCTCAACATCGAGGATTTGCTCGGCCGCGAGACGGTTGAACTGGACGCCGCCCCCGTTCATGCAGGTATAATGGGCAGTACGGTGCTGGTTACCGGGGCCGGGGGATCCATCGGGTCGGAGCTGTGCCGTCAGATTGCCTCTTTCGCGCCGCGGCGCATGATCCTGCTCGATAACGCTGAATCGCCGCTGTTTGAGATTGACCGGGAACTGCGCCATTTGTATCCCGGGCTGGATATCCGACCCTTTATCGGGGATATCCGCCATGCCGACACGGTCAACCGGTTGTTCGCCGCGGAACGACCGGATATGGTATACCATGCGGCGGCCTACAAGCACGTTCCCTTGATGGAGGAGCATCCGGATGAGGCCGTACTCAACAATGTCCGCGGCACGCGCCATCTGGCCGAGGCGGCCCAGCGCCACGGGTGCAGTCGCTTTGTAATGATCTCCACCGACAAGGCCGTGCGCCCGACCAATGTGATGGGGGCCACCAAGCGCCTGTGCGAACGGGTGATCCAATCGATGAACGGCGGCCATACGGTGTTTGCCGCGGTGCGCTTCGGCAATGTGCTCGGCAGCAATGGCAGCGTCATCCCGATCTTTAAAAAACAGATCGAGGCCGGCGGGCCGATGACGGTGACCCATCCGGAGATGACCCGCTTTTTCATGACCATCCCCGAGGCGGTTTCGCTTGTCCTGCAATGCGGTGTTATCGCGGCAGCCGGGGACATCTTCGTGCTGGAGATGGGGCGCCCGGTGAAAATCATGGATCTCGCCCGGAATATGCTCCGCCTGTCCGGCCTGCGGGAAAATGTCGACATCTCCATCGAAGTGACCGGACTGAGGCCCGGTGAAAAAATGTACGAGGAACTTGTTTCACATGGGGAGTCGCTGCAGCAGACCCGTGTGCCGAAGGTGAATGTCCTGAAGAAAACGGGCCAAGGCATGAATTGCAGTGTGCTGAAGACCCTGATGCATCGCCTGGAGGAAATTTCGGAGGCGTGCAAGGTTGAGGAGGCGCGCGCCATGCTTTGGCATGTGATCGAGATTGATGCCCAGTTGAATCTGTCCAAGGGCGAATGCTCTGAAATGTGTGTGCATGGCGTGGTCCGGAACCGGTTGGATACCGCCGATGTTCCGCCGGCCGGTTCCCCCATCGTCCCGAAAGGACGGGTGTTGGCCGTTATTTCAAAACTTGCGGAAGAAGTCCTGCTGAAAGATGCGATACAGGGCGCCGGGCATGAACTGGACTGTCTGGATTCTACGGAGGAGGCAACCAAGCTTCTGCTTTCGGACCGGGCGTATGTCGCCATACTGTGCGACTACATCTTGCCGACCGGTACCGTGTGGCGGTTTTGCGAGCGCATCCGCGCCTTGGGCTGCGATGTTCCCATTGTTGCCATGATTGCCTGTGACGGTGAACGGATCAACCTCCTGTCGGAGATGGATTCTTCCGTGCCGCTATTGCGCAAACCGTTCCTCGCCGAAGATTTTGAAGCGGCGTTCGCGCATGCCGTGCCGGGCGCGGAGACGCCGGACAGCGAAAGGCGTTAACCCCCGGGCATCAGCGATCCGGCGATTGGTTCACCCAGGAATTGCACGTCTGCCGAAGGCATCGGGCCGGCCATCCCGCGACGGCTGCAGCCCGGGGATCCTCACCCTGTGAAAAGCCGCTTGAATTTTCCAAAGGGCTGGAACTTTTGCTCCATTTCTTTTTTTGCGCATCGTAGATTCTCGCGATTGCTGCATACCGGGTGGCGGAGGTTTTGGGATAGGCTCTAGTAAAAAGTACTAATTATTTAATCAAGAAAATCTATCGTTCCGCGGCAAATCCCTACTATCTTCAAGCCATGTGTGCAAAATGGATAGTGGCAGGTAGACTGGTGAATGAAGAGCATTCAGTGTGTCGGCCATCAGCCCGCGCATTGTTTTGGGGAGCGATAATGAAGCGATATCTTTTTTTTGTAGGCGGTCTTGGTCTGGCCGTGCTGGTTCTGGCCGGGACATGCGGGTGCGGCGATAATCCGGGGGCAAACCGGATGCCCAGCACCTCTGTCGATCTGCCAAGTGATTTGCAGACCATGCAGGGCGACTGGATCTGCGTGTCGACCAACACCTATCACCTCTTCCATATCAGTATTCAAGATTATCTGTTCCGTCTGAGTTACCAGAAAACGCCGGATGATCCCTTGTTCAAACAGAACAGCAGCTTCGAGTCGATCGACGAGCAGCGCAGGGCACTGATCATGCACGACAATTCCGGCGGGTGCCGCTACAACATCCTGCAGGGTGACGAGGGCGAACTGCTGGAAATCGAGGTTTACAGCGATGCATACCGCGAGTGGCTGAAAGTCATCCTCAAGAGGGAGGCATAGATGCGACCGCTGATGTATCGGCAGCGCCCGGCGCTTCCTGCCTTCATCGCCGCAGGCTTTGTGCTTGTGGTAGGAGGCTTGATGGTATGCGGATTGCGCCAGCATGGCGAAGCCGGGATAGGGAACCCGCCCTCCGTCTTAAGGGTCGCATGCTGTTCCTTTACGATTGCCGGAGCACTGGTAATTATGGCGTTTGCCCGGTACCGGTTCACGCATCTATGGAAGAACCACCATCCTTCCTCTGCAAAAAAAGAGCGGGGGAAACCCTCTCGGGTTTCGCCTAAATCCGTAAGCATGCGTTTAAATGATCGGCGGGGGCGGCTATGAAATAGTGCCGGGGCTGCCGGGGCCGCGCCCGGCCGGTGGACAAACGGCCTGAAGCAGGCAGCCATCCAGGATGGAAGACATGACAGGGGAAGACAAGAAAGCGATTGCGGAGATCATGGTGGGCATGCAATGCCCGAAGAACTTCCACTGCGCCGAAACGGAGTTCGGGCAGCTCTGCCGTGCAAAGGACATCGGACTTGAAAGCTATGTCGAACGCCAGGAGGAGAGCCTCTCGATGTGTCCCTTTGCAATTTAACTTTGGCTACAGTCGCCTGTGCCGGTGCGCTCTCCGTGTCCATATAGCTAAAAAGCTCAAGCGGTAGAACCTCTTGCAAAACCCATAATTCCAAGCCTGCACACCATTTCATCCACTCTCCATCTGTCAACCGACGGACTTCGAGCGAACTACAATAGGAGGCTGACACCAAAGCACCTACGTAGTTCCATCGAAGTGAAGCGGAGATGGTCTTTCCCAAAACCCTGCCCACGCCACATCGTTTAAACCGTGCCTGCGGCACTATTCCCTTCGGAAATCATGCTTCGTGGCAGGAGTCTCTGAGCGGGCACCTTTTAGATTGAAATGCGCTCGATGCAGTTGGTGTTGAGCAGGGTCGTATTCAACGCATTGGGCATTCTTGCCTTGCAGGAAGCCATGCAGTTGTTTCAAGGCACTCCTCGGCCACCTCGAGCCCCTCGGCCTACCGCCAATCTCCGTCCGTCGGCTGACGGACTCCGATTGAACTACAAAGACGGCGGTTGGAATGGCGTTGGCCTCCTACGTAGTTCAATCGCAGCCCGTCATCGGGCGGAGATTGGAAACCGGAAGGGTGGGGACGGCTGTCCCTCGCCGTCCGTGGTTTTTCAACAAGCTCACCCGATGAGGGCATCGGGCCTGCATCCAATGCCCGGAAATCCGGTTCCACCCTTGGAAACCCGCATCTGTAAATTTCCAATGGCTGGAACAATCTGCATGCCGTTTTTCCAATGGCTGGAAATCTTTTTCCAGCCATTGAAACTTATAATGTCTCGGAAAGAACTGCATTTTGGAAACGAATAAATGAATCAGATTATTATTTTGCGTCTCCGGATAAAAGGGGCTATACAGAGCGTCTGGTTCAGCGATATATACGGTATTTGTGATGGGACAAACCGCTGCGTATTGGTTGCGAGACTAGCGTGGAATAGGAAAAAAGGAGTATTTGCAGAATGAAAAAGACGATTATAATTACGCTCTGCTGCACGGCCCTGATGGCCCATGGGGCGACGCTGAATCTGAGCAAAGCGTCGTTGAATCTGACAGGTGTAGGCACCGCATCCGCCACTCCGGGCACTGCACTTTCCGTTCAAGCAGGCACCGCTGGAAATGTATTGGTGATCGGCACCTTCTCAACCAAGGCCAGTAGTACAAAGGCTGGTGTCTACGGCTCCTGGCAGTTAAAGAGTACCTCCCAGACGTCGACTCCCATCAAACGATCTCTTGCCAATAAAGCCGATGTGGGGATCGCGTCAGTGGTCCATGTGTTTACGGGGATCACGGCAAACGAAACGATTGCATTACAGCACAGCAGCTCTGACACCAGCGTAACCGTCACCACGCTGGGCGCCAATCTGGTGGCCATTCCCCTGAAGGTCTCCACCGGCGAAACGCTGAATTACGGATTGCATCAGCAAAGTGCAGCAAAGAGCATCACATCTACCACCTTCGTGACGACCGATATCGAAACCAGCGTCGCGCTACCCCGGCTCACTGACAACCGGCTCTACATCGCTGCCTCCTTCAACTCGCAAACCACCGCCACCACCTTTCCCGCGATCGGAACGTGGCAACTCCAGTACCGCAAAGGGCTTACCGGCACATGGACCGCTACCGGCAGTGAAATCCGCCGTTCAATGAGCACCGCATCCGATATCGGGGCGGTTACGCTCTACGGATTGGTGGAAGGATTGGACCAAGATACATACTATGTTCGGTTGGTGTGCAAAACGGACGCAGGCAGAAACGTGCAAACGCTTAACGGCACGCTGGCCGCCGTGGCTCTTTCATATGGAAACGACACAACCGTTGAAGGAGGACATTTTGATGGGTTTTCGGTGACCGGAACCGCGCTCAACCTTGTGGGCGACACCACATATCCCGGAGTCAAGGGCTCGCTGACCTTGGCTAGCGCCGGAACGATCTTTGCCTCCATGAATTTTACAGCGTCAGCGACTTCAGGAGCTAACCAGACCGCTGCCTACGACCTGTACACCACCACGGGACCTGCGGTCAATCAGGCAAACCAACGGTTTTTTACATCAGATACCGATTATGGGTCGGGTGGCTCCGTGGGATATTTTGCGGGTCTGGCTGCGGGAACCCACACGATCTATGGACGCTATGACAATGTTACCGGCCCGGTCTCATCGTCTGCCGTCTCACTGGTCGGCTTTGCCACCGCATCCATTACTTCGGATGCGACCCCGCTGGCGACCAAGCTGGCGGTCACCTCCATAAATGGCGGCGATAATCCACACGTGAACACCGCCTTCAATGTTGTCGTGCAGGCGCAGGATGCCGACGGCAATCCGACCCCTGTGATCCAAGATACGGTTGTGACTCTATCACTCGGTGGTACCGGCACCGGGTCGTTGAGCGGAACCTTAACGGGAACAATACTTGCCGGGACTAGCTCTGTGACGATTAGTGGCGTCCTCTATTCCGTGGCTGAACACATCACTCTAATCGCCTCGAGCACCTCCGGCGATAATCTGACGGCCAGCGGCCCGACCAGCTCCGGCATCGACCTGCGCGCCTACCAGACGGCTGAAGGTGTGATCGTAGAGTTCACCGCCTACGATGTGGAAGAGGATGGCGAAATTGAAATTGCGCTGCTGGATGACACCGGAGCCGAAGTCTGGTCGGGTGTTGCGGCCGTGACCGCGGGACCGGAGCAGACGGTTCAACTGCTGGTTCCCGGTCTGGAACCGGGTGGTTCGTACGACTTCAAGGTGAAAGACGAGGTCGGCAAGGTGTGGACCGCGGACAACGTGACAGTTGGGGCGCTTACCGTGAGCATGGTTCACGAGCCGAGCACGGGCGCTGAACTTCAGTTCAACAGCATTCCGGGTCGTTCCTACGATATTCAGTGGACCGGCGAGCTCGGTGGCGAGTGGCAGACGGTTGATACCGTGACCGCCGGGGAAACCACCTACGTGGTGGTGCCTTATCCCGCAGGCGAAGAGGGCAAGGGTTTCTTCCGGGTCCAACAGAAATAATTTTAAAGGAGATTTGCCATGAGCTCACAGGAAGAAAATTATTCGGCACCATCGGTTTTCGAGTACGATCTTGATCCCGGAGGAAACTATGTCAGCCCGGCCCAGGACCCGGCAAGTGAGGGCGGGCAAGGAGTTCTCTCCGCTTCGATTGTAGAGTAGTCCCCGCTGAATACCATACGAAGTTCAGTGCAGGGCAACGTGTCGCCGCAACCATGAAACAGTTGCGGCGATTTTTTTTGCAGGCCAGCGGATTCTTTCATTTCCAGTGTTTAGAACGTTCCATGTGGGGCGGACTTTCCAGTCTGCCCATCCTTCCAATGGTTGGAACGTTCCATGTGGGGCAGGCATCCCTGCCTGCCATTTGCGCAGACAAGAATGTCTGCACCACATTTGTGCCGGCAGATTTTAGATGGTGGTTGGGGGTTCCGTTCGCCGGACGCCCGATGAGGGCATCGGGCCTACATCCAGTGTTTGGAATTTTTCCCCCAATGGCTGGAACGTTCCATGTGGGGCGGACTTTCCAGTCTGCCCATTCTTCCAATGGCTGGAACGTTCCATGTGGGGCGGACTTTCCAGTCTGCCCATCCTTCCAATGGTTGGAACGTTCCATGTGGGGCAGGCATCCCTGCCTGCCATTTGCGCAGACAAGAATGTCTGCGCCACATTTGTGCCGGCAGATTTTAGATGGTGGTTGGGGGTTCCGTTCGCCGGACGCCCGATGAGGG
>JAIPIO010000275.1 GCA_021734595.1 Kiritimatiellales bacterium | reverse complement strand
CGTGTATTCCGCCTGGTCCATGAAGGCCGCCACCATGCCTTTGAGGTCGATGCGCCAGCCGCTGCGGCGCAGGCGCGGCAACGCGCCTCCGAGGAAGTTGAGCACCTCGCGCGTTCCGCGGATCTGCCTGAGCATATCCCCGCGATGTCCGCGAAAGCCGCTCGACGTTGCAAGTTCCAACGCCGCCTTCTCCGCCTCCGGATTCCTGTTCTGGAATTCCAGCAAGTCATCCTCCGCTGGGATGGAGAAGTGGCCAAGGGCTTCGTCGCGTCCGGCAACGAGCTGCACGATTCCGTATTCGGCATAAAGCGTGGCAGAGAGGCCGGTCTGTGATCCTTCCACCGCCAACCGGAATCGTGGCTTGGCCGGACGTAGCGACAGCATGTCGGGCGTGATGTTGGTTTCCACCTCCATCAGGTTGGAGAGCATTGGAAGTTCCTTCTTCATGAAGGCTGGGATGGCATCGCGGGGAATGCGGACGGGCGCGTCGTAGATTTTCCGCAACGGCCCGGGTAGCACCTTTTCAAGCTTGGTGAAGATTCCTTCTTGCAGCACCCAGCCGTTTGCGCCGCTCACAACGCATGTCAGCGGGACATCTTCCTGTGTGTGGACGGACAGCACCAACTCGCCGGTTTCCTCGTCCAGCTCCATGTGGACGGAGGTGGGGGTGATGGCATCGTCCACCATCAAAAATCCATCAAGCCCGCCTTCGTGGATTTCCTTCCCGCCGCACAGTGCGAGGATATTGATAAAGTCGGAGAGCGATGCCGTCAGCTTGCCCGTGGCCGGGCCTTCGCAGATATCCTCCAGAACGAATAGGAGGTTGTCGTCGGATTGGCTTAGTGAAATCGGGTTCTTTTTCGGGAATTCGTTTAGCGGCACAATTTGGCCGTTCGCTTCCACGGCGCAGCGCATAGGAACCTTGCCATCCGCCAGATGTTCCTTCCAGCTCTGCTTGAGAGTGAGGTGCAGGGTGGCGGGGGTTCCCTTGGGGTCGCGCGTGTGGTAGGCGGTTTCGTCGAACGATGCCAACCGCTCCGCGCGCCGTTTTTCCTCCTCCATCTTATCCACGCGCATGGGGTCGCTATAGAGCCGTACGGCTTCCAACCCCAATGCCACAAGATGGGCGCAGATTCTGCCCTCCTCGCGGTTTTCGCGGCAAGGACAGTGGTTTTCCACCAGGCCGTTCGTTAAAACCTCGAACTTGCTGCGCATGCCGCGGATGCCGATTGAGAGCTGACCCGTCACAAACGGCGAGTCGAATGATACCTTCTCCACCTTGCCCCGCTCAAAGAGGGTCATTCCATCCTTAAAGGTCTTAAGGCCTGCCCAATCCTGCAATGTTTTCTGGGTAAACGGTACGTGCATGGTTCTATCTTTCTGGTTTGTCGCTGCAAAGAAGAAAGGTTTCTACCACACCCGATTCAACGGGTCATGCCGCAAAAGAAAAATTCGAAGCAAAGCAACGTGTGCAGCACCCGTTGTGCTCCTGCTTCAGTCTCTTGCCTTGGCTACAGTGCTTCATGGCTTGTTTTCCCAACAGGGTCATTCATCCATAACGAAGATTGAGTTTCCACCCTTTCATCATAATAATGGATAAATGAAAAAATCCAACGGATTCAAACGATGAAAAAAATCCATGCAGGGTGTGTAATGGCGGGCATTTTGATGATGCTTGCATCGGTTTGTGCGCAGGAAAACCCGCTGAATATTGTGCTAATTCTGGCCGACGATTTAGGCTGGAAAGATGTCGGCTATAATGGGGCGGACTTTTTTGAAACGCCGAATATCGACCGGTTGGCCACCCGCGGCGCGATCTTCTCGAATGCCTATGCCGCCGGGCCGGTCTGTTCGCCGACGCGGGCTTCCGTGTTGAGTGGCAAATCACCCGCACGAACCCGTGTGACGAATGCCGGCACCGCAAAAATGGAACGGCTGACCGAAAGGAACGGCGGATTCGGCGCCATGAAGGCGGACTGGCCGGCCTGGTCGCCGTACAAGCCGCCCCTGACTCCGATCGGGCTTCCGGCCGAGGAGAAGACCATTGCCGAATACTTGAAGCAAAAGGGCTATGCCACGGCTTGCATTGGGAAGTGGCATCTGGCCTTCGGCGGGGCCATGCCGGAGCAGCAGGGTTTTGATGTAACGCTCGGGGCAACCGCCGATAGCGGATGGTGCTCCTATCTGCCTCCGTACAACCCCGTAAATTATCCGGGTGCAGCGCCGGGCGAACATTTGACCCGGCGGATTGCCCGCGAGGCCGAAGCGTTTATCGGCCTGAACAAGGCAAAGCCGTTTTTTCTGTATTTAACGCCCTATGCCGTACACGGGCCCTACGAGCCGGCGAAGGGAAACCTCCAGTATTTTGTTGATAAAAGCAAAGGTGCTCAAACCGATGTTTCCTTGAAATATGCCGCGCTGTTGAAAGGACTGGATGATTTGGTCGGAAGGGTTGTTGCCGCTTTGGAGGAGGCCGGGGTTTCTGGGCGGACGGCTGTTTTTTTCTGGTCGGACAATGGCCCGGTAATCTTCGATCGTTCATTCAAAAAGAAACTCGGTCGTAAAATAAACGGGCAGCGGTTGACCCGTGTTTCCCCGTTGCGCGGCGAAAAGACATGGCTCTACGAGGGCGGCATCCGTGTGCCGGCCCTCTGTTATGTTCCCGGTTTGGCGGCGGGACGCTGCATCGATCAACCGGTCATCACGACGGATATTCTTCCGACGGTTCTGGCGTTGGCAGGGATGGCTCCCGACCATCCCGACCAGATGGATGGGCAAAGTTTTTTGCCGCTGTTGAACGGCGGCTCGCTGGATCGCGAAACGCTCTGTTGGCACTACCCGCATTGGGGCTGGACGGCTTCGGCCATCCGGCAGGGAAAATACAAGCTGATCTATTTCTATGGGCGAGGGTGCGAACTCTATGATCTTGAAGGCGACATTGGGGAAACCAGAAACCTCGCCGGCAACATGCCGGAGAAAACAGAAGCCATGAAGCAGGTGCTGTTCGAGTGGCTGCGGCATTGTGACGCCCTGATGCCGACTCCGAATCCGGGCTTCAACCCGTCCCTTCCTCCAAAAGATCCACGCCCGGAAATTTCCACTGGCGGCGAGTTGATATTGGAGTAAAAAACCAGATTGTTTTCTTGAATAAAAAGGGATATAAGTGTTATCTCAAACAATTGAGGTAATAAGGAGAATATTGTGAAGAACCTATTGATTGCACAGTCCGGCGGGCCGTCGCCGGTGATTAACAGTTCCCTGCGCGGGGTGGTGGAGGCGGCCAAGTGCTTCCCGGAACAAATTGGAACGGTCTATGCCGGTTGGCACGGCATTGAGGGAGTGCTGAAGGAGGAGTTGCTGAATCTTTCGGTGCAATCCGAGGAAGAAGTTGCCTTGCTGCGCAACACGCCGGCGGCCGGGGCCATCGGAACCTGCCGCTACAAGATCAAGGCGCACCAGCAGGAGGATTTCGACCGGGTGGTGGAGGTGCTGCGCGCGCACGACATCGGCTACTTCCTCTACAACGGAGGCAACGATTCGATGGACACCGCCAACAAGGTGGCCAAGCTGGCGCAGGAACGCGGGCTGAATATGATCGGTATCGGCGTTCCAAAAACGATCGACAACGATGTCGGCGACAGCGAATTCAAGCTGATCGACCACACGCCGGGCTACGGTTCGGTGGCGCGCTACTGGAGCCATATTGTTCAGAACGCGGAGGAGGAAAACCGCGGTTCATCGCCCGCCGACCCGGTGCTGGTGCTCCAGGCCATGGGGCGCAAAATCGGCTACATTCCCGCCGCGGCGCGGCTGGCCGACCCGCAGCGCGAAATGCCGCTGCTGATCTTCCTGGCGGAAGCCGGACTTTCCATGGCGGACATGGCCGACCGCATTAACGAAAAGGTGGCGGCGCGTGGTCGCGCCATCGTGGTGTTGAGCGAGGGTTGCGATGTTGGCGACCTTGGCTTTACCAAGGACAAGTTTGGCCATGCGCAGTTTGGCGCCAGCCAGACCACCGTGCAGCAGGCGTTGGTGAACTATCTGAACGCAAACGGAATCAAGGCGGCGGGCAATGCGCGTGGCCAGACCTATGGCACCGACCAGCGCGCCACAGCCATCTACGCGTCGACGGTCGACCTCGACGAAGCCTGCGAGGTTGGGCGCAAGGCGGTGCAGCTGGCTATGGACGGCGAGGGCGGTTACATGTCGACCATCTTGCGTGAGCCGGGCGACACCTACTCCGTCCGCTACGACAAGGTTCCGCTTGATCTCGTCGCCAACTCGGAGCGTTTCTTTCCATCGGAATGGATCACAGACAACGGCTGCGACGTGGGCGATGAGTTTATCGACTACTGCCGGCCGCTCGTCGGCGACGAATGGCCGCAGGTTCCGCTGGTTGATGGACGCCAGCGCTTCACTCGTTTTGAGCCGGTCTACGCTAGTCAAAAGCTGGATAATTATATCCCTGAGGATTATCGATGATCAAAAAGTGCGGCGCAGATGTGTCGATTGGCGGCAAGGAACTGCGCGGGTTGGTTTTCCAATCATTGGAAAACTGCGCCGCGAAAGTTTCCAGACCTTGGAAAAAGGTTTTGGTGCTGCCGCCGGACCATACCCGGCTGAATTCGATGGCGGGGCCGATCACGGAACTGCTTTATGAATCGCTAACGGCCGAGGGTGTGCGGGTTAATATTCTTCCAACCCTTGGAACACATAATCCAATGTCTGGAAAACAGTTGCGGATGATGTTTGGCGAGTCGATTCCGCTGGAGGCGTTCAAGGTGCACGACTGGCGCAACGGCATTGTCCGCAAGGGCGAGGTTTCCGGCGCAAAGCTGGCCGAGCTTTCGGGCGGCAAGGTGGACTACACCGTTGGTGTGGAGGTGAACCAAATGCTGTTCGAGGGCTACGACCTGATCCTTTCGGTGGGGCAGGTGGTGCCGCACGAGGTGGTCGGCATGGCCAACTACACGAAGAACATCGTTGTCGGCGCGGGTGGGTCGGACATCATCAACAAGTCGCACTTTCTTGGCGCGGTCTGCAACATGGAGACGATCCTTGGCCGGACGGATACGCCGGTGCGAAAGCTGTTCAACCACGCGGTGGACACCTATTTAAGCGAACTGCCGATTACCTACATCCTGACGGTGATGGAGCAGGACTACGGTTCCGGCCAAATGCATA
>JAIPIO010000274.1 GCA_021734595.1 Kiritimatiellales bacterium | reverse complement strand
CTGCCTCGCCATAACCGCGGCGTCGATGGTGTCGAGGAGTTGGTCGAATCCCTTTTTGCGGGTTGCAATGATCGGAACGACCGGGCAGCCGAGATGTCGGGACAGGTGGTCGACATCCACCTTAATGCCGTTTTGTTTCGCGAGGTCGATCATGTTCAGCACAAGCACCATGGGCACGCGCATTTCCAGCAGTTGCGTGGTGAGGTAGAGATTGCGCTCGATGTTTGACGCGTCGACGATGTTCACCACCAGATCGGGGCGTTCGGTAAGAATGTGCTTGCGTGCCACAACCTCATCCAGCGAGTAGGCCGAGAAGGAGTATATGCCGGGCAGGTCGGTTACCTTATAGTGGTTATCATTATGTGAATATTTGCCCTCGATGCGTTCCACCGTTACGCCGGGCCAGTTGCCGACCTGCTGGTGTGAACCGGTCAGGGCATTGAAAAGAGCGGTTTTCCCGCAGTTGGGATTACCCGCAATGGCTATGCTGAAGTTGTTCATACACGTTCAACTTCCAACGCATCCGCTTCGTCCTTGCGAAGCGTGAGCTTGAAGCCGCGCAGCAGAATTTCAATGGGATCGCCCAGCGGCGCTTTGCGCGTAAATGTGAATTCAGCCCCCTTGACGAGCCCCATCCGCAGCAGCTTTTCGCGGTACGCGCGGTCGTTGGTTGCATATCCGATCACCTTGCCGCTGGCGCCAACTTCTAAATCTTTTAACTTCATGCCTATCCGCCCTAACCATAACCGCACTGACTAATGAATGGGTGGATGGTTATACTTAATCTAAATATGCTCAAGCTTTTTGTGTAAAAACATTACTCACCAGGTGGTTTTTATACCGATACGATACCTTGCGGGTTGACGATTCTCCGGGCGCATTTGAATTAGATTCTGCTTTTCAGATAGGCCTGGCGCCGTGGCGCGGGAAATTTTTCAATGGCATACCGGAGCATGGTGCGCGGCATGTTTTTGTAGCGGGACTTCAGGAAGGTTTCCTCGGTGGCCAGATCGCGGTTCCCGGTTTCCCGCAGCATCCAGCCAACCGCCTTGTGGATCAGATCGTGCCCGTCGTTCAACAGCAGGTCTGCAATCTCCATGGTGGTGTCGAACCGCCCGTTTCTGATGAAATGGAATGTGGCCAGGATTGCGATCCGCCGCTCCCACAGCAACTCTGATTTCGCCAGTTGATAAAGCGGAGCCTTGTCGCGGTTCAACAGCCACGCCCCGACGATTTTGTCGGCGGAAAGATCGACTAGATCCCAGTTGTTGATAAAAGCCGTACAGGAAAGATAGGTACTGAAAATTGTTTTTTGCGTTTGCTGTTCCGACCTTTGGAATAGATCCACCATCATCAGCAGCGCCAACAGCCGGATTTCGTGGTATTTCGATTCCAGCAGCTTCCGGATCTCCGGCAGCGCGGTTCCGCGGAACGTTTTTACCTGGTTGCGGATTTGCGGGACGCGTATGCCGAGGAAGATATCGCCCTCGCCATATTCGCCTTTGCCGGTTTTGAAGAAACGCTGTGCACTTATTGCGTCCGCCGGATTGGACAGCCGGTGCATTGTCCGGCTGATTGCTTCCGCTTTCATAACACGAGATCGTGCAGTGTGGAGAGGTCTACGTTGGACAGCGAATCGGTAATGGCATCGGCCTCCAGCAGAAAGTCGCGGTCATAGCTGTTGGTTACGGCCAGCACTTTCAGTCCGGCACCCTTGGCGGAGAGGATGCCGGACGGCGTGTCTTCGACAGCGACGCCTTCGTTGGGGTTTTCCAATCCCCGGAACTTTTCCGCTAAAAGTTTCCAGGCTTCGGAATAGGGCGCGGGGTCGGGTTTGCTGACGGGAGTGTCCTCCGCCGTCACGATCACATCGAACGCATCCCCGATTCCCAGGTTTCCAATGATTGGAAGTATATCTTCACGCAGTGCACCACTGCACAGCGCCAACGGCAGGACTCGCGGCAGGCTCTGGATCAGCTCCACCGCGCCCGGCAGGGGCGTGGCCTCGCCGTTGCGCACAAACTGCTGGAATACCGCGGCTTTTTCCGCGATCAGTCGCCTGATTTCTTTTGAGTGGATTTTTTTCCCGTGCGTGTCGAACGCCGCCCTGAACGCATCGCGGTCATCGTAGCCAATGTAGGTTTCGCAGTATTCCTCCCAGGTAAAGTTGATGCCCATCGGCTCAAGTACCTGCAGAAACGCGCGGAAGTGCATCGGTTCACTGTCCACAATGATGCCGTCAAAATCAAATATCAGCGCTTTAAGCATCAGTCCAGCAGCTCCGGCAGTTGGTCGAGGGAGGTGATGATTGCATCCGGCTCAATGTCCGTACAACGCGGATCGTCCTCCCTCAGTCTCAGCGAACGTTTATCGCCGGCAAAGAGCACGGTCTGGCAGCCGGCCTGCCGGGCGCACAGTATATCGTTCAGCATATCGTTGCCGACATACACGGTCTCTTCCGGCTTGATGGAATAGGTCTCGAAAAGATGTTTTCCAACCTTTGGAAAAAGTGCCTTCGACGGTTTGGCCTTCAGTTCCTTATAGGACCAGATGCAGCAGGCGGGATCAAAGCCCAGCTCCTCCAGTGTCTTCCCGAAGAAAGCAGGGAAGAGCAGGGGAGTATAGAATTGGGCATTGGAAACAATGCCCGGCACACAGCCCTTCTCCTTCACCGCGTTAATGGTTTCCAGTGCATGCGGCATGGGGAAAACCGGGTTGACGCGGCATTCGTACGCCACCGCCAAATGACGGATCTGTTCGATCTCCACCGCTTTCTTTTTGAGCAGTCCCGCGTTGAGGAACCCGTCCACGATTTTTTTCCAGACCTTGGAAATTTCCACTTCGGGATAATCCGTGCCGGCCTTGTGCCCCGCTTCGTGCCACGCCAGAATTTCCTTCTTGAGCAACTCCTTGCCGATCAGCCCGGCCTGTTCCACCTCGCCCGCAAAGCCGGTGACCACCAGCGCCTGGGTCAGTGCTTCCGCGCTGTCAAACGCCATGGCGGTTCCGACGTCGCCGGAACCGGAAATAAACAGCGTTCCGTAAATATCAAACAGTACCGCCTTCACGCCGCCGAGTCGGTTCGGTTTTGCTTCCGCTCCGGTGGACTGGGGCGCTAGCGGCTGGCTTGTTTCGCGTATCGCTTCTATAAGCATTTTATGTCCTCAATAGATTAAACCGCTCCGGTTTAAGGAACTGATCCAGAATTTCAGTTGAAGGTACGGATGCTACCTGACCGGGCGCGGTATTTGCAAGCTGTTGATAGATGCCGGCGAGGCGTTCACCGTAGGCATGAAGGCCGTAGCGCTCTTCAACAATATGCCGGTTGTCTCCGATCAGATCCTCGTCCGTCGCATCGAAGCTGAACGAGCGAACCTCGTTGCGATCTGCTGGGTTTTCAGCAATGTGCCGGATCACACGGCGCTGGAGCGGCTCGCTTAGGATGCCGAAATCGACTTTGCCGTCGACGACGAGCGCGGCCTTTGCCTGCTCGAAATAGTCCGGGTTCCAGGGTTTGGAATAGGCAGCATAACTGGTCTGCATGGCGGTTTCCAAGGCCTGGAAAAAATCCTCTTCTCCTACCCAATCGATCGGCATGGGCAGACGGTCGTACAACGCGGACAGCTCCAGCCCCTCGGCGGCGAAGTCGGATGTAATCTCGGGAATGTTCCGGCCCCAAAGCATTTTCTCGGCCATCCACGGTTCGAGGAAGGCTAGGCCGAATCCTTCGGCGATGCTGGTGCTGATCAGGGCGGTCGAACCGTGTACCAATTCCTCGAACGGAACACGATTGCCGGCATCGAACTCAACCGGTAGATTCAATTCTGCGGCAAACCGGACCCACTCGTCGTACAGCGGGCGCACGTGCGGATTTTTAGGAGCCAGCGTGCTGACAAAGCGGTCGCCTTCGTCGGCCAGCAGACTCCACAGCAGGAATTCGCCGATGTTTTTGCGCCGGATGGCACGGGCGGGATAGACAAAAACACGGTGGTCGGGCGGGGGTTGCGCGGATGATTTTGGGAACGGCGGTGCCGCATTGGGCAACGAATGCACATTGGTGATTCCGGCATTCAGCAGGAAGGTTTTATCGCGCGAATTGATCGGAGCATAATAGACGTGGTCGGCAACCGGATAGAGTGTGGCATTGAGCTTGTCCGCGCCGATGTTTCGACGCAGGAGCCGGTAGTTCTCCGGGCGGCCGTCCTCCGCGAAATCGTGGGGCTGAAGCAACAGGCGGCAGCCTTCGTTGGCGAGTTGCCATACAATTTGCGGCACCGCAGAGTTTTTACCCAGCGAATGGTTGTGGATGTGCCAGATGTCGGGATCGCGCCCGAGCAGGCAACGGGCGGTGAAGCGCAGCTCGTCCGTCAGTTTTCCAATGTCTGGAAATTTCCGGTTGGAATATTTCAATGCCTGGAAAGGTTCGCTGAAGGCGACCAGCGGCGCATTTGGCCTGGCGGATTCGCCGGGAATGATCACCAGTTCCACCGAGTCGCCCAGCGCCTTCACCGCCCGTTCAATCACACGGGTGACGCCGCCGGGGCGCAGATGGTAATGAACAACCGCTATGGCAAGTTTCCCGGTGGTGCTCATGTTTTGATGCCGAATTTCTTTCTGTATTCCGGGATCTCGATCATCGGAGGGCGCTCCTCTTCGACAATTTCGTGTTCCACCTGCATGAACTCTTCGTCCCGAGCTTGGAACTGCCGCAGGATGGTGCTTAGTTCGGGCAGGTCGCCGATCACGCCCAGCGCCTCGGCGCGGAAGAGGAAGGCGCGCAGGATGCCGAACGCCATCTTGCCGAGGTCGCGCGTCTCCTGGTTGCGGTGTATGCGCTGGTCGAGGTCGATCTGTGCGATGGCTTTCAGACCCCATTTTTCATAGACGTCGATGAGGTGCGAGGTCTCCACGCCGTAGCCGATCGGGAAGGGGATGCTGTGGAGCACTTCACGCCGGACGGCGTATTCGCCGGAAAGCGGTTGCACGAGCCCGGTCAGGTCGGGGAAGAACAGCGAAAAGAGCGGACGCACCAGGATTTCCGTCACCCGGCCGCCACCGGACGGGCGCACCCCCTGCGAGAATGCCAGCGGCCGGTCGTAGAATGCTTTCACATAGTGGACTTCCGGACGATAGATCAGCGGAGCAATCAGGCCATAAGCAAACCGCGGGTGGATGTTTTTAATGTCCGCGTCAACATACACAATGATGT
>JAIPIO010000273.1 GCA_021734595.1 Kiritimatiellales bacterium | reverse complement strand
CAGAGACCGTACAGCTTGTCGACGCCATAAAGGGAGTGGGTCAATGCACGGTCCCATTCGCTGTTTTCCGGGAGGTCGGCGTCGAGCAGGTAGACCGGAATCGTCTCGCCCTTGACTCCGACGACATCATACTGCCAGACGCGCAGCTGAACCTCGCGATCCTCGATGGAAACTGCAACCCGCTCGGGCAACTCGGTCAGGAAATCCGCGGGAACCCACTCGACCGGCTCCTCCGTCTGCCAGCCCGAAGGATCGAGCCGTTGGTAGAAGTAGCCCTTGCGGTGGATGAGCGACACCGCAACCATCGGCAGGCCAAGGTCGGCGGCGGAGCGTAGGGTGTCGCCGGCCAGCATGCCGAGTCCGCCACTATAGGTCGGAATTTCGGGTCGGAGAGCGACCTCCATTGAAAAGTAGGCGATTAAGCGATCATTGGCCATGTTATGCTCCCTGTATGTCTTCCAGACAGCGCTGTATTATGGCAGGTGACAGCGGCGAAGCAAGTGGTTATTTTTTCCGTATAGCGGGTTTACCTCCACAAATGCGGCAGATAACATCCGCAACCTTGTTTTAATCCGAGGAGCGTTTCCATGGACGGGAAAGCATTGGCTGAATGAATTTTAGCTGGAGCGGAGCCGATCCTCCGTGAAGAAGCGCTGGCCATGTTCCGCTTTACCCATGACCCATGCCGAAGTCCGCATCGCCGGCGGACGCGAAACCTGCCTGTGCGATCTCCAGCCGCTCTCGCTCTATCCCGCCAACTCGATGTTCACCAATGGATACCTCACCACCGGCGGGCAAAATTTTTATGCGGACAAAAAAATGATTGAAGATGTCGGGGTTGAAGTGGGACACTTGATTAACGCGTAATCGACCTATCGCTTAATTGCCACGATCGGGGGAATCAAGTGATAGATCCATAAATGAAAGGAAAAACCCATGCGCAGTGATATAACTAAACAAGGACTGGAACGGGCACCGCACCGTAGCCTGATGAGGGCAACGGGAATGAGCTCGGAAGACATCAAGAAACCGTTCATCGCGGTCTGCAACTCGTTTAACGAAGTGATCCCGGGGCACGTGCACCTGAACAAGGTGGCGGAGCTGATCAAGGAAGAGGTCCGCGCTGCGGGCGGAACACCGATCGAGTTCAATATGATCGGGGTCTGCGACGGCATCGCCATGGGCCACACCGGAATGAAATATTCCCTGCCGAGCCGCGAGCTGATCGCCGACGCGGTTGAAACCATGGTTGGCGCCCATGCGTTCGATGCCATGATCTGCATCCCGAACTGCGACAAGATCGTGCCCGGCATGATCATGGGCGCGCTGCGCGTGAACATCCCGACCGTTTTTGCCAGTGGCGGCCCGATGGCGGGTGGACATACGAAAGACGGAAAGGTAGTCGACCTGATCAGGGTTTTCGAGGGCGTCGCCGCCCGCGAGCAGGACAAGATTACCGACGAAGAACTGGAAGAGCTGGAGTGCAAGGCTTGTCCGAGCCAGGGATCCTGTTCCGGCATGTTTACCGCCAACTCGATGAACTGTCTCTGCGAAGCGATCGGCTTGGCGCTGCCGGGCAACGGAACCGTGCTGGCCATTGATCCCGCCCGCAAGGATCTCTGGAAAGCTGCGGCGCGCCGCGCGGTTGAAATGGCGAAGGAAAACGGTCCGCTGCCGCGCGATATCGTGACGCAGAAGTCGATCGACAACGCGTTTGCGCTCGACATGGCCATGGGCGGCAGCACCAACACGGTACTGCACACACTGGCTATCGCCCACGAAGCGGGCGTTGAATACGACCTCGACCGCATCAACGCCATTTCCAAGAAGTGTCCGAACGTCTGCAAGGTATCTCCGTCTTCCAGCTACCACATTGAAGATGTCGATGCGGCGGGTGGCATCAGCGCGATTATATCAAGCGTGGCAAAAATCGACGGACTGCTGAACCTCGACTGCATCACCGTTACCGGCAAGACGCTCGGCGAAAACATTGCCGGTTCGGAAAGCACCGACGAAGCCTGTATCCGCCCGGTGGCAAACGCCTACAGCAAGACCGGCGGCCTCTCCATTCTCTGGGGCAACCTCGCGGCGGGTGGCGCGGTGGTCAAAAGCGCGGGCGTCGATCCCAAGATGCTCGTCCACACCGGACCGGCCGTCATTTTTGAATCGCAGGAAGATGCCTGTGAAGGAATCCTCGACGGCAAGGTCAAGGCCGGCGACGTGGTGGTCATCCGCTACGAAGGTCCCAAGGGCGGACCCGGCATGCAGGAAATGCTCGCACCCACCTCCTACATCATGGGGCAGGGGCTCGGCGAAAGCGTGGCGCTGATTACCGATGGCCGCTTCAGCGGCGGAACGCACGGCGCCTGCATCGGCCACATCTCGCCGGAAGCGGCGGAGGGCGGCCCGATCGGTCTGCTGAAGGAAGGCGACATTATCGAGATCGACATTCCGAACAACAAGCTGGCCGTGCAACTCTCCGATGAAGAGTTGGCCGAGCGCAAGAAGGATTGGACAGAGCCCGCTCCGCGCTTCACCAGCGGTTGGTTGTCGCGCTACGCCAAGATGGCCACCAACGCCAGCAACGGCGCCGTGCTCAAGGGGTAGTGGCGTTTTCCAGACCTTGGAAACTATTTTCCAGGGTCTGGAACTCTCGGTCCCGCATCTTCCAGCCATTGGAATATTTCTTCCAATGGCTGGAAACTTCTGCTCTAGTCGGGTGTTCAAGTGATGTTTGAAAAAGGAGGGGACAATGAAGGTTTTAGTTGCCGGCGGAGCCGGATATATTGGCAGTGTGACGACCCAGATGCTCTGCGGCGAAGGTCACGAAGTGGTGGTGTACGACAATCTTGAGCGCGGTCACCGGGCGGCGGTCGATCCGCGCGCGAAATTCATGCAAGGCGACCTGCGCCACAAGGAGGATATCCGCAGCGCGCTGATGGCGGAACGGCCGGAGGCGGTGATCCATTTTGCGGCCTACATCGAGGTGGGCGAATCGATGGTAACGCCGATGCCGTTTTTCGAAAACAACGTGAGCGGATCGCTGAACCTGATGAGCGCCATGGTTGAGTCCGGTTGCAAAAAACTGATTTTTTCCTCCACTTGCGCCACCTACGGCACACCGGAGCGGGTGCCGATGGACGAAAGCCTGCCGCAGAAGCCGGAAAGCGTCTACGGCGAATCCAAGCTGCTGTGCGAGAAAATGTTTTCGTGGGCGCAGGAGATCCACGGCGTGGAATGCGTGTTCCTGCGCTACTTCAACGCCTGTGGTGCGGCGGAACAGTATGGCGAAGCACACGATCCCGAGAGCCACCTGATCCCGCTCATACTTCAGGTTGCACAGGGCAAGCGCGAGAAGATCTATATTTTCGGCGAGGATTACGAAACCCGCGATGGTACCTGTGTGCGCGACTACATCCATATCAAGGATCTCGCGCAGGCGCATATTCTGGCCCTCAAACCCGGCATCTCGGGCGCATTCAATCTCGGCAACGGCGACGGCTACACCGTGAAGGAAGTCATTGAAGTCTGCCGCGAGGTGACCGGTCATCCGATTCCGGCGGAAAGCCAGCCGCGCCGCGCCGGCGACTGCGCCAAGTTGGTCGCCGATGCCACCAAGGCGAAGACCGTCCTCGGCTGGAACCCGCAGTTTGCCGATCTCAAGACGATCGTACAGAGCGCGTGGGACTGGCACCAGAAACACCCGAACGGCTACGAGGATTAGACTTTTCAAATACCTGTACAGTCATTAAAGTTCTCCCGTTGTGAACAAACAGCGGGAGATTTTCTATGACGAAAGCCATTGAACAGATTAAGAAACTGATCCACTTCCTGCAACACGACCTGTGGCGGATCGACGTTGGCCACAACTCCAGATTCCACGCTTGGGGAGTCGAGGTGTTGCGCGTAATCCACCTCGTCCTCAAAGGCGTCAAGGAGGACAACTGCAAACTGCACGCCTCGGCCCTAACATTTGCCACGCTGATGGCACTGGTTCCCTTGCTCGCCATCGTCTTTTCCATTTCCAGCGCGATTGGCTTCAATGCTGCCAGCAACAAATTGCTGGAAATCGCGGCTGGGATGCCGGACATTCTGCCTTTCGTGCAAACGCTGATCGACGTAGTGGAAAAAGTCGACTTGGCGACCGTCAGCGGGGTTGGCGGGGTCTTATTGCTCTATATCATTTTCAAATTGCTTAGCGGTATCGAAGAATCATTCAACCAAATATGGGGCGTGCAATCTTCCAGAAGCTTAGCCGACAAGGTTCGGAACTATTTGTCCGTCTTGGTGATTGCGCCGGCACTAATGCTGGTCGCGACCGCCGCCACACCAACGATCATGGCATTTCTTGGGCAGATGGACTGGCTCGGACCTATCGTCAAAATTGTCATCCGAATAACGCCGGTTTTTGCACTCAGTCTTGCCTTTGTTGCCATATTCATGTTTTTGCCAAACACGCGGGTGTTGTTCAAGGCGGCGTTCATCGGGGCTGCCGTAAGCGCCGTGTTGGCAACGATCTTTCAAGTCCTGATGATCAAGGCTGGAATAGGTGTAACCAAGCTGGGAAAGATCTATGGGACGTTTGCCTACATCCCAATATTCCTGTTTTGGTTGCAGATGAGTTGGACGATCCTGCTTTTCGGTGCCGAACTGGCTTTTGCCATCCAGAATCGGGAAACCTATCAGGAGGAGGTCCGCTCCGCCCGTGCCAGTATGGTGTCCAAGCTTTGGGTGGCCTTTACCGTAATGAAGGAAGCCGTGCGTGTTTTCCAAAGCGCGGAACCCACGTTCGATTCCATAGGCTTCGCCCGGGAAAACAATATTCCCATCCGCCTGACGAATGAAGTTATCCAGATACTTGCCAACGCCCGCTTGCTCGGCCAAGTCAGCGCAGGCGAACCGGGTTCCTACGCGCTGCTGCAGGCACCGGAGCACGTTACCGCCAAGAAGATCTACGACCTGATGATTAACGATGGGTCGTCACCCCAGGAGCTCGGGCTTGCCAAGGTCGATATCACCGAGGAGGTGCTCGCCAGCGCGAATGTCAGCCTCGGCGAAACGCTGGATCCCATCACCCTGCGCAGGTTCTTCGACGGAGAGAAATCGTAGACGGGGCTTCCCGCCTCGTGCGTGTTTCGCTAATCTCCCCTGCATGAATTTTGAAGAAGAACTCAACCGGGAACAATTGGCTGCCGTCACGGCACCTGATGGTGCCGCCT